>DATFCQ010000045.1:0-8476 GCA_035252905.1 Allostellaceae bacterium | reverse complement strand
CCGGCCGTCGCCCCCGCCGCCGCCCATAAGAGGGCCGCGGCGGCGTAGAACATGAAGAGCCAGGGGCGGGTCTGCGAACCAAGGGCAAGAGCGGAGGATTTGACGCCGATCCGGGCATCGTCCTCCTTGTCCTGATGGGCGTAGATCGTATCGTAGCCGATCGTCCAGAACACCCCGCCGAGATAGAGCAGGACTGGCGCCGCGGCGAGCGCTCCGGCGACGGCCGCCCATCCGAGCAGCGCCCCCCAGTTGAAATTAAGCCCGAGAAAGACTTGCGGCCAGTAGGTGATGCGCTTCATGAACGGATAGGGGACGATCAGCGCGAGCACGGCGACGCCCAGCAGGATCGCCGTCAGGTTGAGGCTCAACAATACGGCGGCGCCGATCGCCAGTTGCGCGCATAGAAAGGCGACGGCCTGCGGCACGCTGACCGCGCCGCTCGGCAGCGGGCGCAGGCGCGTGCGCGCGACCTGGCCGTCGTAATGGCGGTCGGCGATGTCGTTCAACGTGCAGCCGGCGCCGCGCATCGCCACGGCGCCGAGCGCGAACAGCGCAAAGAGCCGCAGGTCGGGCCAGCCGGTGCCGGCGAGCGCGATGCCCCACCAGGCCGGAAACAGCAAGAGCCACGTGCCGATCGGGCGGTCGAGCCGGGCCAGCCGGGCGTAAGGCCGGACCCGGCGCGGCAGCATGCGCGCGACCCAGTCGCCCGAGCGGATGTCGCTCGGGTCCGGGGCAATATCCTTGCTGCGACTGCCCCTCACCCTCCCGCTACGCAGGTCCCTCCCTCTCCCCGCGTGCGGGGAGAGGGCTGGGGTGAGGGGCGATGGCAACGGGACGCCGGCCGGATCGGGCTGTTTTTCCGCGGTCATGGCCCTCATCTTGGGAGCGCGAGCATCCCTGCTCAAGCCGGTCAACGCGGAGGAGGCGAATGGCGCAGCGGCGGCCGCCGCGGGTCTATGTGGCCGAAGCCCTCGCCGAGGGCGGCGCGGCCGAATTGGGCGCCGCCCAGGCGCACCATCTCGGCACCGTATTGCGGCTCGGCCGCGGCGACGGCGTTGCCGCATTCAACCCGCGCGACGGCGAGTTTCTGTGCCGTATTGCCGATCTCGGCAGAGGCCGAATGCGCCTCGCCGTCCTGCAGCGGTTGCGCGCGCCGCAGGACGAAGCCGATCTGTGGCTGCTGTTCGCGCCGATCAAGCGCGCCCGACTCGACTGGCTGATCGAGAAAGGGACCGAACTCGGCGTCGCGGCCTTTGTGCCGGTGTGGACCGAGCGCACCGAGCCCCAGCGCTTCAACCGCGAACGCCTCGGCGCGCACATGATCGGCGCGGCCGAGCAGTGCGGACGCCTGTCCCTGCCCGAATTGCGCGCGCCCGAAACGCTCGCCCGGATGCTTGCGGCCTGGCCGCAGGAACGCGCGCTCGCCCTGTGCGACGAGAGCGGGGGAGGTCGGCCGATCGCCGAGGTCGCGGCCGGTTGCGCGGGACGGAAGCTGGCCGTTCTCGTCGGCCCGGAGGGAGGGTTCGCCGAGACGGAGCTTGACGCCCTCGCCAAACTCTCTTTTGTTACCCGGATCGGGCTCGGCCCCAGGGTGCTGCGCGCGGAAACCGCCGCGCTCGCGGCCGTGGCGGTCTTCCAGGCGATCGCCGGCGATGGGCGTTCCCGCTGATCGTCGCAGCCGCCGAGCGCTTTAACGGGATCGATCTCAGGAGTTCCGACGAGCATGTCCGCTACGCCAAACTCGCCGGGTGCGCCGATCACCGACAAGCGGCAGCTCGTCGAATATCTCGAATCGGGATGCAAGCCGCCGGCCCTGTGGCGGGTCGGCACCGAGCACGAAAAATTCGTGTTCCGCCGCGCCGATCTGCGCCGCGTCCCCTATGAAGGGCCGGACGGGATCAAGGCGCTGCTCGAAGGCATGATGCGGTTCGGCTGGAAGCCGGTCCTCGAGAACGGCAATGTGATCTCCCTGATCAATGATTCGCGCTGCGCGATCACCCTCGAACCGGGCGGCCAGTTCGAGCTCTCCGGGGCGCCGCTCGAAACCGTGCACCAGACCTGCGGCGAAGTGCACGAGCATCTGCGCCAGGTGCGCGAAGTCTGCGGCGAACTCGGCCTCGGCATGCTCGGCCTCGGCTTTGACCCGAAATGGCGGCGCGACGAGATCCCGTGGATGCCGAAGGGCCGCTACCGCATCATGCGCGACTACATGCCGAAAAAGGGGCGCCGCGGGCTCGACATGATGCTGCGCACCTGCACCGTGCAGGCAAACCTCGACTACGCTTCCGAGCGCGACATGATACGCAAGTTCCGCGCGAGTCTCGCCCTGCAGCCGGTCGCGGTGGCGCTGTTTGCCAACTCGCCCTTTGTCGAGGGACGGCCCTCGGGACGGCTCAGCGAGCGCAGCCTGGTGTGGACCGACACCGACCCCAACCGCTGCGGCACCCTACCCTTTGTCTTCGAGGAGGGGTTCGGCTTCGAGCGCTATGTCGACTACATGCTCGACGTGCCGATGTACTTCGTCTACCGCAAGGGCCGCTACATCGATGCGAGCGGGCAGTCGTTTCGCGACTTCATCGCCGGCCGGCTGCCGGCGCTGCCGGGCGAAGCGCCGCTTCTCGGCGACTTCAGCGACCATCTGACCACCGCCTTTCCCGAGGTGCGGCTCAAGACCTATCTCGAAATGCGCGGCGCCGACGGCGGCCCGTGGCGGCAATTGTGCGCGCTGCCGGCCCTATGGGTCGGGCTCCTCTATGACGCCGCCGCGCTCGACGCCGCCTGCGACCTCGTCGCCGACTGGACCGCGGAGGAGCGCGAGGCGATGCGCCGCGATGCGCCGCTGCAGGGACTGGCGGCGCCGCTGCGCACCCGGACTTTGCGCGAGGTCGCGCTCGAAATGCTGGAGATCGCGCGCGGCGGGCTCGAACGCCGCGCCCGCCGCGACGGCGCCGGCGCGGACGAGGCGCATTTTCTCGACCCGCTGTTCGCGATTGCCCACAAGGGCCGCACCCCGGCTGAGGACATGCTCGACGAATACCGCACGACGTGGCGCGGCTCGGTCGACCCGGCCTTCACCGAATATGCGTATTAGCGGAAGAGTTCAGCCCGCCACCGCGGCGCCTCCACGCGAGAGCAGCATCGCCACCGCGGCGGCGCCGATCTGGGGAAGCTGAAGACGGGTGTAGAAGGTCGGGCGGCACCACGCGCCCCCGCCGCGGTCGCCGCCCCCGCCGCCGCAATACCAGGAACTCGAGACCTGGACCTGGATATAGACCTGCTGGCCGGGGACCACGGCAACAGTGACGAATTGATAGACGTCCTGCCCTTCCGAGTCGACCGTGACGTGATACTCGCCGGGCGGGACGTCGCGATAGAACACCCCGCCGGGCTGCGAGACGCCGGCGATCCGGCCGTTGAAGCGGACATAGGGCGTCGCCAGGCTGACATAGGGCTCGTCGTAGCGATAGATCCAGATGCGCGCGTAACCGGCCGGCGGGCCGGCGGTTTCGGCGAAGCCCGGCCGCGGCGGAGAGGCCCAGACGAGAAAGGCGGCCAGGAGGACCAGGAGGCCGGTGCGGCAGGCGGCAAAGGGGATGCGCATAGGATGTCTCCGTTGTCGCAGAGGATCTATGCCGGTGAGCGGGAGACCGTTCCCGCGATCGGGTATATGGCGTGTGCGCAACCCCGCGTCGAGAGCGCCCTATGACTGGCGCCGCTGCACGGGATGGTGTAGAACGCGATCACCTTGCGAAGCCGCTGGGTGAGCCCCGATGATCCGCATGCTCCTCTGTCTGGCCGCCGTTGTCGCGATTGCCGGCTGCACCGAGGCCACGGTGACCGAACTCGGCAACCATACGTTTCGTATCGAAGGCCCCGGCGTTCCGGGCGGCTCGACGGTGCCGAACCAACGCATGGCTGCCCGCATGTGCCCGGACGGCTACCGCGTGCTGGACCAGAAAGTCCGCAACAATACTCCGGACGGCTATTCAGACGAGCCGGGCGTCTTCACCAACTGGACGATCCGCTGCATCTGAGTTGTTGCGGTTGGCTCTCAACCGTCAGTCGCAAACCTCATAGCGAAAGCCGGCAGGGAGTACGGAGAGCAGGCGGTCGCGAGAGCGCCGCAGCGCCGGCTCTCTTACGCGCTCCTGCCGAATCGGGGCGATCTCGGATCGCAGGCTCGCCGCGTCATGATCCTGTTTTACATGACCTTGGGCGCCCGCGGCGGAGGGGGAAGGGTGCTCGCGAAATGAGACAAAAAAGAAAGAGACATTCGCGCATAACGCATATACCCTTGGCACAAGGCCTGCGATAGGGCCGCCACGAACGGGTAAGGTCATTGCGCAAGAGAGGCCGGCGCCGGAACGGCCCGGGCTGAACCCTTGCCGTCATGGGAGGGACGACTGTGGACACGAACCTCGCGCCGGATCGGGCGGCACCGGGTTCTTCCGAGGCCGCGCCGCTTCGCCTCCTCTTTGTCTCGGATGTATGCTTTGTGCGCGAAGCGCTGGCGACATTGCTCGAACGCGACCCGTCGATCGCGGCCGTCTACTGCGCCGATCAGGCCGAGACGGTGGCGCTGGGCTTGACCGCACAGGCGGATGCGGTGCTGGTCGACAGCGCCTTGCCGGAAGGCCCCGCCGCAGTCAGGCAGTTGCGCGACATCGCCCCGAACATCCCGGTCATAGCCTGCGCCTTGCGGGAGACCGTCGAGGAGGTCGTCGCCTGGGCCGAGGCCGGGGCGACCGGCTATCTACCGAACACCGTCCAGTTGGCGCAAATCGTGCGCGTCGTCAGGGATCTGTTGGCCGGTCAGCAGACCTGCTCGGGCCGGGTGGCCGCCGGCCTGTTGCGCCGGATCGCCGTTGCCGCGAGCCTGGGCAATGGCGGCGAGGCGCCCTCCCCGGCGCGCGGGCTGACCCGGCGGGAAAGGCAGATCGCCGAGCTGATCGCTGCGCGGTTCAGCGACAAGGACATCGCCCGGCGGCTGAACATCAGCCTGGCGACGGCCAAATCCCATGTCCACAATCTGCTCGGAAAGCTCGGTGTCGAGCACCGCGGCGATGTGGCCGCCGCATTGCACGGGCGGCCCGCTTCTCCGCCGGAGGAAACCCGGATTAGGGTCGAGCCGGCCGATTCAACCTCCGATTTGATTAGCAGCCCTTAGGCCGGACGGCCTGCCGCCGGTGCCACGGCGCCGGCGCGCCGTGGCACTTACGCCACAGCTCGATAATATCTCCGGGTCGGCGGAACCCAGAAAATCCCGATTGCGCGGCCATCGTGACGATTATGCCACAGTTCTGCGGCATTCTCAGCCCGCCGGGCGCGGCGCCGGCGGCCGGGACAAGCCCGCACCGTCCGTGATGCCGGGCGGCGGCGCGCGCCGGATCTAAATCGCCCTCCACCCAATCTCATCCCCGCACCGGTTTCGCAGGTTGTCATCTGCGCCCTTCCCAAACCCTCCCCTATCAAGGGGAAGGGCTTAAGAACGCGCTCCCTCCCCCTCGATGGGGGAGGGCTGGGGTGGGGGTGATGTGGCGCGGGTGGTGGCCGTGGGATTTAGACCCTGCGCACAGCCGATTTAAAGCGGCGACTCCAGCGAATTTCCATCGATCCGATGGATGGCTTCCGCCTGTGACTTGTGGGATTTGGGCCGGACGGTTCAACCAATGAGTTAACGGGGGAAGGGCAACGATGACCACGATACGCAGGATCGGTGCCGTTGCGGCTTTGGGGGGGATGGTCGCAGCCGTCGCCCTGTTGACCGGGCTTCCCGGCGCGCGGGCCGACGATCTGTCGCAGCTGCGGGCCAATCAACAGCTCCTGCAGCAGCGTCTCGACCAGCTCGAACAACAGGCCGCTCTCGGCGCCGCGCCGGTGCCGCCGGGCGCGCCATCATTGGCCGGCAGCTTCCCGCGCTCGTTCCTGATCCCGGGCACCAACACCTCATTGCAGATCGGCGGCTACGTCAATCTCGACGCCGTCTACTTTTCCCAGGGCGCCAGCCCCAATGGCAGCAGCGCCGCCGCGCCGCCGCTCGAGGGCGCCCCCGTCGTGGCCGGGACAACGCTGCACCAGACCGGCCCCGGGGCGCTGACGGCGCCGCCCTTCAATGCGCGCACGCGCAACAGATACTTCGCCATGAGCGCGAACGAATCGCGGTTCTTTATCGAGACGCGCACGCCGACCGCCTGGGGCCAGGCGCGCACCCATCTCGAACTCGACATGTTCGGCTGCGCCGGCTCCGGCGGCATCACCTGCAGCAACCTGAACAACTCGACCAACGGGAATGTGCCGCGCCTGCGCCTCGCCTACGGCACCCTGGGGCCGTTCCTGGCCGGGCAGGACTTTGGTCCGACCCTCTTTCTCGAGGCCAGCCCGACGCTCTTTGATTTCGGCGGCGATGTCGGCATTCTCGGTCCTGGCCGCGGGCCGCAGATCCGCTACACCGGGCAGTTGCCCTACGGATTTAGCTACATCGTCGCGGCCTACAATCCGGTGACCGGGACCTTCACGCCGACCGGCGCCCTCGAAAACGACAGCGCCGGCACCGGAATCTCCGGCACCAACACGGCGCCGACCGGGCTCGCCATCAACCCGACCCGATCCCGATATCCCGACGGCAACTTTGCCCTGCGCGTCGAGCGGCCGTGGGGAAGCGCCCAGTTTGGCGCCGTCGTCCGCGATCTCAACCTGGATGACGGCCGGTTTATCAACAAGGATTATATCGGCTATGGCGCCGGCTTCGGCGTGCACGTGATCCCCGGCTGGCTCGGTTTTAAGAGAGACAATTTCGGCTTCAACATGTTCGGCGGCGACGGCCTCGGCCATTACACCTCGCCGACCGGCACCGCCACCAACACTTGGCTTGGGCTGGCGACCAATTTCGGCGGCCCCGCGGTCGGCGGCTACGGCACCTGCAACGCCAACACCCCGGCCTGTCTGGCGATCGACAGCAAGGCCAATGCGGCGAGGGTCATCGCCAAGACGATCCCGTCCTGGGGCTTCGAGGCCAATTATCAGCACTGGTGGGGATTTGCGTCGGGTCTGCGCTCGACGATCTCGGGCGGCATCATGCATCAGGACATACCGACCACTCTGATCGGCAGTCCGGACTCTCTCCCGAACGGAAACGCGATCAACTACAACAAGGAGCTGATCACCGCCCACGTCAACATCATCTGGAGCCCGGTCGCCTTCATCGACACCGGCTTTGAATATACTTACGGGCATCGCCACACGATCTACAACCAGACCGGCAATTTGAGTGCGTTCGACTATACCTTCCGGGTCAGGTTCTGACCGCGGCAGCCATCGGCAGAGTTGAGGAGCGGACCATGATCGAGATCGTCGAAGGACTGCCCGACAACGTCGTCGGCATCGTCGTCAAGGGGCGGCTGACCAAGATCGACTGCGCCGAGATCCTGCTTCCGCGGCTGCAAAAAGCGCGCGAATGGCACTACAAACTGCGCCTTTATTACGAGATCCGCTCGCGTTTCCCGGGTGCGGGGTGGGAGGAGATCGATCTCGGCTTCGAGCATCTGCCGCACTGGGAGCGCGTCGCGATCGTTACCGACGTCGCCTGGGTCCGGCATATGGTGCAGGCCCTGCGGCTGTTGATCCCCGCCGAGATCCAGGTCTTTGCAGCCAACCAGACGCCGGAAGGGCTGGCCTGGATTACCGGCGATGCGGTGAAGAAGCGGCCGCAGCTCGCCGTGCCCGCGGCGGGCCTGCGCAGCGGCCGATCGTTCCGGCCGCCGGTGCAATATCTCCACCACGCCTCGTGAGGCAGACCTAGCCCGGCTGGCGGGCGGCGGGCGGCGGCGCGTCCTTGGCTTGGGTGCCGTCGCCGAGCCGCATCGGCAGCCAGCCGGCGGGATCGGCCATCGCCGCTTGCGGCGGGCGGCCGTCGAGCGAGATCCAGCGGCCGCGATGCCAAGAGGTGATCGCGACCTCGGCCGTGAAGGCCGTCCCCGGCGCCGGCGCGGCGATGCCGAGCGCCGCCCACGGGATCGTCACTTCGGCGGTGATGCGCGGCTGGTCGGCGCCGAAATAGGCGGAATCGGCGCCGGGGACTGGGGTGCAGCCGGCGCGGATGGCGCGCTCCGCCGGGCCGGCGCACAGCAGCGCGGTCAGATGCGGGTAGTCGCGCGCCTTCTTTTTCGGCGGGATGAAGAACAACGTGAAGCGGCGCGGCCCCGCGCCAAAATCGACGCCGAATTCGACCCGGTAGGCCTCGCCCAGCGGAAAGGGGCCGCGGTAGGCCAGCAAATCGAGGTCGTAGTAATCCTGGCCGATCGTCGCCAGGGCAAGGCCCCGCCGGCTCCACGACAGATAGGCTTCACCAAAGGCGACGGCGCCCGGCGAGGCCTTGAGCGGCGGCAACAGGCTCGCCGGTTTCGGCCAGTCCGCAAGCGAATGGGCGGCGAGCGAGATCGCGGCGCGCGGCACCGTGAAATCCGCCGCGCTGTCGGCG
>DATFCQ010000044.1:0-8026 GCA_035252905.1 Allostellaceae bacterium | reverse complement strand
CGGGATGCGCGGGCGCGGCCCCGCCGCCGGCCGTGGCCGGCAAGCGGCCTTCGTCCCGCGCGTCGAATAGGCGTCCTGTCCGCTTCTGCTGCGCCGCCGCCTCTCAGCGCTCATGCGCCGCGGTCGAGAACAGCGCGATTACCGGATCGAGGACATAATCGATCGCGCGTTCGTCCTCGGTCTTGATGTCGACAGTGACCGTCATGCCGGGTGACAGCGGGATCTCCTTGCCCTCGATATTCATCGCCGTGCGAGAGGCGGAGACGAGGATCGGGAAGGCGAGATTGGCGGTCTTTTGTGCGGCGGTCGTCTCTGACAAGGCGCCGTCGAGTGAGGCCGTCTGCAGCGCCGCTTTGCGCTGCGTCGACAGCGCATCGCTGGCGACCGTCGCTACCGTGCCGGGGATCGTGCCGTAGGTCGCGTAAGGAAAGGCATTGATCTTGATCTCGGCCGGCATGCCCTCGCGGATGAAGCCGATGGCGGTGTTGGGCACATAAGCCTGGATCTCGATCGGCAAACCGTCCGGGACGATCTGCATCAACTGCTGACCCGGCTTGACCACTTGCCCGATCGTCGTCACTGCGGATGCCTCGACCGTGCCGGAGATCGGCGCCCGCAATGTTGTATTGGCGACCGCCTGATCGGCCTTCGCCAGCTGCTGCTCCAGATTGTCGACCTCATGCGCGGTACTGGCGAGCGACTGGATATCGCTGGTGATGAAGCTCTCGCGCGTCTTTACGATTTTGCTGTCGATGACCGGGATCGCGGCGGCAGCGTCGGCGAGTCGGCCCTGCAGCGTCACGAGGTCGAGTTGCGCCTGCTTCAGCTTGGCCAATACCGTGAGGAGGGTCGCCTTGCTGTTCCAGCCCTGCTTTTCGAGTTGGGCGTGCATGGCAACGGTCTCGGAGAGCACCGAGATCAGCTTTTTCTGGGCGGCGATACTGGCTGTGAACCTGTCCTTCTCGCTCTCTTTTTCGCGGCGCTGCGCCGCAAGATCGGCGAGCGCGGCGGCGAGCCGGGCGAGATCGGCGCGCGCGACGCTCTGTTCGCGCCGCCGCACGTTCTGGGGAATGTCGGCAGGCCAGGCGATCGCCGGGTCGGTGACGATGGGCGTCGCTCGCGCCGCCGCGATCTCGGCTTGCCAACGCGCGATATCGCCGCGGCTGTCGGCGAGCTTCTGGACGATCATCGCCCGTGCCGCGAGGGCGTCGACCGGATCGAATTCGACCAGCACGTCGCCCGTATTTACATGCTCTCCGTCCCCGACCCGGATCGCGCTGATCTGGCCGGTTATCCGGGGCTCGATGACCTTGGTGCGGCCGACCGCCTGGATCCGCCCCGAGGCTTCGGTAAAGACCGCCAGCCGGCCGAAATACGACCAGGCCAGCGCTGCCGCGAACAGCGCGCAAATCGCACAGATCGTCGCTTTTCGAATGGGCGAGTTCGGGGCTTCGACGATCTGGAGCGCCGCCGGCGAGAATTCGCGCTCGTCCTCGCCGTCGCGCGGAGACGGCCGCTCGGGCTTCTCCTCGAGCGCCGGCTCGTCCCGACGACGGACCGTGACCTGTCCCTTGCGGCCGGCTGGCCGCGCCAGCACAAAGATCTGCGCCTGCTTCATCCTGGGAAACCGGCCTTCCGCCAAGTCAGGACCGCGGGCCGCCGCCTACTGTCCCCGAGGACGCTTTCGGGAAACGTTCGAGGCTGGCTTCGTGCGCCATAGCGCGCTCGACGACGTCGATTAGATGCTGCAGCCCGATGAAGTCGGCGGCCGCTTCGTGCCGCGCCTCAGGATCGGCAAAAGCCTCCGCGACCATTTGCCGTCGCTCCTCGACCAGCTCGTCGCGCAGATGCCTCAGATTTTCGAGATGCTCTTTTGCCATTACCCGGTTCCATCTTGATCGCGCCGCGCCGCCCGGTTTATCAACTGCCGACCGCCCGGAGCAGGGCGCGAGAGACCAGCATCGCAGCTGCGATAGGATCATACGCCGCCAAGGCTCGCCCGGGAATGGCGCGCTCGGCCGCAAGACGGCCGCTCGCGCCGATCGTTCTAGGCTCCCGCAAACGGCATTCTGCGTCCTATCGGCGCCTGCATGCCGGGATAAGGAGGCCGCCTCCGCCTGTCGCCCTCCGGCAGCAACACCGCCACATTGCGCGGGTTCGCTCCGGGTCTGCGCCAGAAATTCCGGCCGCTGAAACGCTCGAACAAGTCCGGCGGCAGAATCGTCGGCCGCTCGACGAAACCGACTTTGCGGCCGACCGCGTGCAATCCGGGAACCCCGAGCTGCGCATCGACCTCGCTGCCGTCCTCGTAGGTCACATTATCAAAATCATGCGCGAAAGGCTCGAGTTCGAGCTTTTCATAAATGAAATCAACGGCGCGCTTTGGATCGCGGGTCAGCGCCTCGTAATCGATAATGACCAGTCGGTCGGCGTACTCACCGTAAAAGGCTTCCTGGACGGCGTTCCAGGGAAACCCAACGGTTCCCCTGGGGGCTGCGAGAGCGTTCACCCGCGTATAGATTGTGGCGGCGTCGCGCGGATGGAACATCCGGGAGGTCACCAGAGGGCTCCGGTGCAGAATCCTCTCGAATGAATCCATAATCCAGGCCAATTCCCGCACGCAAACGATCATGCGGGCTTCGGGAAACAGCCGGGAGACCGCCGCCATTTTGGCGCACCATAGCCGGCCGGTATCGAACACGATTTTGGTCGGATGAATGTCTTTGTAGTAGCTGTCGAACAGACCACGGAGAACGTTTTCACGCTGGTCTGGGGTCATGAACACCGAAAATTCGTTCCGCGGCCCCATGGCTCCGAGCAACCCCTGGAACAGCGGACCGACCGGGCTCGACATTCCGGCGTGAATCCTCGGGTTCTGCCGCAGGATGGCGGCGAGCAAGGTCGACCCCGACCGGGGTAAGCCGGAAATAAAGTGAAGTCCATTATTCATGCAATATTTTCGTCGCACAAAACTTTTGGGAAGAGAAGCCGCTTTGGTAAAAGCACCGCCAGAGGATCTCGCCTGAGCGAGCCGGTGCCTACGATGCCCCGGCGATCGCATTCAAATTGGGGTCGCATTTCGTACAAACAAGGTAGCGGCGCGTCAGAACGGCTTGCGCCGGGGCGTACCCCGGCGCATTGACCTCGTGTGGGGGGTCGCAACCGAAATGCGGTCGAATGTAAGCGCGCCGCCCCGGTGCTGACACCTGCTGGATGTCTGGCGCTGGCCGGTTTCCGGTCTAAGCCTATACAACTCATGTAACTGTGGTGGCTGTAGTGCCGCTATACCCACCGGTAAAACCACCGCCTGTGTATCCGCCGGTATAACCACCCGTGTACCCGGTGTAGCCGGTGTAACCAGTATAGCCGGTGTAACCAGTATAGCCGGTGTAACCGGTGTAACCAGTATAGCCGGTGTAGCCGGTGTAACCAGTATAGCCGGTATAACCAGTATAGCCGGTGTAACCAGTATAACCCGTGTACCCGGTGTAACCAGTATAGCCGGTGTACCCAGTATAACCCGTGTACCCGGTGTACCCAGTATAACCCGTGTACCCGGTATAGCCAGTGTACCCGGTATAGCCAGTGTACCCGGTATAGCCTGTTGGGGTTGTGTAGGCCATGTGACCCCCATAAAGTTGGTCGTTCTGCGTATCAGAAGGTGCCGGCCTTGTCCAGCCTCTACGTAGAGCAGAGTACCAGTTTATACAACCTTAAATCAAGATTGCCTATCACCATCCTCACCTCACCTCAATGCCCGATCCGGCTGCCGCACACCTATGCTTGCGCCTCCTGCCAATTCTGTGCAGGCCCTGCGCAATCCATCCCCAGAGTACAGACCGATCCTAAAAATATCACAAACTTTTGGCCCTGACTGCTCATCCCCCGGGCCGGAGGTTTGTACGCCGCGTCCACCACTCCGGCGGAATTCTCAACGGGGCGCTTTGCCCGACCGTACTGACTCAAAGGATCTCTCGCATTGCTGCCGGTAACAACAGAACGGTAACACAGGGCGCTTATTCCCTTATGGCAATCGCCCCATCGTGCTCAGGATTCGTCAGGTCGACTCATCATTTCCACTATAGTTTCTTGGGTTTCCTGCACTGGTAAAATCCTTGCTATGTTTCGACCGGTCTTCTGTGCAGTTTCACTGACTGTAAGTACCAGATTTGATCCACCGGTTCTACTAGGGGCAATAACGATCACTTGTTCCATGTTCACATAGATCTTGGCACCTGTATTGGCTTGGGTGAGCCGAAGCCAGTACACTATTCCCTCCTGTTGATCTGAAAACTTACCCGAAAAGCGATGTTTGCAATGTAAGCTGCCTCACACCTGCGCGACATTGACGCACCGCGCCGGGTCAACAGCGCAGGCGGACCATCCTGCGCCGCAGGCGCGCCTCAGCGGCCGGCATCGGCCCGCGGCTTGACGCCGATCGCCCCGCTCCTGGCGTCGTAGAAGACTGCAAAGGAGTAGTAAGGCTTCAGGCCGTCGCCGGCCCCGCTGTCGAGCTTGACCGGCTCGCAGGCCTCCGTCTGCGCTTCCTCCCCTGCCGGGCAATTCGGGTCGATCATCCGCACCATTCCAGGTCTGTGGATCGGCGGCGGGGCCACCTGCGCCGAACGAAAGCCGTCGAGGTCCTGCGGGGCCGGATTGATGATCAACCGGCCCGGATCGGCCGCTCCGGGCAGCGGCAGCACGACAATCCACTGCTGGGCGCCGATCAGGTCGAGCGGGTTGAGCGCCGCCATTGCAACCCGCGGGCGTCGCAGCGACAGGCCGAGAATCGCCTCGAAGCCCTGGCCCGGCAGACCGTTCCCACCAATCCGGTAATCCTCGGGACTGACGCGCGCGGCGGGGCAGTCGGGCTTTCGCGGAATGCACCCAACCGAGCGGACGAGCTGAAAAGTGATCGGCGTCTCGGAGGTGGCGTCGCCGATCTGGATGACGGCCGTGGCCAGCGGGCCATGCAGGGCCACGCCGCTGCCGTAGGCAAGACGCCTCTCGATCCCGGTATCCTGGTAATCCGAGGGGGACAGTGCGGATTGGAGAACCCGCAGACCGAACGAGCCGGTATCGAGCATCGCCGCGATCGGGGCGCTGCCGCCGACGCGGACGGACACCCAGTAACGAATGGTCCCATCCGGAAGCTGGCGTTGATAGATCGGAACCTCGATCCGGGCCGTGGTGCCGGCGGCAAAGGCCCGCGCGGCGATCAGGACCAGGAACAGCAGCGCCAGCCCCAGCGCCGCGCGGAGACCCGTCATTGCTTGTCCTTTTCCAAAGCATGAGGCGCGGCCTGGTGATAGGGGCATCCCGCTCGGAGGTTCGGCTGCGCTGCAATGCGATGATATCGATAAGGACCGATCCGGCGGATTGTCAAGGAAACCGCCGGACGGCCCGGCCGTGCTGCGCCCTGTTGCAAAGGGCGCCCGCGTTCACGCCTGCGGCAGCGCCCTCAGCTCCTCGATCATCGGCATGACATGGCGTCTGGCCAAGGCCACGATCTCGCCGGTCGCTTCGCCGCGCTTGGCTTCGCTGTCGGGCTTGAACTCCTCGTCGGTGCGCGATTTTGCCTTGTAGCGCGCTTCCGCCCGCATCACGTCGCGGTCCTCTTCCGACAGACCGACCCCGAAATGCGGTGCGATCGTCTCCCACACCGCATCCGGCAGCCGCGTATAGGGGACCGCGAGAAACAGGCCCGGCGGCGTCGCCTTGGCCGCCTCCACCGCGGCGGCGCAGAAGCGCCGCAATGTACGCGCTACAAACTCCTCCGGCGTTGTCGCGCGGTCGGCAAGGGCCGGCATCCCCAGCCGGCTGGCGAAGTGCACCGGGCGACGCAACCATTGCTTCATCGAGCCGGTCGGCCCGCGCAGGATCGACACCATGACCTCGACCGGATCGCGGTAGATGAAGATCCACGGCACCTCCGGAAAGGCGTCGCGGAACCGGTGCAGCCGCGTGTTCGGCGTCGCGTCGGTCATCTTGATCACGAGATGACGCTCGCCGGCGCGCCGCGGCCGGCCCAGGGCGGCGACCAGTTCGCGCAACACGCGCGTGCATTCGTCCTGCGGCCAGCTTGTCGTCAATATCAATGCGCGATCGATGATTCCGAGCTCCGACAGGCTTAAGACCCGCCCGGTCTTGCTGAACAGGCGGTGGACGAGGGTCGAGCCGGTCCGCGCCATGTGAAAGATCGCGCCGGAAAACGGCAGGTTTCCGGGCTGGCAGGCGAGACGGCTGACGACTTCCCAATCGGTCTCGAAACTCTCGGTCCGATCCGTCAACGCGCGCGCCTTTTTGAGCGTCCCCTGGAAGAAATTGTCGGTCATCGGCAGATCGCCGAAATCCCGCCATTCGATGCGCAACGCCCCGGATTGCGGCAGCAGCCGCAGCCCGACCGGGCGGAAACGCTCGAATCCGGTTTCGACGAGACCGTTCTCGCCAGGCCATTGCAAGCGGGCGCCGTCCACCGTGCACCGCACCCCGACCGGGGTGAGGCCAGCCAGATTGATCAACTCCGATACTCCCCAGGGACAAGGACCATGGCGCGGCGGCTCGTCAGCGCGCCGCCGGTGCGCCGCCGCCGCGCAAGAGCGGAAAGAGGATATAGTCGAGGGCGCGCTGCGTGCCGGTCGTGATCTCGGCCACGACCGACATGCCGGGCAGGAGCGGGCGCAGGGCGCCGCCGACCGCAATCGCGGTCCGGGACGGCGCGATCGTCACCGGAAAGACGAGATCGGAGGTCTGTTCGGCGGCGCTCGTGTCGGACAACTTTCCCTTCGAGACCGGCTGCGAGGCGTTCACCTGCTGACGCAGGGCCGCCGTCCCGGGGATCGCATCGGTGCCGACCTGGGTGACCGTCCCGGCGATCGTCCCGTAGCGGGTATAGGGGAAGGTGTCCACCTTGATCGTCACCTTCTGACCCTTCCTGACAAAGCCGATATCCGAATTGAGCACATAGGCCTTGATTTCGAGCGCCTGCCCGTCCGGGACGAGCTGCATCAATTGCTGACCCGGCTTCACCGCCTGACCGACCGTCGTCACCGCCACAGCCTCGATCGTTCCCGGGATCGGCGCCCGCAGGGTCATGTCGGCGACCGTCTTCGAGGCCTTTTTCAACGCCTCGGCGAGCTGCTCGGCCTGGCTCTCCGCCGCGGCCAATTGCTGCGTGGCGGCGGCGGCGAAATCCCGGCGGGTCTTGGCGATCTTGCTGTCGAGCACGGCGATGGCTGCGGTTGCGCTGTTGAGGCTGCCTTCGAGCCCGGTCAGATCGAATTCCGCGCGGTCGAGTTTGGCGCGCGCATCGAGCAGCAGAGCGCGGCTCTCGACGCCCTGGCGCGCCAACTCCTCATGCATCGCGACATGCTGAGTGATGATCGCGATCAGCTCCTTCTGGGCTTTTATGCTGCCGGCGAACTTGTCCCGCTCGCTCTCCTTTTCCTGGCGCTGCGCCGCGAGACTGGAGAGCGCGGCGGCAAAGCGCGTCAGGTCGGCCTCTAAGACCCCCTCTTCGCGCTCTCTGATGGCGGACGGAATGTCGGCGGGCCAGACGACGGCCGGTTTGGGATTGACCTGCGCCGCCTCGGCGGCCGCGATCTCGGCGGTAAAGCGGATCCCCTCGGCGCGCGCATTGACGAGCTTGTTGGTGACGATCGTGCGATCGGCGATGGCGGCGGTCGGATCGAGCGTGACGAGGATCTGGCCCCCCGCGACATGGTCCCCGTCCCGGACAGGGATCGCCGTCACCTGCCCGGCCTCGCGCGGCTCGATGACCTTGGTCTGCCCGCTCGCCGCGACCTCTCCCGGCGCGACCGCAAAAGCGGAAAGCCGACCCAACCACAAGGAGAGGAGCATCGCTGCGAGCACCGCGCAAAGCGCATAGCCCAAAACGGATCGGAAACGGGAAGGCGGCGTCTCGATGATTTCGAGGACGGCGGGCAGAAATTCCCGGTCGGCGGCGTCGCGGTCGGGGTGCGGCAGCGGCAGCGGCGAGGGCTCGGCGCGCGCCGGCCACGGCCGC
>DATFCQ010000043.1:0-7900 GCA_035252905.1 Allostellaceae bacterium | reverse complement strand
GCAGGCGCGACGCCGAGGCCGGGGCCTGAGGGAGTGGGACGGCTGGCGATCGTCGGCGGCGGCGCCTGGGGCACCGCGCTCGCCGTCGCCGCCTGCCGGGCCGGCTCTCGCCCGCTGTTGTGGGCGCGCGATCCCGCCGTTGTCGCCGCGATCAACGAGCGCCGTGAGAACCCGGTCTTTCTGCCCGGCGTCCCGCTCGACCCGGCGATCGCCGCGACCGCCGATCTTGCCTCCGCCGCCGCCGCCGATGCGGTCCTGCTTGCCGTTCCAGCCCAGTTTCTGCGCGCCGTGCTAGCCCTTCTGGCGCCGCTCCTGCCCGCTTCGACGCCGCTGCTCCTGTGCGCCAAGGGGATCGAGGCGGCCTCGCTCGCGATGATGTCCGAGGTCGCCGGCGCGGTCGTGCCGCAGGCGCCGCTCGCCGTCCTGTCCGGCCCGAGCTTTGCCGCCGAAGTGGCGCGCGGCTTGCCGACGGCGGTCACGATCGCCAGCCGCGACCCCGCCCTCGCCCATTCTTTTGCCGCGGCGCTCGGCAGCAGCCGGTTCCGGCCCTATCTGTCCGACGATCCGGTCGGTGCCGAGATCGGCGGCGCGGTCAAGAACGTCGTCGCGATCGCCTGCGGCATCATCGACGGCTGCGGGCTCGGCGATAATGCCCGGGCCGCGCTGATCACCCGCGGCCTCGCCGAAATGGTCCGGCTCGGTATCGAAAAGGGCGGTCGCGCCGAGACCTTTCGCGGCCTCTCGGGGCTCGGCGATCTGGTCTTGACCTGCAATGCGACGCAATCGCGCAACCACGCGCTCGGTGTTGCGCTCGGCCGCGGCGAGGGGCTTGCCGAGGCGCTCCGGAGCCGCCGCTCGGTGGTCGAAGGGGTTGCCACCGCGGCCGCAATCACGGCCCTGGCGCGCCGGCTCGCGGTCGAGATGCCGATCTGCGAGGCGGTGGACGCGGTCCTGCACAAAGGGGTCGCAGTCGCGGCGATGACAGAGCGGCTGCTGCGCCGGCCCTACCGCAGCGAATGAGGCCTTTATCATGTCACCCGAAAGAGCCGAGCAAAACACCCTTTTCCACAGCCGCCGAAAGCCAATATCATCAGCCGAGTGGACATCAGCGATTAGCGTCATCGCCCGGATCGATATGAGCGACATCGGAAAGCGCGGCGAGGAAGGACCGGGAACCGGCGTCGTCGTCAAGACGAAGCCGAAAACCAAAAAGCCGTCGATGTACAAAGTACTCATGTTGAACGATGACTACACACCAATGGAGTTTGTCGTTCATATCCTGGAGCGGTTCTTTAACAAGAACCGGCAGGAGGCGACGCGCATCATGCTGCATGTGCATCGCCGCGGGGTTGGCCTCTGCGGCGTTTACACCTATGAGGTGGCGGAAACCAAGGTAACCCAGGTCATGGACTTTGCCCGGCAGCACCAGCATCCATTGCAGTGCACGCTGGAAAAGGATTAGAGTTTCTCTGAGGAAGGACAGGCAGGCGTGCTGTCACGCAATCTCGAAAAGTCGCTGCACCGGGCTCTCGCCCACGCCAACGATCGCCGGCACGAATACGCGACGCTCGAGCATCTGCTGTTGGCTCTGACCGAAGATCAGGACGCAATCGCGGTGCTGCGCGCCTGCAGTGTCGATCTCGACCGGCTGCGGCGCGACGTTCTCAATTATATTGACAACGAGCTGTCGAACCTCGTCACCAACCATCACGAGGACGCCAAGCCGACGGCGAGCTTTCAGCGGGTCCTGCAGCGCGCTGCAATCCACGTCCAGTCCTCGGGCCGCGAGGAGGTGACCGGGGCGAATGTGATTGTCGCGATGTTCGCCGAGCGCGAAAGCCACGCTGTCTATTTCCTGCAAGAGCAGGACATGACCCGGTTCGATGCGGTCAACTACATCTCGCACGGCATCGCCAAGGCGCCCGGCCGCTCGGAAACTCGGCGCGTGCAGGGGGCCGACGAGGACGAGCGTGGCGAAAAGTCGCAGAAACGCAACCATGACGCGCTCGACGCCTATTGCGTCAATCTGAACAAGAAGGCGAAGACCGGCAAGATCGACCCGCTGATCGGTCGCGAAGCCGAGGTCGACCGCACGATCCAGATCCTGTGCCGGCGCTCGAAAAACAATCCGCTCTATGTCGGCGATCCCGGGGTCGGCAAGACCGCGATCGCAGAAGGTTTGGCGCGCCGCATCGTGCAGCGCGAGGTGCCGGAGGTCTTGCAGAACGCGACGATCTTCGCCCTCGACATGGGCGCCCTATTGGCCGGGACCCGTTATCGCGGCGACTTCGAGGAGCGGTTGAAGGCGGTCCTGTCGGAACTCGAAGCGCATCCCGGCGCGATCCTCTTTATCGACGAGATCCACACCGTGATCGGCGCCGGAGCGACCAGCGGCGGGGCGATGGACGCCTCGAACCTGTTGAAGCCGGCGCTGGCGAGCGGCACCATCCGCTGCATCGGCTCGACCACCTACAAGGAATACCGCAACTATTTCGAGAAGGATCGGGCGCTCGTCCGCCGCTTCCAGAAGATCGACATCAATGAGCCGACGGTTGAGGACACGGTTAAGATCCTGCGCGGCCTCAAACCCTATTACGAGCGGCACCACAAGGTCCGTTACACGACTGATGCGATCCGCGCCGCGGTCGAGTTGTCGCACCGCTACATCGGCGATCGCAAACTGCCGGACAAGGCGATCGACGTGATCGACGAGACCGGCGCGGCGCAGATGCTGCTGCCCGAGAGCCGCCGGCGCAAGACGATCACCGCGCGCGAGATCGAGGCGGTCATCGCGACGATGGCGCGGATCCCGCCGAAGAGCGTGTCGCGCGACGACCGCGAGGTGTTGAAGAACCTGAAGCGTGACCTGCAGACGATGGTGTTCGGCCAGGACAAGGCGATCGACGCTTTGGTCTCGGCGATCAAGCTCGCCCGCGCCGGTCTGCGCGACCCGGAAAAGCCGATCGGTTCTTATCTGTTCTCGGGGCCGACCGGGGTCGGCAAGACCGAGGTGGCGCGCCAGCTCGCCCGCACGATGGGGATCGAGATCACCCGCTTCGACATGTCCGAATACATGGAGCGGCATACCGTCTCGCGCCTGATTGGCGCGCCGCCGGGTTATGTCGGCTTCGACCAGGGCGGGCTGTTGACCGACGCGATCGACCAGCACCCGCATTCGGTCTTATTGCTGGACGAGATCGAGAAGGCCCATCCCGACCTGTTCAACATCCTGTTGCAGGTCATGGATTACGGGAAATTGACCGATCACAACGGCAAGACCGTCGATTTCCGCAATGTCATCCTGATCATGACGACCAATGCCGGCGCCTCAGACTTGGCAAGGCACGCAATCGGCTTTGGCAGCGGCGTGCGCGAGGGCGACGACGAGGAGGCGATCAACCGCCTGTTCACGCCCGAGTTCAGAAACCGGCTCGATGCTGTGATCTCGTTTGCGCCGCTGTCGCCCGAGACGATCGGCCGGGTCGTCGACAAGTTCGTCCTGCAATTGGAAGAGCAGCTTGCCGACCGCTCGGTGACGATCGAACTCGACGACAGCGCCCGCACTTGGCTCGCCGAGAAGGGCTACGACCGGCTGTTCGGCGCCCGTCCGCTCACCCGCGTGATCCAGGAGCACATCAAGAAGCCGCTGGCCGAAGAGCTGCTGTTCGGGCGGCTGGCCAAGGGCGGGATCGTCCGCGTCAGCCGCCAGGAGGGCGAGGACCGCCTCACCTTCACCTTCGAGGAACGCCCTGCCCCCACCGCCCCGCAGGAACCGGAATTGGTCGAATGATAACCGGCCCTCTGCGGAACCCCTAGGTTCACCCCGTCCCCCTCGATGGGGGAGGGCCGGGGTGGGGGTGACGGCCAGCCCCGAGGACCCTTTGAACCCCCCGCGCTCGCCGATGTTGTCTCCTCGCGATGCGACAGACCGACGGCCATGCGACCGAGCCGCGGCCCTTGCCGCGCCATGCCGGCGAGTGGTGGGAACTGGTGCGCCATATCGTCCGCGAGACGCTGAGCGATCACGCGACAATGACGGCCGCGGGCCTTGCCTTCTACAGCCTGCTCGGGATCGTTCCGATCCTTATCGCCCTGACGGCGCTCTACGGCCTGATGGCCAATCCGGCTGCCGTGCGCACTCTGGTCGAGGGGCTGCGCGGTTTTCTCCCGGCGCAAGCCGCGGATCTGCTGGCGAACAGCCTGAAGGGCTCCGGCGGCGGTTTCGGCCTCGGGATCAGTTTTGCGGTCAGCCTTGGTTTTGTCCTGTGGACGGCGCAATGGGCGTCCTCCGGCCTGATCACCGCGCTCAATATCGCCTTTGACGCCGCCGAGCGGCGCAGCTTTGTGCGGCGCCAGATCATCGCTCTAGTCGTGGCGGTCGGCGGCATTGTTTTCATCTGTCTGGCCATTCTGGTCGTGGCGCTATTGCCGGCCGCGCGGTCGATCTTCGCGGTGGATGTTCCCTTTCCGCTGCTGCTCTCGGTCCGCTGGCCCCTGCTTGCGCTGTTGTTCATGCTCGGCCTCAGCGCCCTTTACAGCCTCGCGCCGAGCCGACCCCGGTCCCGCTGGCGCTGGCTGAACTGGGGCGCGATCATCGCGACCTTGCTGTGGATCGGCGCTTCAGCCGCGTTTTCCGCTTATGCGAGCCGCGCCGGCTCGTTCAACCGGTTCTACGGTCCGCTCGGCGGCGTCGCCATCTTTCTGTTCTGGCTTTATCTGAGCGGGCTGATCGTGATCCTCGGTGCCGAGATCGAGGCGGAGGTAGCCGCGTGGCGCCGCGGTTACGGACCAAGCGAAGCCAAGCGCATGCTCAGCGGGCGCGAGAAGAAACTCGTATCGGACGCCGGGAGCGGCTGAGCCGCCGGTGCGGACCGCGAACCCGAATGGGTCGAACAGAAGCTTACCATAGTTCGTCATGCGCGGGCTTGACCCGCGCATCCACGCGCCTACGCCAAAAGGTCGTAGAGGTCGTTCCAGCCCGGATTCCCCTCAAGGATCAGGCGGACCTTCCAGGCTCTCGGCCAGTGCTTGATGTTGTGCTCGCGCTGGATTGCCGTGCCAATGCCGTCGCGGCATTCGGCTCAGACGAGCCGCTTCAAGCTATGTTCACTACTGAATCCTTGCCGGCGGCATTCGATATTCCATCTGTCCTAAACCCCCGCACCCTTTGCCGCCGCGACAAAACGCGCGACCTTGTCGAGATCCTTGCCGGCGCCGTCCGCCCGGTCGGTGCGGGTCTTCGAGTCGACCCCGGCCGGTCGCACCATGCGGATCGCCGCGCCGACGTTGTCCGGGCCGAGCCCGCCGGCGAGGATTGCCGGTACGGCGACGGTTTCGACGATGCGCCGGCTGATGGTCCAATCGTGGGTGCGGCCGAGCGCCCCGATTTGGACGTCGCCCGGCCGATGGCTGTCGAGCAGCAGAAAATCCGCCACTCCTTGATAGTCCCGTGCAACGGCGATGCTGCCCGCGTCGGTGACCGGGATCGAGCGCATGATCCGGCATGAGGGATGCCGCGCTTTGAGCGCCGCCGTCATCGCCGCCGAAAACAGTTCGGCAGACGCGCCGAGGTGGATGATGTCGGGCCGGGTTTCGGCAATCACGACGCCGACCGCGTCCCTATCGGCGGACAGGGACAGCGCGACCCGCCTCGCCGCGGGCGGACAGGCGGCGAAAACGGCGCGCGCCGCCGCCGGGTCGAGTTCGCGCGGAAACGCGCCGAACCCGACGAGAACGCCGATATGATCGACGCCGCAGGCGGCCAGCGCCGCCGCTTCGGCAGCGCTGCGCACTTCGTAGACCTGGACGATCACCCCGTCGCCGATTGCCGGCGCCTCATTCGTCCTCCTGCCGGAACGGAGCGAATTCGGCGAGGCTTTCCATCTTGCGCTCGATCATCAGCCGTTCGCGGTCGAGGTAATCGGCGACGGCGCGGCGGAAGCCGGGATCAGGCAAAAAATGGGCGCTGTAGGTCGGCACCGGCAGGTAGCCGCGCTGGATCTTGTGCGGCCCCTGGGCGCCCGCCTCGACCCGCTTCAGACCGCGGGCGATCGCGAATTCGATCGCCCGATAATAGCAGCACTCGAAATGGAGGAACTTGTAATCGCCGTAGCTGCCCCAGTTGCGGCCGTAGATCGTGTCCTCGCCCACAAGATTGAAGGCGCCGCCGACATAACGCCCCCCGTCGCGCGCCATGACCAGCACGATGCGGTCGGCCATGCGCTCGCCGATCAGGGCAAAGAATCGGCGATTGAGATAGGCCGAGCCCCATTTGCGGTCGGAGGTCGCGAGATAGAGCTTATAGAACGCGTCCCAATGGCGCGGCGCCAGGTCCGGCCCGGTCAAGACCTCGATTACGACGCCGTCGACAATCGCCTCGCGCCGCTCCTTTTTGACCGCTTTGCGCTTGCGCGAATTGAGCGCGGCGAGAAAATCGTCGAAATCGCGGTAGCCCTCGTTGGTCCAATGGAACTGCTGGCTGAGGCGTTCGAGAAACCCGGCTTCGCCGAGCGCCCGCATGTCCTCCGCATGGGGAAAGGTGACGTGCAATGACGAGGTCCGGCGCTGCCGGGCCAATTCGATCATCCCCGCGATCAGGTGCGTCCGCGCCTCGGGCGGCGCATCCGGCCGCAACAGCAGCCGCGGCCCCGGCACCGGCGTGAACGGCACGGCCGAAAGCAGCTTTGGATAATAGCGCCCGCCGGCGCGCTGATAGGCGTCGGCCCAGCCGTAATCGAAGACGTATTCGCCGTAGGAATGGGTCTTGGCGTAGAGCGGAACGACGCCGAGGGTTCGGCCGGCGCTGTCGGCCAATGAGAGATGCTGCGGCGTCCAGCCGGTTCGCGGCGCCGCCGAGCCGCTCTCCTCAAAGGCGTTCAGAAAGACGTGCGAGACGGTCGGATTGACCGTGCCGGCGCAGGCGTCCCACTCGGCGGCCGGGATCTCGGCAATCGCGGAATGGACCCTGATCGTGACCGCCGGACGGGTGCGCCCCGCTTCCGGGGATCTCTGGTCGCGCGGCGCCGGCGCGTGCTGTTCTGTCTTGATGTCCGTCTCCCGTCTCGCTTCCATCGCGTCTTGCGCGTCTCAAAGATAGAACCTGTGCAGCTTCTGTCCAGCGCTCACAAAACCGCTCCGATCAGGCGGCCGGCGCGAGTTCGGCGGCGCGGATCGCAGCGAGCCCGGCGCGGTAGTCGGGATAATGCAGCTCTATGCCGAGCTCGCGTTTGATCAGCGCGTTGGCGACGCGCTTGTTGTCGTCATAGAAGCTCCGCGCCAGCGGCGACAACCCGGCGGCGGCGAACGGCACGAGCGGCGGCTCCGGCACGCCGAGGAGCGCGGCCGCATGAGCGACGACTTCCGCGGGCGGCGCCGGCTCATCGTCGCAGACATTGTAGACGGCTCCCGGCCGCGGCCGCGCGATCGAGGCGCGGAGCACCGCGGCAAGATCGGCGACATGGATGCGCGAGAACACCTGTCCCGGCTTGTCGATGCGTTTGGCGGTGCCGGCGCGCAAGGCGTCAAAGGGACTGCGGCCGGGCCCATAGATCGCGGCAAGGCGGAAGACGTGGACCGGCACGCCCTGCCGTCGCCACAGCGCAAGCCAGCCCTCTTCCGCCGCCGCCCGCCGGCGGCCGCGCGCGCCGCTCGGGGCAGGGCGCGTGGTTTCATCGACCCAGGCGCCGCCGCGATCGCCGTAAACGCCGGTGGTCGACAGATAGCCGACCCAGTCGAGGTCGGGGAGCGCGGCAATCTCCGCGCCGTGCCGGTCGAGCACGGGGTCGCCCTCCGCCTCCGGGGGGATCGAGGAGAGGATATGGGTGATCCCGGCGAGCGCCTCGGGCGGGAGCGGCCGCGCGCGCGCGAACGGCGTTGCGGCAAAGCCTGCCGCGACGGCCGC
>DATFCQ010000042.1:0-2992 GCA_035252905.1 Allostellaceae bacterium | reverse complement strand
GTCGGCGCTCGTCGCCAGCGCCTCGGGCGGGCGGCGGACGCCATAGGGGGCGAGGAGCGCGCCGGCGTCGCTCTCGGTCAAGACCGGGCCGGCGGCGGCGAGGAGGCGGCCGACCTCTTTGCGCAGGGCAGGGGTGGTCGCGGCCGTCGCGCCCGATCGTTCGCGTCGCTGTTGGAAGGCGGCGTAATCGACCAGGGCGCGGATCGCCCGGGCGCAGCTCGGCATCGAGGTGTAGCAGGGGATGCCGGCCTCGGCGAAGGCCGCCATCGCCTTCGGCGTCGCCGTCGTATAGGTCGACAACAGGATCGGCTGCCGCGTCGTCTCGGCAAGGCCGGCGAGTTCCCGGGCGCGCTCGGCTGCGGTCGCTTCGTTGGCAAGCGAGCCGATCAACAGGATCACGTCGATGCGCTCGGAATCGCGCACGATCTCGACAAGCCGGGCATAGCCGACCTCGTGGATCGCCTGGGCGGTGCCGTCGACCGGGTTTTTCGCCGAGGCGTAGGAGGGGAGGAGCGCCATCAGGCGGCGCTGGATGTCGTCTTCGAGGACCGGCAGTTCGAGCCCGTGCGCCGACAGGATGTCGGCCATCCACACCGCGCTGCCGCCCGAGCCGGTCAGGATCGCGACGCGATTCCCGCGCGGCAACGGGCAATAGGAGAAGGCCGCGGCGACGTCGAGCATGTGGTCGAGATCCTCGCCGCGGATGATGCCGTGGTGGCGGAAGATCGCGTCGTCGGCAGCGCCGGCGCGGGCCAATGCCCCGGTATGCGACTGGGCGGCGCGCCGTCCCGCTTCCGAGCGCCCGACCTTGGCGACGATCAGCGGCTTCCCCGCCGCCGCGGCCCGGTCGGCGACCGCGCAAAAGCGGCCGGGATCGCGGATCCCTTCGAGATAGACGAGAAAGATGTCGGCGCCGCCCTCATCGATCAGCCAGTCGATATAGTCGTGCGCTTCGAGATTGGTCTGGTTGCCGGCGCTGACCTGGTAGGTGAAGCGCAAT
Organism: Allostellaceae bacterium; assembly: GCA_035252905.1. Classification (GTDB taxonomy): domain Bacteria; phylum Pseudomonadota; class Alphaproteobacteria; order ATCC43930; family CGMCC-115725; genus AP-15. The sequence goes on along the minus strand of DATFCQ010000042.1, from coordinate 1,992 downwards.
TGCTTCGAAAGGCCGCGCGACAGGAACGAGAAGGTCAGCGCCCCCGACTGGCAGCTGACCGCGATCGGCCGGCCCTTGTCGCCGGCCGGCAACAGCGCCCGGGAGGGATCGTGAAACACCGGGCTGAAGGTCGCGACCAGCGGCTGCAACGGGTTGACGATCCCCTCCGAATTGGGGCCGCAGACGACCATGCCCCAGCGCTCGATGACCTGGCGCAATTCGTCCTCGCGCTGATGCGCCGCCCGGCTCTCCTCCTCGCCGAAGCCCGAGCTGATCACGACCGCGGCGCGGATGCCGCGCCGGCCGCATTCGTCGAGCGCCTGCGGTACATGCGCGGCCGGCACCACGATGATCGCGAGATCGGGCGCCGCGGGCAGCTCGGCGATCGTGCGGTAGGCGGGGAGCCCCAGCACCTCGCCGCCGCCGCGCGTCACCGGATAGATGCGTCCCTTGTAGCCGTGTCCGATCACGGCATGGGTCAGGCGCCCGCGCAGCGAATGGGTGTCGGCCGAGGCGCCGACGATCGCGACGCTGTCGGGGGAAAGGAGAGGTTTCAGATCAGGCATAAGAAAAACTCTTTATCGCAAAGGGCGCAAAGGAGATGCGAAAGGCGCGATGCAAATAGAAACCTTCGCGTGCTTTGCGCATCCTTGGCGTCCTTTGCGGTGAGTGTTTTTGTTATCGCAACCCGAGGCCGCGGGCGATGATGCCGCGCAGCACCTCGCGGGTGCCGCCCTGGATCGTCAGTTTCGGGGCGATCAGGGTGGCGTGGGCGAGGGCTTCCTCGAAGCGGGCGTCGTTGGCGTCGGGCTCGGAATCGCCGGCGGGAGGCGCCAGCAGGCGCACATGGTCGGGCAGGGCCTGCTCGAAATTGGTGCCGAGATCCTTGACCACGGCGGCCTCGACCGCGGGCGTCTTGCCGGCCTGCAGCATGCCGGCGACCGACAGGGACATGCGCCGCAGGGTGGCAAGCCGGGCGACCTCGCGGCCAATCCCCTCGGCCAACCGCTCGACCGGCGCCGCGCCGGCGCGGCGGACCAGCTCGACGAGACACGGGAAGGTTTCGAGCCAGCGGTCGGGACCGCTCCTCTCATAGGCCAATTCGTCGGTCGCCTGCTTCCATGCCATGTCGACCTCGCCGACCAGATGGCTGTCGGGCAGGAAGGCGTCGTCAAAGGTGACCTCGTTGAAATCATGCGCGCCGGTCAGATTGACGATCGGCCGGGTCGTGATCCCCGGTGTTTTCATCGGCACGAGAAACTGAGTCAGCCCGTGCCGGCGGTTCTCCTTGGTCGGCGGCGAGGTGCGCAACAGCGCGATCATGTAATCCGACTGATGCGCGTTGCTGGTCCAGATCTTGCGACCCTGGACGAGCCAGCCGCCCTCGGTCTTTGTCGCCCGCGTCGAGGCGGCGAACACGTCGGAACCGGAATTGGGTTCGCTGAGGCCGATGCAGAAGCACAATTCGCCGCGGGCGATCTTCGGCAGGATCTCCTGCTTCACCTCCTCCTGGCCGTAGCGCAGCAGGACCGGGCCGCTCTGCCGGTCGGCGGTCGAATGGGCGCGGGTCGGGGCGCCCGCCGCCAGCATCTCCTCGATCACGACATAGCGTTCAAGGTGCGAGCGCTGATGGCCGCCGTATTGTTTCGGCCAGGTCATGCCGATCCAGCCGCGGGCGCCGACCTTGCGGCTGAATTCGCGCGAGAAGCCGCCGCGGCCGGGGACGAAGGTGCCGGCGGCGATTTCCTCCTTCAGGAAGGCGCGCACCTCCTCGCGCAATTGCCGCGCCGCGGGCGGCAGGACGACCGGATCGAAATGGAACTCGGTGCTCATTCCTCCTCCTCACGACCCGCTTGTGACGAAGGGCCACAGATTGTCGGCGCCCGCCATGGCGACCATATGGCCGAGCCGTTCGGCCCATACCGTCTCGTTGCCGAACTCCTCGCGCCAGGCCCACAGCCGGCGCGTCGCATGGTGCAAGGAGTGCTCGTA
>DATFCQ010000041.1:0-18471 GCA_035252905.1 Allostellaceae bacterium | reverse complement strand
GAGGTCCTGCCGGCGGCGAACTGCGTCCGCCAGGGCGTCATTGCCGGCGGCAAAGCGCGCGGTCATGCCGGCGACGGCTTGCGCCGTCTCCGAGGCCTCGGCCCATTGCACGGCGCGGAAGGTGTCGGCTGCGAGCGCCGCCTGCCGCTCCGGCCGCCCGGCGGCCGCGCCGTAGGCGATCCCGATGTAATTGGCGAAAAAGACGCGGCTTTTGCGGTATTCGGCGATGGCAGTGTTTGACCGCTGCCCGGCCTCTACCGCCGCATGCGCCGCGACGGCCTCGACCGCCTGCCGGCTCAGCGCCAAGGCCCGGTCGCGCCGATCCTCCTTCCAATAAAGTGCGGCGAGGTTGTTCAGCGCCGCGGCGATCTCGGGATGATCGGGCGGCAATGTCTTTTCGCGGATCGCGAGGGCGCGCTGCAACAGCGGTTCGGCCTTGTCGTACTGGCCGTCCTGCCAATAGATCCCGGCCAGATTGTTGAGGCTCTGGGCGATTTCGGGGTGCTCGCCGCCGAGCGCCTTCTGCCGCAGCTCCAGGGCCCGCCGGTAGAGCGGTTCGGCCTCGCGATAGCGGCCCTCGGCGTCATAGATGGAGGCGAGATTGTTGAGGCTCGCGGCGAGGTCGAGCGGCGCCGCGCCGTCCTTCTCGCGCCTCTCCAGGGCACGGGCGTAGAGCGGCTCGGCCTCGCCATAGCGGTGCTGTTCCTTGTAAACGCCGGCGAGGTTGTTGAGGATCGTCGGCACCAGCGGAGAGGCCTGCGGCGTCTTTTCGGCGACCGCAAGGGCGCGCTGGTAGAGCGGCTCGGCCTCGCCGTAGCGGCCTTCGTCCTGGTAGATCAAGGCCAGATTGTTGAGGATCGTCGCGACCGTGCCGCCGGGCGGAGCGGGCGCGGTCTCGACGATTTCGAGAGCCTCTCGGAACAGCCGCTCGGCCTCGCCGTAGCGGCCTTCGCGTTTGTAGAGCGCGGCCAGGCTGTCGAGGCTGGCGCCGAGGTCGAGGCGGTCGCGGCCGGGCGCCTTCTGCCGGAGCGCCACGACCCGCTTGTAGACCGGCTCGGCTTCCGAATAGCGGCCCCGGCTCTCGTAGAAATCGGCCAGAGTGTCGAGGCTCTGCGCCAGCCTCGGATCGTCCGGCCCGAAATCCTTCTGCAGGATCGCGACCGCGCGTTTGAGGAGCGGCTCGACCTCGCCGGAACGACCCTGCCGGTCCAGCGCGGCGGCCTGCTGCTCTAATGCGGCGGCCTGGGCGAGCGGGTCCCCGGCCGCAATCACGCCGCACGGCAGCCCGACCGCCGCTGCGATCAGGAGCGCCGCGGCGACCAGCGGCAAACGCACCCGCCGCGGATTGCGGACAAGGAGGGGCGGGCTTGGGTCCAATCGGCTCATCTATTGAGCTTATGACAGTATCTTATAACCACCTCTTTACTCGTCGTCCCGGCGCAATTCATTCGAGGGTCATCGCCGTTTCACCGCCCCGCTCCGCCCTCGCCGGCCAGCACAAATGGCGCCCAGGCGAGCGGGTGGGCGAATTCGGGCGGGTTCTTGGGGTCGAGCATCGCCATCTCGGCGCGGCGCAAGGCTTCGGCCCGGCCGATCTGCGGGTGCTCGGCGAGTTCGGCAAAGACGCCGGTGGTCAAGGCCACCGCCGCCTTGCTCCATACCGGCCAGTTCGACACCAACAAGGAATGCGCCCCGGCATAGAAGAAGGCTCGGGCGAGACCGGACAGGCCGCCGGCATCGGGGGTGCCGTCGCTGGCGGCGGTATTGCAGGCCGACAGCACGACCCACTCGGCATTGAGCTTCAGCGTGGCGATCTCGGATGCGGTCAGCAGACCGTCATTCTCGGGAGATATTTGAGCCGGCGGGGTCAACACCAAGGCCGGTTCGGCCAGGCCCGGCAGATCGCCACTGACCAGGGCGTGCGTGGCGAACTGGATGATGCGGTAATGATCGAGCGGCATCCGCTGCAATGCCGGCTCGCTCGCCTGCAGACCCAGCAAAAGGTCATCCTTCCCGGCGCCGAGCGTCCTGGCGATTGCGCGCAACTCGCCGGCGGTGTCGGGCAGCGCCGGGAGCTGGCGCACGTCGTCGACATCGGCCACAGGGCCGCGGAACAGGTTCGCCAATTTGACGCCGCGCGCGGCGCCGGGGGGGCCTTGTAAGACCGGATCGCCGACGCCGAGAAACGGCTCTGCAGCGCTCGCGACCGTAACCGGCCGGCGCAGCGCGCGCAATGCAGTGACCGCTGGCAGGATGGTGATCGCATAATCGCGCGCGAGCCAGGCAATCTCGCGGTGATCGGCCGAGGTCTGCGGGTCATGCGCGGGCGGCCTCGTCACCAACACGCCAAAGGGCAGGCTTTCGAGGGCGCCGTCGGGTACGACCAAGAGATCGCGGGCGCCTTGCAGCAATGGTAAGGCGGGGCCGAGGATCTTTTGATAGAACGCATACGCTTCTTTCGCCGGAAATGGTGCGAAATCGGGATTGCGGTCAGGATCGAGGGCGCCGCGCAACACGCCCACCTCGTGCGCCAAAGCCGCTGCGCCGAGAGGGATGCGTTGCAAGGCGATGCGATCGCGGCGCAGGACCCATAGCCAACTCTCCGTGGCGCTGGTCAGAAACACCAATAGCGCTTCGTCGGGGGTGAGCAAGGCCTGCGCCATCGGCGCGGCGAGCGGCTTCGGGTCGCTCAGTTCGGCGAATTTCGGGAACGCGGCCGCGATCTGCACATCGAGCGCATCCAACTGCTTCGAGGTCTCGTCGAGCCTAGCGCGCAAGGATGCTTCCGTAGCCGTATCATGCCGGGCCGCGGGCTTGCTCGCCGCCTTGACCAAGGCGCGATCGAGCGCCCGCCAGTGCTGCGCCAGGTCTTGGCGCTCGCGGATTATTGCGGCGCGCGCCCCGCCTCCGGAGGCAAGCCGGGCCGACATGGCCGCGATCGCCGCTCCGGCTCGCGACACCTCGGCCATCTGCGCGACCCGGAAGCTCTCGGCCGCGCCATTGGCCCCGCCCGCGGCGTAGAGCAGCGCGATGTCTTGAACGAAATCCCCCCGCGCATTGCGCCGCTCGGTTTCGGCACCGTTGTCCCGCCCGACGGCCACCTCCGCCAGATGCTTCTCGATGATCGAGACGACCCGGCGGCTGAAGCCGAGCGCCTCGGCGGTGCGGCCCTGCGCCTGATCCAACGCCGCCAAGTTGCCAAGGCTCTGGGCAACGCCCAGGTGCTCGGGTCCGAGCGCCTGCTGCTGGATCGCCAGGCTGCGCTGCAACAGCGACTTGGCCTCGCCATAGCGGCGCTCGAAATCGTACAGCACTGCCAGATTGTTGAGGTCCAAAGCGACGCCCGGGTGCTCGGGTCCCAGCGCCTGCTCCTGAATCGCCAAGGCGCGCTTGAACAGCGGCTCGGCCGCGGCGTAGCGGCCCTGATCCTGGTACAGCGCCGCCAGATTATTGAGGCTTACGGCCACATCCGGGTGCGCGGGTCCGAGCACCTTTTCGCGGATCGCCAAGCTGCGCTGCAGCAGCGGCTCGGCCTCGGCATAGCGGCCCTGAGCCAGGTACAGCGCCGCCAGGTTGCTGAGCCCGAGGGCGACGTCCGGATGCTCGGGTCCAAGCGCCTTCTCGCGGATTGCCAGGCTGCGCTGCAACAGCGGCTCGGCCTCCTCGTAGCGGCCCTGAGCCCGGTACAGCTCCGCCAGGTTGTTGAGGCCGAGGGCGACATCCGGGTGATCGGGGCCGAGCGTCTTCTCCTGGATTGCCAGGCTGCGCTGCAACAGCGGCTCGGCCGCGGCGTAGTGGCCCTGATCCTGATACAACAACGCCAGATTGCCAAGGCTCGTGGCGACGTACGGGTGATCGGGTCCGAGCGCCTTCTCGCGGATCGTCAGGCTGCGCTGGAACAGCGGCTCGGCCTCGCGGTAGCGGCCTTGGCGCTGGAACAGCAGCGCCAGATCATTAACGCTCGTAGCGGTGTCCGGGTGCGCGGGTCCGAGCGCCTTCTCGAAGGTTGCCAGGCTGAGCTTATAGAGCGGCTCGGCTTGCGCGTAGTAGCCCTCGTCCTCATACAGCGCTGCCAGATTTTCAAGGCTCGTGGCGACGAGGGGGTGAGCGGAGCCGAGCGCCTCCCGATTGATCGTCAGGCTGCGTTTCAAGAGCGGCTCGGCCTCGCTGTAGCGGCCTTGCACCCGGTACAGCCCCGCCAAGTTGTTGAGGCTTTGGGCGACGTCCGGGTGCGCGGGTCCGAGCGCCTTCTCGCGGATTGCCAAGCTGTGCTTGAACAGCGGCTCGGCCTCGCCATAGCGGCCTGCGGCCTCATACAGTTCCGCCAGATTGTTGAGGCTCAGCGCGACATCCGGATGCGCGGCGCCGAGCGCCTTCTCCCAGATCGCCAAGCTGCGCTTGTAGAGCGGCTCGGCCTCGGCATAGCGGCTCTCGGCCATGTACAGCATCGCCAGATTGTTGAGGCTCCTGGCGACGTCCGGGTGCGCGGGGCCGCGCGCCTTCTCAGAGATCGTCAGGCTGCGCTGCAACAGCGGCTCGGCCTCACCGTTGCGGGCTTCGGCCTCATACAATTCCGCCAGATTGTTGAGGCTCAGCGCGACATCCGGATGCACCGGGCCGAGCGCCTTCTCGAAAAGCGCCAGGCTGCGCTTGTAGAGCGGCTCGGCTTCGCGGTAGTGGCCTTCGGCCCTATACAGCGCCGCCAGATTTATCAGGCTCAGGGCGACGCGGGGGTGCGCGGGTCCGAGCGCCTTCTGCTGGATCGCCAAGCTGCGCTTGTAGAGCGGCTCGGCCTCGCCGTAGCGGCCCTCGTCCCGGTACAGCGCCGCCAGATTATTGAGGCTCAGTGCGACATCCGGGGTCTCGGGTCCGAGCGCCTTCTGCTGGACCGCCAAGCTGTGCTTGAACAGCAATTCGGCCTCGGCATAGCGGCCCTGGTCTCGATACAGCGTCGCCAGATTGGCAAGGCCTCGGGCAACGAGAGGATGCGCGGATCCAAGGGCCTTCTGCCAGATCGCCAAGCTGCGCTTGAACAGCGGCTCGGCCTCGCCGTAGCGGCTCTGGTCTCGGTACAGCGCGGCCAGATTGTTGAGGTTCAGCGCGATGTCCGGATGCTCGGGTCCGAGCGTCTTTTCCGAGATCGCCAGGACGCGCTTCAGAAAGGGCTCGGCTGCGGCGTAGCGGCCCTCGGCCTCGTACAATGCCGCGAGATTGCCGAGGCTCGTCGCCAGAAGCGGGTTCTCGGGGCCGAGCGCCTTCTCGTAAATCGCCAGGCTGCGCTTGAACAGCGGCTCGGCCTCCGCATAGCGGCCCTGGTCATAATAGAGCACGGCCAGATTGCTGAGGCTCTGGGCCACGAGAGAGTGTCCGGGTCCGAGCGCCTTCTCGCGGATCGCCAGACTGCGCTTGTAGAGCGGCTCGGCCTCGCTGTAGCGGCCCTGAACCCGGTACAGCTCCGCCAGATTGTTGAGGCTGGTCGCCACATCCGGGTGCTCAGGTCCGAGCGCCTTCTCGGCAATTGCCAGACTGCGCTTGAACAGCGGCTCGGCCGCGGCGTAGCGGCCTTCGGTCTCGTACAGCAATGCCAGATTGTCGAGGCTCACGGCGACGTCCCGGCTCTCCGGTCCGAGCGCCTTCTCGCGGATCGCCAAGCTGCGCCTGAACAGCGGCTCGGCCGCGGCGTAGCGGCCCTGGTGGTAGTACGCTCCTGCCAGATCGTTAAGGCTCTCGGCGACATCCGGATGCTCGGGACCGAGCGCCTTCTCGCGGATCGCCAGACTGCGCTTGAACAGCGGTTCGGCCTCGCCATGGCGGCCTTGATCCTCGTACAGCACCCCCAGGCTGCTGAGAGTTACGGCCACGTCCGGGTTCTCGGGTCCGAGCGCCTTCTGATTGATCGTCAGGCTGCGCTTGTAGAGCGCCTCGGCCTCGCCGTAACGGCCCTGATCCTGGTACAGCGCCGCCAAATTGTTGAGGCTCCTGGCCACGGTCGGGCTCTTGGGACCGAGCGCCTTCCCGCGGATCGCCAGACTGCGCTTGAACAGCGGTTCGGCCGCGGCATAGCGGCCCTCGGCCTCGTACAATACTGCCAGATCGTTGAGGCTCTCGGCGACGTCCGGATGCTCGGGACCGAGCGCCTTCTCGCGGATCGCCAGACTGCGCTTGTAGAGCGGTTCGGCCTCGCCGTAGCGGCCTTGTCTTCGATACAGCACCGCCAAATCATCAAGGCTCTGGGCGACGAGAGGATGCTCGGATCCGAGCGCCTTCTCGAAGATCGCCAGACTGCGTTTGAACAGCGGCTCGGCCTCGCCATAGCGGCCCTGATCGCGATACAGCGCCGCCAGATTATTGAGGCTCTCGGCGGCGTCCGGGTTCTCGGGGCCGAGCGCTTTCTCGCGGATCGCCAGGCTGCGCTTGACGAGCGGCTCGGCCTCGCCGTAGCGGCCCTGATCGCGATACAGCGCCGCCAGATCATTGAGGTTCCCGGCGACGGACGGGCTCTCGGGTCCAAACGCCTTCTCGCGGATCGCCAGACTGCGCTTCAAGAGCGGCTCGGCCTCGGCGTAGCGGCCCTCTCGGTAGAGAGCGGCGGCCTGCTGGTTGAAGGCCTTGGCCTCGGCGAGGGCATCATCGGCGGCAGAGGCGGGGCAGGGCGACGCCAAGACCAATCCCAGCGCCATTGCCGCCATCGCGGCTGTCGGCCAACGGCGCATCATTCCCTCCCCGCTGCCGGATTTCGGCTCGCCGGCATCCTGTTGCCGGCACACTATCACAGACATCCAGGCAATCCCGGCCGTCATTTCGGGTTCTGCCGCCCGAGGGACACCGGCGCCGCGCTCGGCGAAGTCGCAGGGGCATCCCGCCGCGGCGAGAACAGGTTTTACCGTCCCGCCCCGCCCTCGCCGGCCAGCGCGAACGGCGCCCAGGCGAGCGGGTGGGCGAATTCGGGCGGGTTTCTGGGATCGAGCATAGCCATCTCGGCCCTCCGCAGCGCTTCGGCCCGGCCAATCTTTGGATTTTTAACCAGTTCGGCGAAGGTGCCGGTGGTCAGCGCCACCGCCGCCTTGCTCCATACCGGCCAATGCGACACTAGCAATGAGCGCGCCCCGGCATAGAAGAACGCCCGGGCGAGACCGGAGAGACCGCCGGCGTCGGGCGTGCCGTCGCCGGCGGCGGTCTTGCAGGCCGACAAGACGATCCACTCGGCATTGAGCTTCAGCGTGGCGATCTCGGAGGCGGTCAACAGACCGTCATCCTCGGGCGAGGTTTTCTGCGGCGGGGTCAGAACCAGGGCCGGCTCGGCCAGCCCCGGCAGATCGCCGCTGACCAGACCGTGCGTGGCGAACTGGATGACGCGGTAATGGTCGAGCGGCATGCGGCGCAACACCGGCTCGCTCGCCTGCGCGCCGAGCAGCAGATCGTCCTTGCCAGCGCCGAGAGCCCCGGCGATTGCGCGCAACTCGCCGGCGGTGTCGGGCAAGGCCGGGAGTTGGCGCACGTCGTCGACATCGGCGACGGCGCCGCGGAACAGGCTCGCCAGTTTGATGCCGCGCGCGGCGCCGGGCGGGCCCTGCAAGACCGGATCGCCAACGCCGAGAAACGGCTTTGCGGCGTTCGCCACTTTGACCGGCCGGCGCAACGCGCGCAGTGAGGTGGCCGTCGGCAGCACGGTGACGACATAATCGCGCGCGAGCCAAGCCACGGTACGGTGATCGGCCGGGGCCTGCGGGTCGTGCGCAGGGGGCTTAGTCACCAACACGCCGAAGGGCAGGCTTTCGAGCGCGCCGTCGGGCACGACCAGCAGAGTGTGGGCGCCCTGAAGCAGCGGCAAGGCGGGGCTGAAAATCTTGCGATAGAACGCATACGCCTCTTTCGCTGGGAACGGCGCGAAATCGGGATTGCGCTCCGGGTCGAGCGCACCGCGCAACACGCTGACCTCGTGCGCCAAGTCCTGCGCGCCGAGGGGGATGCGCTGCAAGGCGAGGCGATCGCGGCGCAGGACCCACAGCCAAGTCTCCTTGCCGCTGGTCAGATAAACCAGGAGCGCCTCGTCGGGGGCGAGCAAGGCCTGCGCCGATTGCGCGTCGAGCGGCTTCGGGTTGCTCAGCTCGGCAAAGCCCGGGAACTCGGCCGCGATCCGTGCATCGAGCGCATCCAGCCGCTTCGAGGTATCGTCGAGCCTCGCGCGCAACGCTGTCTCCGCTGCGGCATCGCGCCGGGCCGCCGGTCTGCTGACCGCCTTTAGCAATGCACTGTCGAGCGCCCGCCATTGCCGCACAAGATCCTGGCGTTCGCGGATCACGGCGGCGCGCGCCCCGCCCCCGGAAGCGAGCCGGGCCGATGCTGCCGCGATCGCCGCCCCGGCGCTCGACACCTCGGCCATCTGCGCCACCCGGAAGCTCTCGGCCGCGGCATCTGCCCCGCCTGCGGCATAGAGCAGTTCGATATTTTGGGCGAAGTACTCCCGCTCATTCCGCCGTTCGGCTTCAGCGCTGTTGTCCCGCGCGGCGGTCGCCTCCCCTAGATGCTTCTGCAGGATCGAGACGGCGCGCCGGCTGAAGCCGAGCGCTTCGGCGCGGCGGCCCTGGGCCGCGTACAGAGCCGCCAGATAGCCGAGGCTCAGAGCGACGTCCGGGTGCTCGGGGCCGAGGGCCTTCTCGCGGATCGCCAAGCTGCGCTTGAACAGCGATTCGGCCTCTCCATAGCGGCCCTGGCTTTGGTACAGCGACGCCAGATTGCCGAGGCCCGTAGCCGCCTCCAGGTGCTCTGGGCCGAGCGCCTTCTCCCAGATCGCCAGGCTGCGCTTGTAGAGCGGTTCGGCCTCGGCGTAGCGGTCCTGGTTTCGGTAAAGCTCCGCCAGATTGTTGAGGCTCAGGGCGATATCCGGGTGCTCGGGTCCGAGCACCTTCTCGCGGATTGCCAGGCTGCGCTTGTAGAGCGGCTCGGCCGCGGCGTAGCGGCCCTGATTTCGATAAAGCTCCGCCAGATTGTTGAGGCTCGTCGCGACGGAAGGATTTTCGGGTCCGAGCGCTTTCTCCTTGATTGCCAAGCCGCGCTTCAAGAGCGGCGCGGCTTCGTCGTAGCGGCCCTCGCTTTGATAAAGCTCCGCCAAATTGTTGAGACTCGCGGCGACGTCCGAGTGCTCGGGTCCGAGCGCCTTCTCGCGGATCGCCAAGCTGCGTTTGTAGAGCGGCTCGGCCTCGGCATAGCGACCCTGGTTTCGGTAAAGCTCCGCCAGATTGTTGAGGCTCGCGGCAACGTCCGGGTGATCGGGTCCGAGCGTCTTCTCGGCAATCGCTAAACTGCGCTTGTAGAGCGGCTCGGCCTGGGCATAGCGACCCTCCGCCTTGTACAACCCCGCCAGATTATTGAGGCTCAGGGCGACGTCCGGGTGCTCGGGTCCGAGCGCCTTCTCCCAGATCGCCAAGCTGCGTTTGTAGAGCGGCTCGGCCTCGGCGTAGCGGCCCTCGGCCTTATAAAGCTCGGCCAGATTGTTGAGGCTCGAAGCAAGGCGGGGATGCTCGGGACCGGGCGCCCTCTCACGGATCGCCACACTGCGCCTGAAGAGCGGCTCGGCCTCGCTATATCGGCCTTGCGCCCAGTACAGTCCCGCCAGATTGTTGAGGCTCGTGGCAACATTCGGGTGCTCTGGGCCGAGTGCCTTCTCCAGGATCGCGAGGCTGCGCCTGAAGAGCGGCTCAGCCTCGGTATAGCGGCCCTCGGCCTCGTAAAGCTCGGCCAGATTGTTGAGACTCGCGGCGACGTCCGGGTGCTCGGGTCCGAGCGCCTTCTCGCGCATCGCCAGGCTGCGCTTGTAGAGCGGCTCGGCCTCGGCGTAGCGGCCTTCGCGGTACAGGGCGACGGCTTGTCGGTTGAGGGAATTGGCTTCGGCCGATGCGCTATCGGCGGCAGTGGCGGGGCGGGGCAAGGACAAGATCGGCACCAGCACCACCATCGCCATGGCGGCGGTAAGCCAACGGCACGCCATCCCATCCCCCTTGCCGCACTCCGGTTTGCCGGCCCATGGTCACCGGCAACGCTATCAAGGGCGTCCGGACGATCCGGGCCGTCATTTGGCAGTGACTCACTTTGAAATTTCCGCCGCCTTCGGCTGCCGCGGCTTGTAGGGGCCGCGCTTCTTCGGCGCACCCTCGGCCGCGTCAATCAGCGCCACGATATCCTCCACCGACCAAAGCCGATCGGAGATCCCCGACGCCATCGCAGGCGTCACGCAGCAATTTGTGGATTCGGACGAAGTTGTAGAATACAAAGTAGAGCGCCAGCGCGTTGCAGTGAGCCTCGACTTTCATGCTGAATGCATTGGTCAGGCGGGTGAACCGCCGCATGCTCATCCGCATCGTGAGATTGTGTCTTTCGACGTAGCTCGTCGAGATATGGTCGGGGTCGGGCTTGCCAGTCATCGGCTGCTTGCAGGCGCCGACACACTCTGAGGGGCTGTAGCGCTTGGCCGCTTCGGGCGAGGCTGGCGGCTCGCTATAGAGCTTCACCAACATCGCGTAATCGACATCTGCCCCGAAGGCATCTTCAGCCTGAAGGTAGGGTACGTGTCCGTCCGTCGTGAGCTGAACCTTGTTCGCCAGGCGGGAGCGAAGATCCTCAATGAGAGCCTTGGCATAGGCGGCATCGCGTCCGCCGACCGCCCAGGTAATGACCAGCTTGGAATCGGCGTCGATCGCTGTCCATGTCCAACCATCGCCCGCGCCAGACGGGGGCGCCTTGGCGTCTGCGACGTTCTTCTGCTTCGCATAGCAGAATGCCCATACCTCGTCGCATTGCACGCGCTGGCTCTTCACGCCGCGCACGGTCTCGTCATGGAACCGGGCGCAGATCGGGCCGGCTTGGGCCAGAAAGTTGTAAACGGTATTGATCGACACATCCGCGACCCGGCTGACCGACCGCATCGAGGAGCCTTCGCAGAGCATCGAGAGGATTTGGACGCGCTTGGCGAGGGGCAGCTTGTTCATGCTTGTTCATGCCCGCATGATATGAACAGTTATACTTTCCGCCAAGCATTTTTGTTCACTGAACGCTTACGAGTTTCGCGCGCCCCTTAGCTGTCCCCAAACCTTGGCCATCAATGCTCTGCATATTAGTCAGCCGGAACAGAAGATGCTCCACCTCCTCAACGGGTAAGGATAAAGCTTCCGCTATCTGGTGTTTGGTAATGCGCTCCGTTCTGAGGGAGCCCAGAACTTTCTCTAGAACAGTAGAATACTCACGAAGCCGACTATATGGTTCGCTGCTATGAAATCTCTCCTCAATTTGTATGCAGAATCGCCGATATTGCCAGTCTGATACCACTTTGAGTTTGTGTAATCTGTGGGCTAATGCTGCGACAGACACACCCCAACGCTTTTTCGCTTCTACAAGTTGATTAAGGGTGCTTACACGAGGCAGAATCGCCTTAATCTGGGCTTCCGGTATTAGGAAGGCTGAGGCAAAATGATTAGCTTGCTCCTCTGCAAACCTCCCTTGAGGTCCGCCATGCTTATGAAGCACTATATGACCGAGTTCATGCGCTGCATCAAAACGGCTTCTCTCCGCAGTTTTCATGGTATTAAGAAACACATATGGCTTCTCTCTTCTCCACAACGAAAACGCATCTACTGTTCTAGTGTTCTCTGCCAGTGAAAAGACACGGACGCCTTTAGACTCCAAAAGCTTGACCATGTTACTAATTGGCCGCTCGCCTATTCCCCATTTCTGCCGGAGAATTAGTGCGGCGGCTTCAGGGTCGGGGTTTTCCTTGAAGTCAGGTAGATCGTGAGGCGGAAGCTCGAATAAATTCTCGATCCAGTCGCTTAGCAGAAAAGCGAGCGCCGCTGCCGCCAGCGCCGCATCACGATCCCGAGCCGGCATGGCTGAGAGGGCACGAAAACTCACGGCCTCGCTTTGGGGTTCATCAATCTCTTTTCCATAGAAAAATGCGGTAGGATATTGCAAGGTATCGGAAATCGCGGCCAAATTTTCTGGAGATGGCTCAATCTCTCCGCTTTCCCATCGAATTACAGTCTTAACATCACAATCAAGTGCGTCAGCAAAGCTCGTTTTTGTGAATTTCCTTCTCTTGCGAGCAAGAGTAAGACGCGATGGATTGAACATTAAACTTACTTACGGCGGACATCGACATCAAATTCTGGCCCGAGATCGCCAGATGAATCGCCGAAGTCAAGTTTCTGCCAATCATCTTGACCTATAAGAATAATCCGCTCGCTGCATTCGGTGAAGAAGCCCGATTTGAATTCGACCAGGAGAGAGAGTTCGGCACGAACCTCATCTCCCTCGATATAAACGCATAGATGCCAAGTCGGGAGATCGCTCACTGGTTCCTGACCATCCGGTGTCCGGCGCGGCCAGTCATATCCGGGCAAGAGCTGTTGATTGATCGTCGTCGCCTGTTCAGACGCCGGCCCCTTCTTGTTCCGATTCTGCGGGATTCGATCACCCGGGAGCCCGGTAGCATCGTCTGTGTTGACTACAGCAATCCGGTAACGACGAGCGCGGTTAACTGTCGTCGAGAGGCCGCCGGTTTCATCCTTATCGAAGCCTGCGGGACGGTAAATCTCCCTGAGACGCCGCACGCCCCATCGCCAAGCCTCCCACCCCTTTGCGCTTGGGGGATCATTGTCGGTACAACCGCCGTGGGCAGCAACGCACGCGCGAATAACCTCGATCAATTCCTCGCGGCTTAAATCCAACTCACCAAGCCTGCGATCAACGTCCCATTCTTCAACCCAGATAATCGGCAACACCGAGGCACTCCATGTCCATTTTCTGGGTCACAATTGTGACTTAAAAAATGGACATGCGCAACCAAAAAGTGGCTGCTCGTTTCAGCGTCCCCACTGTTTTTCCGCCGCTCTCTGCGCGATCTCGCGCCGTCGCTCCGGAGACAGCTTCTCCCGTCGCGCGGCGGCGCCCTTCCAGCCGAGTGTCTGGGCGGCTTTGTCCTTTCCCGAATCGCCCATGTCCTCCCCGACCTCGCCGGTCAAAATCTTGGCGACGCGGATCGCGTTGGCGATGGTGTCGGCGGGGCGCTTCTGGCCCTGTGGTCCCTTGAGCATACCGTTCCTTATCCCTTGCTTAACGCCAAGCATTTATTTGGCGGACCAATGGGCATAGGGAAAAGGCTCGGTTCATGGCGCTCAACAAATGTGACCGTAAATGGGATCGCCGATATATGGCTCTCGCTCGGCAGGTATCATGTTGGTCGAAAGACCCAAGCACGAAAGTCGGAGCGGTTATAGTTGATAATCAAGGTCGCGTCGTGGCCTTAGGATATAATGGTTTCCCTAGAAAGGTCGAAGACGTAGAAGCTACTAATCCGAGCGTCAACTACGTAACGCGCCGACGCAATGGGACACAGGGAAATCCGGCGTCAACGAGAAAGCGATGCCACCTATTTGGGGTTCGGGGTAGTAAATTGGCCGTCAGAGAATTGAAATACGAAATGATCGTACATGCAGAAGTGAACGCTGTGCTCATCGCCGGGAGATCGACCGTAGGCGGAACTATTTATGTGCATGGAGCCCCTATTTGTCCGCGCTGCGCCAGCGTTCTTATTCAATCGGGTATTATGCGAGCAGTTGCAAAAGTACCATGTCCTGGCGCAGATACCAAATGGGATAAGGACAGCTTCATCACCCTTGATATGTTCCAGGAGGCAGGGATTACGTTTGAACCCATTGACACGGACCAAATTTCAAACTGAGTCATTACCCGTCATTTCGTGTTCTTGACGAACACCCCGTCCCACTCTGCCGGCGGCGCGGTGCGCAAGGCAGCGCAGCGCTCGGCCATGATCCGCGGCGGCGACGGGCCGGAGCGATCGAGGAACGGGTGCGCGGCCCGGCGCCACTGCTCCTCCGCGCCGGCGAAATCGCCGGCGCGGTACTGTTCGAGCGCGGCTCGGTACTGTGCGACATAGGCGATCTCGGCCGGGCCGGCGTCGGATTTTTCGCCGAGCAATTCATAGACGGCGATCGCCTCTTCCTTACCCTTGACCTTGATCCAATCGAGTTCGCACAGCAGAAAGCGGTCTTCGATCAGTGCGGCGGTGCGCGGGCCGACGACGATGCGGCAGCCGTAATCGCCGGGCACGCCTTCGAGGCGCGCGGCGATGTTCACGGTCTCCCCGACCGCCGTGTAATTGTAGCGCTTCTCCGCCCCGACATTGCCGACCACGGCGGGGCCGCTGTTGAGCCCGATTTTGAGCTTATAGCCGGGCTCGCCGCGGGCGTCGGCGATGGTCTTGGCGCGCAATACGCTCGCGACCGCCTGCAGGGCGGCACGGGAGGCGGCGGCGGCGTGATCGAGATAAAGCGCCGGCGCGCCCCATAGGCCCATCACCGCGTCGCCGATGAACTTGTCGACATAGCCGCCATGGGCCTCGACCGCGGCGACGATCAGGCCGAGATAGGCGTTAGTGACGGTCATCAATTCGCCGGGGCCCACCTTGCCCGACAGGGCGGTAAAGCCGGACAGGTCGGCGAACATGATGGTGACGTCGCGCAATTCGCCGCCGAGATGCAGGTCGGCCTCGCTCTCGGCCAACTGGTCGACGATCGCCGGCGCGAGATAATGGCCGAAGGCGTTCTGCACGCGCCGCCGCCGCCGCTCCTCGACCAGGAAGCGGACGAGATAGGCCAGGACCGCCGCGAGGACGGCCGCGCCGAACGGCACCGCCAGCGCAAGCCACCAGCCGAAGCCGAGCAGGATCAGGGCTGCGGCAAATCCGATCGCGCCGAGCGCGGCAAGGCCGGTTGCCGCCATCCAGGGCTGCAACAGAAAGCCGAGCCAGGCGCCGGCGACTCCGGCCGCCGCCGCAGCGGCCGCGCGCCCGGCCGTCGGCAAGGGCCGCACCAGATCGCCGGTCGCGACTTCGGCGACCGCCGCGGCATGGACGAAGATGCCTGGGGTCGTGCCGCTGCCCGGATCGGAGGCGCCGAGCCGCGCCAATGCGCATTGCCCTGCCCTGCCCGGCTGCGGCTGCGGAGAGCGCATGAAGCGGTCGGGGGTGCGCTTGCGATCCTCCTCCGGCAGGTTGGTGCCGATCAGGACGATCCTGCCGGCAAACACCCGGCGCAACGCGGCCGGGTCGCGGTCGAGGCAATGCAATACGTCGATCACGCGATAGGTCGGGATCGCCTCCAGCGGCGCCCGCGGCGCAAGCAGCAACTGCGCCGGCATCGGCGGCGCCTTGGCGCGCGCCAACAGGGCCGCCGCCAGAGTCGGCACGCGTTGCCCGTCGGCTGTCGCGACGCTCGCGCTCACGCGGCGGGCGATCCCGTCGGGATCGGCGATCAATTCGGCATCGGCGCCGGGATCGAGAACGGCGGCGAAGAACGGCGGTGCCGGCATTGCACTCGCCGAGCGCGCCAATACGACGCGGTCGCGGGCGCGCGCCAGAGCGGTCAGAAACGGCTTGTCGTATT
Organism: Allostellaceae bacterium; assembly: GCA_035252905.1. Classification (GTDB taxonomy): domain Bacteria; phylum Pseudomonadota; class Alphaproteobacteria; order ATCC43930; family CGMCC-115725; genus AP-15. The sequence goes on along the minus strand of DATFCQ010000041.1, from coordinate 3,016 downwards.
GGCCGTTGGAGCCCGGCAGGCGATTGGCCGAATAGGCGAAGATGATGTCGAACCCGACCGCGCGGACGCCGCTCGCCATCAGCCCGTCGAGCAGTCTCGCCCAGACCGGGCCCAGAAAAGTGCGCGGCAACGGCGCCAGTTCCTCGGCGGCGAGGCTGCCGCGGTCGAGCGCGATCACCGCGACCGGATCGCCGCCGGTCCCCGGGCGCTGCCGCGTCGCCGCCAGCGACAGATCGTAGAAGAAGCCGTCGACCGGGTCCATCCGCGCGCCGAGCCAGAGGCTCGCACAGACGGCGAGAAGCCCGGCAATGGCGGCGACGATCGTGCGGTAATGGCGGCGCAATAGAGCCGGGCGGGACACGGGCGCGCCGGCCTCCTCAATCGACCCGCAATACGACCAGCGAGGCGGTCCCGCTCGGCGCCACGCCGACAAAACCGACTACGACCGGCTTGGCCTGACCGCCGACCGTCAGCCGCAGCTGATAGCGCCGGTTCGGCAACAGCGGCGGCGTCCCGGGTGGTGCGGTCGCCCGCCCGCCCTTGACGGCAAGCGTCAAGACCGGCGCATCCGGCCGGTCCTCGGCGTAGATCGCCGCCGTCCGCACCGTGTCGGCGCGGGGGCCGGTCAGCAGAAACAGGGAATTGACCGCCCAATGCGGCGTCCCCGGACCGCCGCGCAGGATCAATCCGCCGGTCGTGCGGGCGGCGCTCGCGGGCTCGTTGACCGTATAGACGTGCGGACAGGGGGCGTTCCGCTCGCTCTCGATATGGCCGTCGGTTTTGTAATCGCTGCGGCTCAAGGTCAAGGTCCCGTCGACGACGGTCACAAGCTGGCAGCGGGCATAATGCAGAAACCGCACTTCGGCCCCGTTGCCGAGCCGGATCGGCGTGTCGGCCGGGATTTCGGTCATCGCCGACAGGGGCGGGTCGGTCTTCCCCGTCACCGCGATGGCGATGCCGGCCGGCGGCGCGGCCGCCAAACAGGGCGTCGCGGCTGCGAGCAGCGCGGCCAACGCGGCCGGACCGCAGAATTGAACCTCGCGCATCCTCTTCCCCTCACTCAGCCGATCGGTTGTGTCTTTGAGATTGCAACGGGGTGCGTCATTCCGGGACGGCTCTCTGAACCCGGCATCCATCAACACCTGCTTTGGCAATGCATGCGACGGCCTGCGGGCATGGGTTCCGGTTTCGCGGCCCTTCGACAGGCTCAGGAGTGCTCGCGCCCCGGAACGACGGTGCTTTTAGACCCCGTCCCGTTTGAGAGATACAGTTTTCGGAACCAGATAGTGGAACATTTTACCGCAAAGGACGCGAAGGTCTCGCAAAGGACGCAAAGCTTCGGACCATTGGCTGCCCGACATGCCATTGCGCCCTTTGCGCATCCTTCGCGGTGGATGTTTTTTTTGGAACCTCGATCCCGAACAGGAAAAATGACAGTTTCCAAATTGGACGGGGTTTAATACAAATTTCAAACTACGATATTATTGCCCATCAATGTGCCGGCCCGCTTCAACGGCGCCACAAGTGCCGGCTGGCGAGCGCGGCGCCGGCCGCGAGCGCCTCCAGTTTGGCCCAGGCGATCTGCGGGTGGACGCGGCCGCCGAGACCGCAATCGGTCGAGGCGACGACCCGCTCGCGGCCCACGAGATCGGCAAAGTGCAGGATGCGCTCGGCGACCAGTTCGGGGTGCTCGACGACATTGGTGGCGTGGCTGACGACGCCGGGCAGGATCAGTCTGTCGTCGGGCAGTTTGACCTCGCGCCAGACCGTCCATTCGTGCTCGTGGCGGACATTGCCGGCCTCGAAGGAATAGGCGCCGACCTCGATCCGCAATATCAGATCGACGATGTCCCGGAACGGGATGTCGGTCACGTGCGGGCCGTGCCAGCTTCCCCAGCACAGGTGGAAGCGGATCCGCTCCTTCGGCAGACCGCGGATCGCGTGATTGAGCGCTTCGATCCGGATCGTCGTGAATGTGCGATAATCCTCGATCGTCGGCTCGGGGTTGACGAGGTCCCAGTTCTCGGCGATCGCCGGGTCGTCGAGCTGCAGGACGAGGCCGGCGTCGAGGATCGCCGTGTATTCCTCGCGCATCGCGTCGGCGCAGGCATAGACCAGCTCCTCGTCGCTCTTGTAATGGCGGTTGCCGATGCGCGCGCAGCTGCCGGGGGCGATCGCGGTCATGAAGCCTTCCGCGGCGCCGGCGGCGGCAAGCGCCGCCTTCAGATTGGCGATGTCGGCCTGGATCGCGGCCTGGCCGGTATAGGAGAGCGGGCCGACGCAGACCGGCGCCGCGGCTCTCGCGCCGAAGCGGACGCCCAATTCGGGATCGGCATAGAATTCGGCAAAGCGCGCCCGGTCGCGGCGATCGGCAAAATTGGACAGCACGACCCGGCCGGGGTGCGAGCGGCGCGGCGTCGCGTCATAGGCGCCGGACGGATCCGGCGCGAGCCCGCCGAGACGGCGGAACGAATAATTCCGCCACGCGCCGTAATTGACGCGCTCGCCCATCGCTTTGCCGAACTCGCCGTCATTCGGCACGGCGATGCCGAGATCGCATTGGCGGCGCACGACCGCGGCGACGGCAGCCGACAAGCGCCGCTGAAAACCCGCTTCGTCGACCGCCTCTCCATGTTCGCGCGCATGGTTCGCCGCGATCAGTTCGTCGGGGCGCGGCAGGCTGCCGACATGGCTGGTCAGGATGCGCTCTCGGCTCGTCTGCATGGGTCGGCCCCGGTTCGCGGTGAGTGCGGCGATCATAGGACAGCGGCAGGAAAGCCGTCCATTAGAGGCGCTCTCGATTTCACCGCTGGAATATGGCCGTGGGCCGGTCCTTCACTCCCTCGTCCCGTCCTGCCCTATATTCCGCATGAAGGGTTACTGCCCAGGTTCTGTGAGCGGTTACTCAAGCCGAAGGTCTGCGATCAGGTGCATGGGATCGCTGGTCAGGGTGTGGAGGAGATCCCAACCCTGTTTTCTGGCAGTCGAGAGCAGCGAGCGGATGACGGCAAACTCC
>DATFCQ010000040.1:0-6284 GCA_035252905.1 Allostellaceae bacterium | reverse complement strand
GAGACGGATGCGTCTCAGCGTCCGCTGTTGGTGAAGCTTTCTATCCAAAAGTGGCGGCGAACTCAGAGGTTATGGGGCGAGGCCGATCGGAGACAATTGGACAACGGCTAATGTCACATATCAGAAGCCGTTCTCCTCGTTATGGAATGTCACCCGCTCGACGAGGCCGGCTAGCACCTCGCGAGAGGTATCAGCAGAGGGTGATGTTAAGGCGGTCATGGCCGGGATTCTGCCCATATGCTCGGGTCAACGCGAGGGGATTTCCTTGCCGAGCAGGCCACATGATCACCCAAAGAATACCTGGGCGACCTGATCAGAATCCTCACCCCGATGGCTCTCAGTGCGGCCTTACATGACGCTTTAGATGGCCACTGGTTCCACCGGCTTGCCGGTCGAAAAGCAGGTTCGTAAGGAATGGAACCCCCGTAAGGGGGGCCTGCCGATCTTGTGCCGATAACGCCTCCCTTTCCGGGACGAAACGCGGTCCGACATGACCAGGTCGAATGGGGCTTCTTTCCTCTCTGAGGGGATCCGCCTTCAGCGTACGCCGCAGCCTTCGGCCGTCAGCTCAGCGAGTATCTATGGTCACCGGCTTCTTTGATCAGCCTCGTCCTGTGGGAGGTAGCGGGCTCCCTCCTTGTGGAACTGTTCACCGATGGCGGGCATTCCCCAAGGGCAAATGGCGAATGAGCTTGGAAACAGGAGTAAGCCAGCCTGCAAATGTGTCTGGCGCCCGGCTCTCGCCAACGGAGGATGACAATGCCGGACCATGTATACAGAATCATCCAGGTCGCAGGCTCTTCGGAAACGAGCATTGAGAACGCGATCGAGAATGCCGTCGGCCGTGCCTTGCGCACGCTGCGACAGGTTGGCTGGTTCGAAGTGGTCGAGACACGTGGCCATATCGAAGACGGCAAGGTGGCGCACTACCAGGTCACCCTCAAGGTCGGGTTCACACTCGAAGACGGCGATTGACGCCGCAAGCCGCCACCTTCCGGCCTTCAGCGTGCGATATTTCACCCTTTCTCTGCTCCTGGTACGGCGACGAGCGTATTCATCCAATCCAGTGAAGAACGCCGCCAGATTTGCCGCTGCAGCGAGAACGCTATGTATGGGGCGTAGTCGAGGGTGACCTACCCGACGAAAGCAAGGCACACAGAAATCGTGATCGAAGCTGGCCACAGGTCTGGTGAGCGCCACGACGACAAGCGCTGATGGTGCACGCATCAGATCCGCAGAAGGTCGCTCCATCTGGTCGTATAGGGGGTGAGAGTAAGGCGCTCCTGAGCGCCTAGGGACGCCTTCTGCCGGCGGCGGCAAAGGTCACAATGCCGCGGCCGAAGCGGCGATTGAGCACATTGACCGCGCGCATGCGCGCCTGGGAGGCGGCGGGATCGGGCTTATCGAAGAGCCTGCCGTCACGCTTCCGGCCGGGACCAAGGCGAGGGACACCACGCACACTTTCTGTAGCGAATTCCAAGCGGTAAAGGACAGCAGGGTCGCTGAGCCCGGCGCCGATCAGCCTACCGGTGTCGGCCGCCACAACCGGAAGCGCGACCGGCTGCACGACATCATCTTACGGGTCCGCCGCACCTCGCCTCGAACGAGGCGGGACAACCCCTCGGTCGAGCAAGCCAGCCGTGCGCGGGCACCGCTCCGCTCGATCTTCGCTTCGAAGTCGGCAGGGACCACCTATGATCCATGTCCACATTTGAAATTTTGGAAACCGGCCGGGTGCCGGTGAAGGCTTGGACTTGCGGTCTCGCCGTCGAGGACGAGGCGCGGCGGCAGCTTCGCAATGTCGCGGGTCTGCCGTTCGTCTTCAAGCATGTCGCCGTGATGCCGGACGTGCATTACGGCAGGGGCGCGACGGTCGGATCGGTGATTCCCACCAAAGGGGCTATCGTCCCGGCAGCCGTGGGCGTCGATATCGGCTGCGGCATGATGGCGGCGCGCACCAATCTCGTTGCCGGTGAGTTGCCCGACGGTTTATCGGCGATCCGCCGGGAGATCGAAGCCGCTGTGCCGGTCGGGATGGCCTCACACAAGGAGCTGCCGAGGGGCATCGAGGCGGTGTGGCGGCGCAAACTGTTTCAGCGCTATTGCTCTCTTGAACAGAAGCACCCCGCGATCTCGGGCAAGGTATCGGCGGTGCAGCAAATCGGCACGCTTGGCGGCGGCAACCACTTCATCGAGCTTTGCCTCGACGAGGAGGGCGGGGTCTGGGTCATGCTGCATTCCGGCTCGCGCGGCATCGGGAACCGGATTGGCACCTACTTCATCAGCAAAGCCCGCGAGGAGATGGAGCGGATCTCGGTCCATCTGCCCGATCGCGATCTCGCCTACATCAGCGAGGGATCGACAATGTTCGACGACTACGTCGAGGCGCTTGGCTGGGCGCAGGACTACGCCGCCGAAAACCGCGAGGCGATATTGCACGCCGTCATGGGCGCATTGCGCAAGCATCTGCCGATGATCGCTCTGACCGATGTCGTGGTGAACTGCCATCACAATTACGTCGAGCGGGAGAGCCATTTCGGCGAGAACGTATGGGTCACGCGCAAGGGCGCGGTGCGGGCGCGCGAGGACGATCTCGGCATCATCCCCGGATCCATGGGCGCGCGATCGTTCATTGTGCGCGGCAAAGGCAATCCGGAGAGCTTCATGTCGTGCTCGCACGGTGCAGGCCGCGCCATGTCGCGCGGTGAGGCAAAACGGCGGTTTACGCTCGCCGATCACAAGGCAGCCACCGCCGGCGTCGAATGCCGCAAGGACGCTGGCGTGCTCGACGAGACGCCTGGTGCCTACAAGCCGATCGAGAGGGTCATGGCGGCGCAAGCCGATCTGGTCAAGGTCGTGCACGAGCTGAAGCAGGTGCTTTGCGTCAAGGGATGATTGCTGTATCCGCGATGCGCGTATGATACGCGACGCCGTCAGCGCGCCGGATCGCCTTCCGCTCTTCCCGCAGGGCTCGGCACCGGCCCAAACGGGAACCCATGCCGCTGTTTCGAGTAGAGCTCAGCGAGCCTTGCCGAACCCCTTCATCACCTCGGCCATGGTGCCGTAGTCCTGGTCCGGCATCGCCTCGATAAGGTCGAGAACCGCGCGCTCGGCATGATTTTTCCTGGCCTGATCCAGCAGATCGGACTTTCTTGCCGGAAGGTCGATGCCCTTCAGGGAATGGGTCACGCTCGCGACCGGCCCCCTGTCATGCTTTTCTCTCCTGTTGGATGCGCCCGTTGCCATTCTGTCCTCCGATGCTTCCTTCTCAGCGGCAAAACAATGCTGGAAATGACGGTTTCAGCGGCCTGGCCGCAAAGCATCGGAGCCCGTAGTTTCCTCGCTCTCGGCCCGATGCTGGGCTGGTCCATAAGCCCGCGTCAAATTATGCGCCGTGTTGATCAGGGCGACATGTGAGAACGCCTGCGGGAAATTCCCGACCTGGCGTCGGGCTCGCGGGTCGTATTCCTCCGCCAGCAGACCGACATCGTTGCGCAGATCGAGAAGCCGCTCAAACATCCTGCGCGCGTCGGCATACCGGCCCTGCAGGATGTAGTTGTCGGCAAGCCAGAAGCTGCAGGCGAGGAAGGTGCCTTCGTCCCCCGGCAAGCCGTCGACAGCGCTGGCCGTGTTGTAACGCGCGACAAAGCAATCCCTCAGCAGAGACCGCTCGATGGCGGCGACTGTCCCGATAATGCGAGGGTCATCAGCCGGCAGGAAGCCGACCAGCGGCAACAGCAGAAGGCTCGCATCGAGCTGTTTTGATCCGTAGGACTGGACGAAGGAGTTGAGCTTGGGGTCGAAGCCATTTCGGCACACTTCCTGATGGATCTGCTCGCGCACAGCGCGCCAGCGCTCCGCCGGACCCGGCAACCCAAACTCCTCGACCGAGCGGACCCCGCGGTCGAAGGCGACCCAGGCCATGACCTTGGAGTGGGTAAACTGTCGCCGTCCTCCGCGCACTTCCCAAAGCCCCTCATCGGGCTGGCGCCAGATCTTTTCCAGATACCCGACCAGCTCTCGTTCCAGGTTCCAGGCGGCCTCGTTCGGGGCAAGCCCCATCCGGCGCGCCTGGTAGAGGGCATCGAGGACCTCGCCATAAACATCCAGCTGAAGCTGGTCGGCAGCAGCATTACCGACCCGCACCGGTGCGGCATCTTCATAGCCCCGCAGCCAGCGGACCTCGTATTCGGTCAGACGGCGCTCTCCAGCGATTCCGTACATGATCTGCATTTGTACGGGCGAGCCTGCGACGGCGCGCAGCAGCCAATCGCGCCAGGCAGCGGCCTCTTCCAGAAAACCGGAATTCAACAGCGCGTAAAGCGTCAGGGTCGCATCGCGCAGCCAGCAGAAACGATAATCCCAGTTCCGCGGGCCGCCGAGCTGCTCCGGCAAGGACGTCGTCGCCGCTGCGACGATCCCGCCGGTTTCGCGATGCGCGAGCGCCTTCAAGGTTATCAATGAGCGCAGCACCGCCTCCGACCACTCGCCGCTGCCCTCCAGTTTGTGAGACTTCGCCCATTCGCGCCATCCTGCGCTCGCTTCCTCGATCGTGGAGACCGCATCGGCGGATTTGGGGATCCCGGCAAAAGACGGGGACCAGGTCAGAACAAACGGGATCTCCTCGCCGGCATGAACCGAGAACTCGGCGAGCGTTCGCAGGTTCTCGCCGTGTGTTTTGACCGGAGTCGAGAGGGTCAGGCGATCGGGACCGGCCACCGCGGTATGCCGACCGTCGTCGAGCCGTCTCACCCAGGGTATGATCGATCCGTACTCGCACCGGATCACCAGCTCCATCGTCAGCTGGACGCAGCCGCGCTCGCCCTTGACCAGACGGACGAGATCGGCGCAGCCTTCGCGCCGGCCCATGCAGTCCACCAAAGTGACGGCACCATCAGATGTTTCGAACCGGGTCTCCAGGATGAGTGTGTCCTCGCGATAACAGCGGGTCGTTCGGGCATCGCCCTTCGGGGCGATCCGCCAGCGCCCGTTCTCCGGGCTGCCCAGCAGAGCGGCAAAGCAGGCTGCCGAATCAAAGCGTGGCAAGGCGAGCCAGTCGATCGAACCGTCGTGGCCCACCAATGCCGCACTCTCGCAATTGCCGATGATCGCGTAATCCTCGATGAGGCCCGGCATGCTGCTCCGGCTCCTGCAAGCGTTTGCTGCTGAAGGTAAACAATCAAGACGAGATCTCATCCCGATTTGGGAGACGATGACCGAAGCGGCCTTCTCCCCCTATTTAACCCACTGTAATCGAGACATCGGCTATTGCATCATCTCAGAAAGGTCCGGCAGGGCAGTATCGAATGCTCAGCTCTTTTTTTGAGGCAGCACTTGCACACCGCAGCTGAGCACGGAAGAAATGGGCGGGCCCCAGCGCGCAATCAGCCGCCCGGTGTCTCAAAACACCGCGACCGCGCTCAAAGAAGCCGCCGAATGCGCTGAGTATACCCTTATCGAGACCAGGCGAACCCCTGCCGAACAGCTGTCCAGGATCAGGTCCGAATGGCCGTGCAGAACGTCATGAGAGAGCGACCGAGCCGGACATCGCTTCACAGCATGCGGATCGACTTTGTGACGACGCCCCAGACCCCGAAGGCGTGATCCTCGGTGATCTCGATGTCGGGAAAGACGGGGTTCTCGGCTTGCAGTACGATCCGATTATTGCGCGGCCGGTAACGCTTGACCGTGAATTCGCCGTCGAGCAGGGCCAGCACGATGCAGCCGGGCCTCGGCGCGAGCGGTCGACGACAGCAATGTCGCCCGGGAATAGGCCGGCGCCGGTCATGCTCTCGCCGGCGAGGCGGACGGCGAAGGTGGCGGCCGGATTGCGGATCAGCAGCTCGTTGAAATTGAGGGGACGGTCGAGATAGTCGTCGGCAGGCGATGGGAAGCCGCAGGCGGTGGTGCATTCGACCAGCGGCACCGAGCCCTTTTCGACCGCTTCGATATCGAGAAAGGCGTTGATGTCGCCGGCGCGCAATGTTCCCTCGCGCAGGTGGCGGGCGAGATTGGCGAGCGGCAGGAGCAGGCGTAGGACCGTCGTCGGCGCGCCACGGGGTCGCCCACCGATGCCCTTGCGATTTGACCCGGCTGGCATGAGATCCTCGCCTCCCAGACGAGTTTTTGTTACAATAACTCATCTCGACTTTATCGAATTACGCGGCATAGGCGAGAGCGTCCGCCATGCGGTTCCAGATGTCGCGGGGTCTTTCGATGATTTCGCCGCCTCTGCGGGACGTGCAAAAAATGTGATGCGCCCAGATTTCGCGGCGTACCGCAGC
>DATFCQ010000039.1:0-20040 GCA_035252905.1 Allostellaceae bacterium | reverse complement strand
GCCCGCGGTCCGGTAGCGGCCACGGAGGGGACCGGCACGCCGGCCTTTTCCAGGGCGGCCTTCTGCCGGGCGGCGAGCGCCGTCTCGTCGAAATCTTCGATCAGGTCGCGAAAGACGCGATGCCAGTTGATCTCGGCCTGCAGATGCAGAAACACCGAGCCGAGGCCGACCGCGGCGCGGTCCATGAACACGAATTCGCGCGGCGGCCGCACCCCGCCCAAACGGCGGATGTCGCGATGCACGGTCTCGGCCACCTCGCGGCCGTAGATCCCGCTCGCCTCTTCCTGGATCAGCCGCTCGCGGTCTTCGAGCAGCGGCCCGTAAACGAACAGGGCCCAGCGGTTCAGCACCTCGATCATCTCGTGCGACAGATCGCGGAAGCCCCAGCTCTCATAGGCATGGACGGCAAGATCGCGATCGCCCCGTTCGAGCGAGTGGTAGAGATCGATGACGCCACGCACAAAGGACGCCGGGAAGATCCGGATGCAGCCGAAGTCCAGGAGGTTCACGGCATCGTCCGGGGCCACCGTGTAATTGCCGAGATGCGGGTCGCCATGGATCACGCCGTAGTAATAGAACGGCACGTACCAGATGCGGAACATGCGCAAGGCGATCCGGTTGCGCAGTTCAAGCGGCGCCTCGACTGCATCGAGGATCGGCGCGCCGTCGAGCCAGGTCATCGTCAACAGCCGCCGCGTCGACAATTCGGGATAGGGAGCCGGCACCGCGACCCCCTCCTCGCCGCCGAGGATCATGCCGTAGAGCCGCATATGCGCGGCCTCGCGCTCGTAATCGAGTTCCTCGCGCAGCCGCTCGGCGATCTCGGCGTGGATCTCGGCGGTGCTGATCGCGCGGTCGTAGCGCTCGTAGAGGCTCATCACCAGTTTCAACTGCCCGAGATCGGCCTCGACCGCCGAGGCCATGTCGGGGTACTGCAATTTGCAGGCGAGCTTGGTGCCGTCGAGCGCCTGGGCCCGGTGCACCTGCCCGAGCGAAGCGGCGCGCGCCGCGATCCTCTCAAAGCTCTTGAACCGGCGCTCCCATCCCGGCCCCAACTCGCCGGCCATGCGCCGCCGCACAAAGGGCCAGCCCATTGCCGGCGCGTTGGCCTGCAATTGCACGAGTTCCTGGACATATTCCTGCGGCAATGCGTCGGGGATCGTCGCCAGGAGCTGCGCTACCTTCATCAGCGGCCCCTTGATGCCGCCCAAGGCCGCTTTCAATTCGGCCGCGTGGCGGCCGCGGTCGAGACTGAGACCCAGATAGCGCTCGCCGGCGAGCCGCGCCGCCAATCCGCCCATCGCGGTCGACACCTGGGCATAGCGGCGCACCCGCCCGGTAAAGGAATTGTCGTCGGTCAAGGCTTTTGGCGCGGCTGCATTCGGGAAAGCCCCTCACCCTCCTCCCCGGACTTGATCCGGGGATCCGCGGGTCCCTCCCTCTCCCCGCAGTGCGGGGAGAGGGAGGGGGTGAGGGGCGAGGCGAGATAGACGCTTCAGGCACAGCACGGGATCAGCCCAGGCGTTCGAGTTCGTCGATCAAACCGGCGATCACCGACAGCCCCTTCGACCAGAAGGCGGGATCGCCGGCGTCGAGCCCGAACGGCGCCAGGAGTTCGCGATGCCGCACTGTGCCGCCGGCGCGCAGCATCGCCAGATAGCGCTCGGCAAAGCCCTGATGCGCCTCCTCATAGACCGCGTAGAGCGAATTGACCAGGCAGTCGCCGAACGCATAGGCATAGACGTAGAACGGCGTATGAATGAAATGCGGGATGTATTCCCAATAATGCCGGTAGACGCCGCCCAGGTCGAGCGCCGGGCCGAGGCTTTCGCGCTGCACCTCGAGCCAGATCTCGGCGAGCCGCGCCGGGGTCAATTCGGCCTCGCGGCGCTCGTCATGGACGCGCTCCTCGAAGGTGACAAAGGCGATCTGGCGGATCACCGTGTTGAGCATGTCCTCGACCTTCTGCGCCAGCATGACCCGGCGCTTGCCGGGGTCGCTCTCGCCGGCGAGGAGCGCGCGGAAGGTCAGCATCTCGCCGAACACCGAGGCGGTCTCGGCCAGGGTCAGCGGCGTGTCCGCCATCAGATAGCCCTGCGGGGCCGCCAGAACCTGATGGACGCCGTGGCCCAGCTCGTGCGCCAGGGTCATCACGTCGCGCACCCGGCCCTGGTAGTTCAGCAGCAGATAGGGATGCGCGCTCGGCACCGTCGGGTGGGCGAAGGCGCCGGGCGACTTGCCGCGCCGCACCGGCGCGTCGATCCACGGCGCGCGGAAAAAGCGCTCGCCGACCGCCGCCATCTCGGGCGAGAAGCGGCGATAGGCGGCGAGCACCGTTGCCTCGGCCTCGGACCATGGGATCGTGCGGTCCTCCTCTCCGGGCAGGGGCGCATTGCGGTCCCAGAACGGCAATCGCTCGACCCCGAACCAACGCGCCTTCAGCCGATAATAGCGGTGCGACAGGCGGGGATAGCTCGCCCGCACCGCGGCAATCAAGGCGTCGACGACCTCGTCCTCGACAAAATTCGCGAGATTGCGCGCCGAGATCGGCCGCGGGAAGCGGCGCCAGCGGTCCTCGGTCTCCTTGTCCTTGGCGAGGGTGTTGGTGATCAAGGCAAAGACGCGCTCGTGCCGGCCCAGCACCTCGCCGACGGCGAGCCCCGCCTCGCGGCGAATCTCCGGGTCGGGGTTGGACAACAGATCGAGCGCCTCGGGCTCGCAGAGGTCCCGGCCGCGAAACGGAAAGCGCAGATCGGCGACGGTCTCGTCGAAGAGCCGCACCCAGGCGGCGCGGCCGGAGACGGATTTCTCGTGCAGCAGCGTTTCGAGATCGTCGGCGAGCTGATGGGGCCGGAAGGCGCGCAGGTCGCGCAGCCACGGCCGGTAACGGGCGAGCGCCGGGTCCGCCAGCTTCGCGTCCAGCGTATCCTCGTCGAGCCGATTGAGTTCGAGCGTGAAGAACAGCAATGCCGTTTCGGCCGCGTTGACCCGCTCCTCGATTGTCTGGAAGAAGCGCCCGATTTCCGGGTCGGCGAGATCGCCGGCGCGGACCAGCGAGGCGTAGCTGGTCAGGCGGCCGGCGCGTTCCTGCAAGTCTTCGTAGCGCGCTACCGCGGCGCCGAGTTCGGCCCCCGAGAGATCGGCGAGCCGTCCCGCGAATGCGGCGCGGAACGAATCGGCGTCGGCGGCGAGGCTTGCGAGATCGTGCGCGAGCGCCGCGCTGTCGCGTCCGGGATAGAGGTCGGACAGATCCCATTCCGGCAGGGCTGCCGGCCCTTGCGCTGTTTCGGCGATCGCGCTCATCGGTTTTCCTCGACGTCTTTACCGGCGAGATATGGGACCGGCGGCGGGGGGCACCAAGCATGCCGTCACTTCCGCGCCGCCGGCGAACCTCGTAGAACAGCGGCGGCGAGGTCGGGGGAACCATGGATTACGAGACTTGCCGCAGCCTGCCGGCGATGTTTTTTGCCGAGGCCGCGCGGCGCGGGGACAAACCGTTCTTGTGGGCGAAGGCGGAGGGCCGCTATCGCCCGACGAGCTGGGCGGCGGCTGCGGACAGCGTGCGGCGTCTGGCGCTGGGGCTCTCTGCGCTCGGCATCGGGCGCGGCGACCGCGTCGCGCTCGTCGCCGAGAACCGGCCGGAATGGGTCGTCGCCGACCTTGCGATCATGAGCGCCGGCGCCGTCACGGTGCCGGCCTATACGACCAACAGCGTCGAGGACCACCGCCACCTCTTCGCCGACAGCGGCGCCGTCGCCGCCATCGTCTCGAAGCCGGCCCTGTCGGCTCGCGTGCTCGCCGCGGCCAATCAGGCCGCCGCGATGCACAAGGTGATCGCGATCGAGGCGGCAACCGGGCAGGCGAGCAGCGTCGACCTCTACTCCTGGGACACGGTCCTGGCGCAGGGCGGTGCGGCGGATGAGGACATCGTCGAACGGATCAGCGCCCTCGCCCCCGAGGACACCGCCTGTCTCATTTACACCTCGGGAACCGGCGGCATCCCGAAAGGCGTCATGATCACGCACCGCAATATTCTCGCCAATTGCCGCGGCGCCTATCGCGTGCTCGAATTGTTGGGACTGGGCGCAGAGGTGTTCCTTTCGTTTCTGCCGTTGTCGCATTCCTACGAGCACACGGCGGGGATGATGTTTCCGATCTCGATCGGCGCCGAAATCTATTTTGCCGAGGGGGCCGACACGCTGGCCGCCAACATGCTGGAAGCGCGACCGACGATCATGACCGCGGTGCCGCGGCTCTACGAGATCCTGCACCAGCGCATCTGCCGCACGGTCGAGCGCGAGAGCCGCATGCGCCGCCATCTGTTCGGTCAGGCGGTGGCGATCGGAAAGAAGCGGATCGCGGGCGAGCGGCCGAGCGCGGCCGAGCGCGCGCTCGATCCCCTCCTCGACCGATTGGTGCGAGCGAAATTGCGCCGCCGCTTTGGCGGCAGGCTGAAAGCGATGATCTCGGGCGGGGCGCCGCTCAACCCCGAGATCGGCCGTTTTTTTCTCGCCCTCGGGATTACGTTATTGCAGGGCTACGGCCAGACCGAGGCAGGGCCGGTGATCTGCTGCAACCCGCCCGGGCGGGTCAAGATCGACACCGTCGGCCCGCCGCTCGACGGCGTGTCGGTGCGCCTTGCCGAGGATGGCGAGCTCCTGGCCCGGGGCGACAATGTCATGAAAGGCTACTGGAACGATCCCGAGGGGACCGCCCGCGCCCTCGCCGGGGGCTGGCTTCATACCGGCGACGTCGGAGAGATCGACGGCGACGGCTATGTCCGCATCACCGACAGGAAGCGCGACTTCATCAAGAATTCCGGCGGCGAGATGATCGCGCCGGCGCGCGTCGAAGGCTATCTGACCCTCGAACCGGAAATCGCCCAGGCGATGGTGTCCGGCGAGCGGCGGCCTTATCTCGTCGCCGTTCTCGTCGCCGACCCGGAGCATATCGCGGCAGGGACCGACCCGCAAAAAGCGGTCGCGGCCGCCGTCGCCCGCGTCAACCAGATCCTGGCGCCGGCCGAGCGCGTGCGGCGCTTCATGATCGCCGCCGAGCCCTTCACGATCGCCAACGGCCAGTTGACGCCGACCCTGAAGATCCGGCGCCATGCCATTCGCGAAATCTACGGCGAGGCGCTCGACCGGCTCTACGACGGCAAGAGCGCCGCCGCCTGAAAAATAAACACTTCATCGCAAAGGACGCTAAGGATGCGCAAAGGGCACTAAGATCGCCTTGGCGTCCTTTGCGCGACCTTTGCGGCCTTTGCGCTAAAATGTTGTTTTCTTGAATGCGTTCGAGGAGGAAGGTCATGCGGCTCGAAGGCAAGATCGGCATCGTCACGGCGGCAGCCTCGGGGATGGGGAGGGCCGGAGCGCTGCGCTTTGCGCGCGAAGGTGCGGCGGTCGGGGTCGTCGACATCGACGCGGCCGGGGTCGAGAGCGTCACGAGCGAGATCGCCGCCGCGGGCGGCCGGGCCCTGGGCATCGTCGGCGATCTGCGCGAGGACGGTTTTGCCCGCGAGATCGTGCGCCGCACCGCCAACGCCTTTGGCGGGCTCGATTTCGTATGGAACCATGTCGGCCATCCCGGCCCCGCCGCGATCGAGGGCATCGACATGGCCGATTTCGCGCTGGCGCTCGATCTGAACCTGCGCACCGTGCTGGTCACGACCGAGGCGGCGATCCCCGAGATCCGCGCCCGCGGCGGCGGCGCCCTGCTCTACACCGCCTCGACCTCGGGGTTGCAGGGCTCGGGGTTCAGCCCGGTCTATTCGATGGCGAAATTCGGCGTCGTCGGTTTTGTCAAGGCGCTCGCCAAGCGCCTCGCGCCGGACAAGATCCGCGTCAACGCGATCTGCCCCGGCCCGATCGACACGCCGATGCTGCGCGTCTTTGTCGCCCGCCCCGACCAGCAGCGCACCGCCGGCACGGACAAGGAAGCGCTCGTCGCACAGCGCGGCCGGCAGATCCCGCTGGGCCGCACCGGCCGCCCCGAGGAGATCGCCAACGCCGCCCTGTTTCTGCTGTCCGACGAGGCCTCCTTCGTCACCGGCGCGGCCCTGCCGGTCGACGGCGGCGCGACGGCTTGACCATCTCAAAAGTTGAAACTCACCCTATATCGTCCATCTCTGTTCTACGGTTGTAGGGCGGAAAAGCGTAGCGAAGCGGAGCGCATTCCGCCAGCTCCGGAACCCTCTCCCGCATTGCGGGAGAGGGTGGCCGCCGCGAGGCGGCGGCCGGGTGAGGGTGCCGGGGATGCGGAACAGTCATGCCGAACCGAAAGGCACGCCAATTGCGGCAGGCCTCGACCGATGCCGAGCGCCGGTTGTGGGCGGCTTTACGGGATCGGCGTTTGGCGGGCTACAAGTTCCGCCGGCAACATCCGATCGGCGGTTTCATCGTGGATTTTGCATGCACTCAATACCGACTCGTGATCGAAGCCGACGGCGGCCAACATGCTTCAGATCCGAATGATGCAAGCCGCACGGCGCGGCTTGAAAATGAAGGCTGGCACGTACTGCGCTTCTGGAATAACGATATTCTCACAAATATCGACGGAGTCGTGGACACGATCCTGCGGGCACTGAGCGGCGGATAGACCCTCACCCGCCCGGCCATTCAGGCCGGGCACCCTCTCCCGCGGTGCGGGAGAGGGTTGTTTGTGCGACCGCATATCAGGGCATGACACATGAAGTATCCTGACGGTCGAGAGGTAAGGATCGGGGATCGTGTTCGGCTGTGGCACGGCCAACCCGGTACAGTGGTTTGCTCAATCGACACCGAAGAATTCACCAAGGAATATCCGAAAGCACAGTGGAAATACTTGAAGTCTGGCGTACTTGTAAAAACTGACCAAGGAGAAATTTTTCACTATGCGGAGCCAGACGAAGATTTTGAACTAATAAGGTAAAGAGGAACCTGATAAGACGACTTTCGTCCGTTGAGACAAGATCGGTTGGGGATAGACCCTCACCCGCCCGGCCTTTCGGCCGGGCACCCTCTCCCGCGGTGCGGGAGAGGGTTGTTCGTGCGAAGGTGTCGGTCAGAACCCTCTCCCGCAATGCGGGAGAGGGTGGCCGCCGCGAAGCGGCGGCCGGGTGAGGGAACGGCCGCACCGTCGGAGAGGGCCGTTCACCCGCCCGCGCAATAATGCACGCTGAACAATTCGCCGCGGTCGATCCAGGTCTCGACCGGGCGGAACCCGGCGCGGCGCGCCAATTGCCGGAATTCGGCGACCGCGTATTTGTAGGAATATTCGGTATGGATCAGTTCGCCCCGGGCGAAGCGGATGCGCACGCCGGCAACGCGCACCTCCTGGTCGGCAAGGCTCTTCAGATAGATTTCCACCCGCCCCTCGGCCTCATTGTAGAACGCGACATGCTCGAAGCGGTCGAGGTCGAAGGCGGCGCCCAATTCGCGGTTGATCCGCGCCAGCAGATTGAGATTGAAGGCGGCGGTCACGCCGGCGCGGTCGTTATAGGCGGCGTCGAGGATTTCCGGCTCCTTTTTCAGATCGACGCCGACGATCATGTCGCCGCCGGGCCCGAGCAGCCGGCGGCAATTGACGAGAAAGGAGAGGGCCTCCTCGGGCTCGAAATTGCCGATCGTCGAGCCCGGGAAAAACCCGACCCGCTGGTCGACCGGCTCGGGCAGAGGCGGCAGCCGAAACGGCCGCGTGTAGTCGCCGCAGACGGCGATGACCGGGAGCGCAGGAAAATCCTCGGCGAGGCTCGCCGCCGCGGCGCGCAGGTGATCGCGCGAGATGTCGACGGCGACATAGGCGGCCGGGCGTTCGAGCGCCTCCAAGAGCAGGCGCGCTTTTTGGCTGGCGCCGCTGCCGAATTCGACAATACAGCATTCCGGCCCCATGCGCGCCGCGACGGACGCGGCATTCTCTTCGAGGATCAGGGTCTCGGTGCGGGTCGGATAGTATTCCGGCAGCCGGCAGATCTCCTCGAACAGGGCCGAGCCGCGCGCGTCGTAGAGAAATTTGCAGGGGATCGATTTGCGGGATTTTGTCAATCCGGCAAGGACGGCGTCGCGAAAGCTCTCTTCACTCTGGCCGAGATCGTGAAAGCTGAGGCGTGCGCCACCCCGCATTACGCATCCTCCGCCAGCCGCAACCCGGCAAAGACCCAGCGCGCCGCCGGCGGGAAGAAGTTGCGGTAGGTGGCGCGGAGATGCCCGGCCGGCGTGACCGCGGCGCCGCCGCGCAGGACCATCTGGTTGCACATGAACTTGCCGTTGTACTCGCCGATCGCGCCCGTCACCGGACGAAAGCGCGGATAGGCGACATAGGGGCTCTTCGTCCATTCCCACACGTCGCCGAACATCTGGGCCAGAGGCAGGCCGCCTGTCCCGGCGGCGCAGGGGTGCAATCGGCCGCTATCGGCAAAATTCCCCGCGACCGGCAGATCGGCGGCCGCGACCTCCCATTCCTCCTCGCTCGGCAGCCGCTTGCCGGCCCAGCGGGCAAAGGCGTCGGCCTCGTAGAAACTGACATGGCAGACCGGCTCGGCCGGGTTCAGCCGGCGACATCCGCTGAGCGTGAAGATCGACCACCCCCCGCCGTCCTCGCGCCGCCAATAGAGCGGCGCCTGCCAGCCGTATTGGCCGACCGCCGCCCAGCCGTCGGACAGCCAGAATTCGGGACGGCGATAGCCGCCATCCTCGACGAAGTCGAGATATTCGCCGCAGGTCACCGGGCGCGAGGCAAGGCGGAAGGGTTCGAGCCAGACCTTGTGGCGCGGCGCCTCGTTGTCAAAGGCAAAACCCGGACCCTGATGCCCGATTTCGCAGAGCCCGCCCGCGAATTCGACCCAGTCGAGCGGCGCGACGCTGCGCTGCGCCTTCAATTGCGGCGCCTGATAGCCGGGCAGGAGCGGGTTGACCGAGAACACGTGCTTGATGTCCATCAGGATCAGTTCCTGATGCTGCTGCTCGTGGTGGAGGCCAAGCTCGACGAGCGGCGCGGCCTCGCGCCATCGCGCCGCACCGGCGCGCGCGGCAAAGCGCGCCACCGCGGCGCCGACATGGTCGCGATAGGCGGCGACCGTGTCGAGCGTCGGCCGCGACAGGAATCCCCGCTCGGGCCGCGGATGGCGCGGTCCGGCCGCCTCGTAATAGGAGTTGAACAGATAGGCGAAGGCCGGATCAAAGGGCTGGTAGTCGGGGTCGAAGCCGGCCAGAATGAACGTTTCAAAGAACCAGCTGGTATGCGCGAGATGCCACTTTGTCGGGCTGACGTCCGGCATCGACTGGATCGCCTGGTCTTCGGCGGTCAGATTGATCGCGAGCGCTTCCGTATCGCGGCGGATCGCCTCGAAACGGGCGAGCGCGGCCTCGCGGTCGCCCGCGACACTCGGTTCTGGTGCGGCACTGTCGAGCACGTCGTCCCCCAACTCGTTGCATCAGTCCGCTAACGCCCCCCTGCCCGCTCGGTTGCGCGCCGGCGGCGCGGCTCATGTCAGATAGCGCTCGCGCAAGTGGCGCTCGAAGCTCTCGGTCCCGAGCGGGGCGCCGGTCGCGCTCTCGATCAGCTCGTCGGTCGGCAGCAGCGATCCCTTGCCGTGCACATGCGCGCCGAGCCAAAGGAAGAGCGGCGCGAACCGGCCCGCGGCGATCGCCGCCTCAAGCCCCGCGACCTCGCGCCGTGCCGCCGCGAACAATTGGGCCGCCAAGAGGGCGCCGAGCGTATAGGTCGGGAAATAGCCAAAGAGGCCTTCATACCAGTGAATGTCCTGCAGGCAGCCCTCGCGGTCGTCCCCCGGCCTGACGGCGAGCAGCGAGGCGAGCCCGTCGGCCCAGGCGCCGGGCAGATCCCGCAATGCGAGATCGCCTGCGATCAGCGCCCGTTCGAGCCGAGTGCGCAGGATCACGTGCAACGGATAGGTGACCTCGTCGGCCTCGACCCGGATCAGGCTGCGCCTGACGTGAGTGGCGCGGCGATAGAGCCGATCGGCGTCCCAGCCCTTTTCACCGCCCAGCTCCGCCTGCAGGAGCGGCGCGGCAAAACCGAAAAAGGCGCGGCTGCGGCACACCTGCATTTCCAGGAGCAGCGACTGGCTCTCGTGCACGGCCATGCCGAGGGCGGCGCCGACCGGCTGCCAGCGCCAGGCGGCGGGCAGGCCGCGCTTGTAGAGCGCGTGTCCGGTCTCGTGCAAGACCGCCATCAGCCCCGGCAGGAAGTCGCCCTCGTCATAGCGGGCAGTGATCCGCACATCGTCCGGGGTGCCGCCGCAGAACGGATGCGCGCTCTCATCGAGCCGGCCATGCGCGAAGTCGAAGCCGATGCGCTCCATCAGCCGCATCGCCGCGCGGCGCTGCGCCGCCGCCGGGAACCGCCCTGCGGGCGGCGGCGCCTGCGGCATTGTGCTTTGCCGTGCCAGCACGCCGTCGACGAGATCGGGCAGAAAGCGGACCAGTTCGTCGAAAAGGCGGTCGATCGCCGCCACCCCGATGCCGGACTCGTACTGATCGAGGAGGGCTTCGTAAGGGCTCAAGCCGAGCGCCGCCGCCTTGGCGGCAGCGACCTCGCGGGTCAATGCGAGAACGCGCTCGAAAGCCGGAAGGACGGCGGCGAAATCGTCCGCCGCCCGCGCCCGGCGCCAGATCATCTCGCAGTGCGAACAGGCGCGCGAGCGCGCCGCGACCAGTTCGGCCGGCACTGCCGCCTGGTGCCGCCAGCGCCAGCGCATCTCGCGCACATTCGCCTGCCGCCAGGGGTCGAGCGCCGCCGCATCCGCCTCGGCCGCGGCGAGAAGATCGGGGATTTCGGGGGCAGTCAGCGTTTCATGGACAAGGAGACGCAGCAGGGCGAGCTGCTCGGCCCGGCCGCCGGCGCCGCCCTCGGGCATGATCGCCGCCGCGTCCCAGCGCAGCAGCCGGATCGCCTCGTCGAGCAATGAGAGCCGGCGAAAACGCGCTTCGAGATCCTGATAGGCGGTCATCTCGCTCCCGGTTTGCGGTGATAGAGCACATAAATCACCAACAGCGCAACCGCCAGGGAAAACCAGGTCAGCGCATATTGCAGATGGTTGTTCGGCAGGTGCACGCGGGTCAGCCCGCCCTCCGGCCAGCCGCCGGGGTTCGGGGTCGCATCGGCGTCGACGTAGAACGGCGCCACCCGGGAGAGCCCGTCGGCGGCGGCCATGTTGGCAAGATCGATCCAGAACCAGCGATTGTGACGGGGATCGTTGGCGGGGACGAACCAGTTCGGCTTGCCGGCGGGCGGCAGCCGCAACAGGCCCGCGACCCGCACCGGGCCCGCGATCTCGCCGGCGGCGCGCTTTTCCGGATCGCGCAGCCCGACCGGGACAAAGCCGCGATTGACAAAAACGATTTGCCCGTCCTTTTGCACCAGCGGCGTCAAGACGTCGAACCCGATCTCGCCGGCGCGCGGCGCGGCATAGACGTAGATCTCCTTGTCGTTGAGAAAAACGCCGCGAGCGAAGACGTGGCGGAACTCCATGTCGCTGCGGGGCCGATCGAGGCTTGCCGGCACCGGCACCGGGGCGGCGCTGGTCGCCGCCTGGCGCTCGGCGATCAGCCCTTCCTTCCAGTGCAGCCGCTGGACCTGCCAGACGCCGAGAGCGAGCAGCAGCACAAGGACCGGCAGCGCGAACACCGTCGGCCACAGCCGCGGACGAAAACCGATCGCCCTGTGCGCGCCCGCAACCGCGCCGCTCAGGCCGGAATGGCGCAAATCGAATCCGTTCATGCCGGGAGATGTCCGCGCGTGGCCGTCAAGCCCTGGTTTCCAATGCAAATGGGGGCGACCAAGCGGCTTTGGATAGGACAAAACTTCGCGCCGAACCTGCGGCCCCGTTACCTCGGGGGCTTTTGCACGGAAACGCGGCGGAATGCGCTACGCTTTTCCGCCCTACAACCGTTCCCGACACGCATGAAGCGTAGGGCGGAATAGCGCAGCGTATTCCGCCGACTTCACGGCACGACCGCGACTCAAACAGGCGCTCACAGGCTCTCAGTGGATGACCCCGGTGGCGCCGTACGATCCCTCGCCCCACCAATAGATGAAGGTGAACAGAAACAGCCAGACCACGTCGACAAAGTGCCAGTACCACGCCGCCGCTTCGAAGCCGAAATGATGATCGGGGCGGAAATGTCCAAGCCATGCTCGGTACAGGCAGACGCACAGGAAAATGGTGCCGACGATCACGTGAAATCCGTGAAACCCGGTCGCCATGAAGAAGGTCGAAGGATAGATGCCGTCCCGGAAGCCGAAGGCGGCATTGCTGTATTCAAAGCCTTGCAACGAGGTGAAGCAGCAGCCGAGAAAGATCGTGACGGCGAGACCGCGCAACAGGCCGGCGCGGTTGCCCTCCAGGAGCTCGTGATGCGCCCAGGTCACCGTCGTGCCCGAGAGCAGCAGAATGAGGGTGTTCAGAAACGGAAACTCGAAGGCGTCGAAGGGATGGATGTTCTTGGGCGGCCACACGCCCCCGATCGCCGCGCTCGGAAACAGGCTCGACGCAAAGAAGGCCCAGAAGAAGGCGACAAAGAACATGACCTCGGAAGCGATGAACAGGGCCATGCCGTAGCGCAGCCCGAGCTGCACGATCGGCGTGTGATAGCCCTGAAAAGTCGCCTCGCGCACGACGTCGCGCCACCACAGGAACATGATCGCGAGCACGCAGAAGGCGCCGATGAACATCAGGATCAGACCGTCGCCGTGCATCCAAAGGAGGACGCCGGTCAGCAACAGGCCGCCGGCGAAGGCGCCGAGGATCGGCCACGGGCTCGGGTCGACGAGATGATAGGGGTGTTTCGGCGCGCCATGCGCCTCGACGTGCTGCTCGCTCATCGCTCTCGGCCTCTGCTGATTTCTCTCAATCCGCGTCCCGCTCGTCGCCAATGCGGCGGTTTACCGGGGCCGCCTCATCCCCACCCTCCCATCCGCACGATCGCGACGGCATAGAACAGGGCGACAAGAAACAAAAGCGCGGCCATGACCGCCCGGTTGCGCGCCCGGATCGTGCGCGCGCGCTCGCCTTCCGGCTCGATGACCATCAGTGCCATCCCATGTGATCGACCAACAGCAAGGAGAAGATCAGAAACAGGTACAGAAGCGAGAAGGTGAACATATGGCGGGCGCTCCGGTCGGTCTCGTCGCGGCAGACCTTGAGCGCCATCGCGGTGAACCCCGCCGACAGAGCCAGAGAGGAGGCGCCGTAGAGGGGTCCGGCGAGCCCGACCAGCCACGGCGCCAGCGCGATCGGCCACAGCACGAGGGTGTAGAACACCATCTGGCGCTTGGTTTCGCGCGGTCCCGCCACCACCGGCAGCATCGGCACGCCGGCCTTGGCGTATTCGCTGCTGCGGTACAATGACAAGGCCCAGAAATGCGGCGGGGTCCAGAAGAAGATGATGGCAAACAGCAGGATCGCGCCCCAGCCGATCTGCCCGCTCGCCGCCGCCCAGCCGATCATCGGCGGAAAGGCGCCGGCGGCGCCGCCGATGACGATGTTCTGCGGCGTGCGCCGCTTGAGCCATATCGTGTAGACAAAGACGTAGAAGCCGATCGTCAGAGCCAGCAACACCGCGGCGACGAGGTTGACCGCAAGGCCCATGACCAAGACCGCGCCGGAGCCGAGCACGACCCCGAAGCCGAGCGCCTCGCCCGGCATCATGCGGCCGGCGGGCAAGGGACGGGACGCGGTGCGCCGCATCAAGGCGTCGATGTCGCGGTCGTACCACATGTTGATGGCGCCCGCGGCGCCGGCGCCGACCGCGATGCACAGGACCGCAACCGCGGCCAATACCGGGTTGAGATGCCCGGGTGCGACGAGGAGCCCGACAATCCCGGTAAACACCACGAGCGACATGACCCGCGGCTTCAGGATCGCGACGTAATCGCCGACCCCTGCCACGCCCGGGGCGTCCCTGCCCGCGACCGGCGCGCGCGGGCGGATGTCGCCGGCCGGGACGGCGTCGGACACTTCGGCGGTCATTGCGGTCCCCGCTCTTTAGCTGATGATCGGCAGATCTTCATAGCTGTGGAACGGAGGCGGCGAGGACAGTTTCCATTCGAGCGTCGTCGCCCCCTCGCCCCACGGATTGGCCTCGGCGCGGCGCCCGAAAAACAGCGTGTGGAACACGATGAAAACGAAGAGCAGCATCCCGGCATAGGAGATGAAGGCGCCGATCGAGCAGATGAAGTTCCAGCCGGCAAAAGCGTCGGGATAATCGGCGATGCGGCGCGGCATGCCGGCGAGCCCGAGGAAATGCATCGGGAAAAAGGTGATGTTGACGCCGATGAACATCATCCAGAAGTGGATCTTGCCAAGGGTCTCGTTGTACTGCCGCCCCGACATCTTGCCGATCCAGTAGTAGAATCCGGCGAACAATCCGAACACCGCGCCGAGCGACAGCACATAGTGGAAGTGGGCGATCACGTAATAGGTATTGTGCAACACCATGTCGACGCCGGCGTTGGCAAGCACCACGCCGGTCACGCCGCCGATCGTGAACACAAAGATGAAGCCGATGGCGAACAGCATCGGGGTCTTGAACTCGATGGAGCCGCCCCACATCGTCGCGATCCACGAGAAGATCTTCACCCCGGTGGGCACGGCGATGACCATCGTCGCTGCGGTGAAATAGGCGCGGGTATTGACCGACATCCCGGTCGTGAACATGTGGTGCGCCCACACGACAAAGCCGATGACGCCGATCGCAACCATCGCATAGGCCATGCCGAGATAGCCGAAGATCGGCTTTTTCGAAAAGGTCGAGACGATCTGGCTGACCATGCCGAAGGCCGGCAGGATCATGATGTAGACTTCCGGGTGGCCGAAGAACCAGAACAGGTGCAGGAACAGGAACGGGCTGCCGCCGCCCGCCGGGTCGAAAAAGGTCGTGCCGAAATTTCGGTCGGTCAACAGCATCGTGATCGCGCCCGCCAAGACCGGCAAGGCCAGCAGCAACAGGAACGCGGTGACCAGGATCGACCACACAAACAGCGGCATCTTGTGCAATGTCATCCCGGGCGCGCGCATATTGAAGATCGTCGTGATGAAGTTGATCGAGCTGAGGATCGACGAGGCGCCCGCCAGGTGCAGCGAGAAGATGACCATATCGACGGCGGGACCCTGATGGCCGGCGACGCTGGACAATGGCGGATAGAGCGTCCAGCCGACGCCGGCGCCGGGACCGACTACGGTCGAGCAGGCGAGCAACAGGAAGGCCGGGACCAGCAGCCAGAAGCTGATGTTGTTGAGGCGCGGGAAGGCCATGTCGGGCGAGCCGATCATCAGCGGCACAAACCAGTTGCCAAACCCGCCAAAGGTCGCCGGCATGACCGCGAAGAACACCATCATCAGGCCGTGCGCGGTCACGATGACATTATAGGCCTGGTGGTCGGTGATGAACTCGTTATGCGGATAGAGGAGCTGCGCGCGCATCACCACCGACAGCGCGCCGGCGATGGTCCCGGCCGTGATCGCAAAAACCAGATAGAGGGTGCCGATGTCCTTGTGGTTGGTCGACATCAACCAGCGGGTGATAAAACCTGGGTAGTGCCCGTGCGCGTCGTGCCCGTGCCCGGTGGTATCGACAAACGACTGGTGAGTCATTGCTGGCCTCTTTGGGCAATTTCCGCGGACGCCGGCGCCGCGGCGCCGGCCGTCCCGGAAAGCGCGGCGACGCGCAGGGCGGCGCCACCCTCGTCATTGCTGGCAAACTTCTTTTTGGCCGCGGCGAGCCAGGTGCGGAACTGGTCCTTTGGGACGGCCTCGATGACGATCGGCATGAAGGCGTGATTGACGCCGCAGATCTGGTTGCATTCGCCGTAATAGGTGCCGGCGCGTTCGACCTGGAACCAGCTTTCATTGACCTGGCCGGGCATCGCGTATTCCTGGACGCCGAAGGACGGCACGAACCAGCTGTGGATCACGTCGGTGCTGCCGATCAGGACCCGCACCTTGGCGCCGACCGGAACGACGAGCGGGTTGTTGACGGTGAGGAGGCGCGGCTGGCCGGGCTTCAGGTTGGCTTCCGGCACGATGTTGCTGTCGAAGGACAGCCCGCCCTGATCGGGATAGGCATAGGACCAGTACCACTGGTGTCCGGTCACCTTGATCGTCATGTCCGCGTTCGGGACCCGGTCCATGTAATACATCAGTTTGAAGGACGGGACGGCGATGATGACGAGGATCAAGACCGGGATCACCGTCCACAAGACCTCGACCGGAGTGTTGTGCGTGGTGTGCGACGGCACCGGATGGCGCCGGCTGTTGAAGCGCACCATGACATAGACAAGCAGACCCAGCACGAGGATGGTGATCAGAAAGATGATCGCCAGCAACTCGTGATGGAATTCGATGACCCGCGCCTTGACCGGGGTGGCCGCGCCCTGCATTGCCAGTTCCCATGGCTCCGGGCCGATCACGTAACCGCTCGCGGCCCTGGCCGCCCCGGCGAGCGCGACCATGCCGATCGCGGCGAGGCCAAAGAGCGCGGCGGCCTTTCGCGCCGCAGGCCATGCCAATCCCCTGATCAACCGCAACATGCCTCTCGAGCCTCTTGTTCGTCAGGATGCCCCCACCACCGGCGAGCGCCCCGAAGCGGCCTTGCGGATACGGGCTTCCCGGGCGCGGCCGTCGGGCTCGCCGCCCGGCCGATGCACAACCGGGACGCGCTCTGCCGCAAAGCGGCGATCTCGCAGCGAGCCTACACCAAAGCTCGCGCCAGCGACAACCGGCTGCGGCCGGGGCTAAGTCATTGCGGCAAGCCGCCGCACAACCGCCGGCCGAGGGTGCAGAAGGAGGCCCCGCCTTTCTCTCGCCCGGTTATGCGACCATATTGGGACGGTTCGCCCAGGGAGTGTTCTATGACCGACCTCGCCCTCACCGACACCTTGTTTTTCGAGCGCACCGGCATGGACCTGCGCCGCATCGAGGCGCTCGTTGCCGAGACTCTCGCCCCGACGGACGACGGCGAGCTCTATCTCGAATACAGCCAGTCCGAGGGGCTCGCGCTCGATGACGGGCGCATCAAGAGCGTCAGTTTCGATACCGCCCAGGGGTTCGGTTTGCGCGCGGTCGCCGGCGAGGCGGCCGGCTACGCCCATGCTTCCGAATTGTCCGAGGCGGCGATCCGCCGCGCCGCCCTGACCGTGCGCGCGGTGGCGAGCGGCTATGCGGGGACGCTCGCGGCGCCGCCCTCCGGCACCAACCGCGCCCTCTATACCGAGGACAATCCGCTGGGCCTTGTCGATCTCGCGGCCAAGACGCGGCTTCTTTCCGACATCGACGCCTATGCCCGAGGCCGCGACCCGCGGGTGCGCCAGGTCATGGCCTCATTGTCCGGGGTGTGGCAGGCGGTGCAGATCATCCGCGGCGACGGCCGCCGCATCGCCGACATCCGGCCGCTCGTGCGGCTCAGCATCGCGATCGTCGTCGGCGAAGGCGATCGCATGGAGACCGGCTCCTCGGGCGCCGGCGGCCGGGTCGCCTATGAGCGCTATCTCGATCCCGCCCAGTGGCAGGGTCAGGTCGACGAGGCGCTGCGCCAGGCTCTCGTCAATCTCGGCTCGGTGCCGGCGCCGGCCGGCGCGATGACCGTCGTGCTCGGCCCCGGCTGGCCGGGGGTGATGCTGCACGAGGCGGTCGGGCACGGGCTCGAAGGCGACTTCAACCGCAAGAAGACCTCGGCCTTTTCCGGCCTGATCGGGCAGCGCGTGGCGGCGCCGGGCGTCACCGTCGTCGATGACGGGACAATGCCCGATCGGCGCGGCTCGCTCAGCATCGACGACGAGGGCACGCCGACGAGCTGCACCGTGCTGATCGAGGACGGGATTCTCAAGGGCTATATGCAGGACCGCATGAACGCCCGCCTCTCCGGCATGACGCCGACCGGCAATGGGCGGCGCCAGAGCTTTGCCTATGCGCCGATGCCGCGCATGACCAACACCTATATGCTGGCCGGCCGGCACGATCCGCAGGAGA
Organism: Allostellaceae bacterium; assembly: GCA_035252905.1. Lineage (GTDB taxonomy): Bacteria > Pseudomonadota > Alphaproteobacteria > ATCC43930 > CGMCC-115725 > AP-15. The sequence continues at coordinate 2,072 of DATFCQ010000039.1, read as the reverse complement.
TCATCGGCACGGTCAAGCGCGGCCTCTACGCCGTCAATTTCGGCGGCGGTCAGGTCGACATCACCTCGGGCAAATTCGTCTTCTCGGCGTCCGAGGCGTATCTGATCGAGGACGGCAAGATCGGTCCCGCGGTCAAGGGCGCGACCCTGATCGGCAACGGCCCCGATGCGATGACCAAGGTCAAGATGATCGGCAACGATCTGAAGCTCGACGACGGCATCGGCACCTGCGGCAAGGACGGGCAAGGCGTCCCGGTCGGCGTCGGCCAGCCGACCCTGCTGATCGACGGTCTGACGGTCGGCGGCACCGCCGCGTGAGGCTGGCCTCGCGCCGCCCCCTCGCCCGCCTCGTCGCCTTCGCCCTCACCCGCCGCGCCGCGCGCGGCACCCTCTCCCGCAATGCGGGAGAGGGGGGACCGAGCCCGCAGGGCTCGGTGGGTGAGGGCAGACTGCGCGAGTACCGGAGAGCGGCCTTTGCCGTAGCCCTATTCGCCGCCGTGATCCCGGCAAGCGCTCGGGCCTGCGATCTCGCAACGGCGCCGTCCACCCGCTGGTCGCTGATGCGCGAGGACGGCGTCGCCTGGCTGGTGACGCCGTGCGGCGAGCGCTTCTACAGCCTCGGCGTCAATGCGCTCGACGGCGGCTATCCCTGGCGCCGGCACGCCGGCAAGACCTATTACCGCTGGTCGGCCTTTACCCCGAGCCTCTCGGATTGGACACAAGAGACGCAGGCGCGGCTCAAGCGCTGGGGCTTCAACACCGCCGGCGGCTGGTCACTGCCGCCGCAGATCCTCGCCATGCCGATGATTGTCGATCTCGAACTCGGCCGCGGCGCGCGCTTCCACTGGTTTGATCCCTTCGCGCCCGAGACCGAAGCGCGCATGATGGCGCTCGCCCGCACGCTCGTCGCCCCCTACCGCCATTCGCCCTATCGGATCGGTTATTTTTCGGACAACGAAGTCGGCTGGTGGCCGGGCGCCTTGTTTGTGTTCTATTCGATGAAGCCGGCGCATTCGGCGACAAAACAGCGCTGGGTCGCGCTGCTCTACCGGCATTACCGCGGCGACTGGCGGCGTTTCACCGCCGATTTCGCGCCGCCGCCGGGGGTCCTATCGTGGGCCTCCCTGCGTGCCGCAACCGGGATGACGCGGATGCGACCGGGCGGCCGCGGCATCGCCGTCGTCGAGGAATGGTGCGGGATCGTCGCCGCGCGCTATTACACCCTCGCCGAACGGGCGATCCGCGCCGCCGACCCCGACGCGCTCTATTTCGGCGACCGCCTGCCGATCTATTACGACCCCGCGGCGGTGCGGGCGATGGCGCCCCACGTCGACGCGATCGCGACCAACTACAATGTCGATGCGAGCGACGGCTGGATCGCCCGCTATTACTTTGCCGGGCTCGAAAAGCTGTCTCACGGCAAGCCGGTCCTGGTTTCGGAATGGTTCTTTGCCGCCCGCGACAACCGCACCGGGAACAAGAACAACGGCCATCTGATGACGGTCGCGACCCAGGACGAGCGCGCCCGCGGCGCCGCTGCGGCGGTCGCCAATTTCGCGCGGCTTCCGGACATCGTCGGGACCCACTGGTTCCAGTATTACGACGACCCGAAAGGCGGGCGCCCCGACGGCGAGGACTACGATTTCGGTCTGGTCGATATCGACGACCGCCCGTACGAGGGGCTTGTCGCGGCGCTGCGCCAGGCCAACCGGCTGGCAAAGGACCCGCTGGCCCGGCGCCAAGCCGCCGAGCGCCCTGCCGCGGGCGACATCGTCCTGCCGCACGCCGATATCAATCCAGCCGCCGAGAGCCTTGCCGACTGGCCGAAGGCGGCCTCGCTGTTGCCGATGCGGGCGGCGCCGTCGGAGGCACCGTTCGGCGACGTGTACCTGGCGTGGGATGAGGCCGGGCTGCATGTCGCGACGATCTCGATGGATTACTACGCGCCCGAACTGCTCGGGCCGACACATCCGTTTCCGCGCTCCGAGGCGTTTCGCATCGCGCTCGGTGTCGATGCCGGCCGGGGCCCGCAGCAAATCGAGCTGCGCGTCGTCCCGACCGAGGTGGAGCGGA
>DATFCQ010000038.1:0-8108 GCA_035252905.1 Allostellaceae bacterium | reverse complement strand
GCAAGGCGGGGAGAGGGCCGGCGGCGGCTCCCCGATAAAATCCTGGGAGGGAAAAGATGACGCCACTACCATGCGGCAGCCGCTTGACCCGGCGCAGCCTGTTGGCCACGGCCGCGGCGCTGATCCCGAGCCGCCTCTACGCGCAGACGCAAACCAAGGCGGCGCTCGGCACCCCGCCGAGCGTGATCACCGAGCCGCCGCGGCAATGGGGTCCGCTCGCTCCTCCCGACGCCTATCCCGATCCGGACGTGTTGGTCATCGATCCCTCTTTCGCGCCCTATATCGTGCGGCTTGCGGGGCTGCACCGTCTGGCGACCGGCTTCAACTGGGCGGAGGGGCCGGCGTGGTCGAGCGAGGGGCGCTATCTCGTATTCAGCGACGTCAAGGGCGACACCCAATACCGCTATATCTGGGAGACGCGCGAGGTCAGCGCCTATCGCCGGCCGTCCTTCAACAGCAACGGCAATTCGTTCGATTTCCAGGGCCGCCAGCTCTCGACCGAGGATTTTTTCCGCCGGGTCGTGCGCTGGGAAACCGACGGCTCGATGACCGTCCTCGCCGATTCCTATCAGGGCCAGCCGCTCAATTCGCCGAACGATTTGGTGCCGCACCCGGACGGCAGCGTGTGGTTCACCGACCCGCCCTATGGCGGGCAGTTGACCGAAGGCCATCCCGACGTGGCGGGCGGCCGCGGCAACCCGAACGGGATCTACAATCCCGTTCTCGGCACCCACGGGGTCGGCCTCATCGGCGGGATCAAGGGGGTATTGCCGACCAATACCTATCGCCGCGATCCCTCCGGCCGGCTCGACGTCGTGGTCAGCGGCGACGAAGTGCCGGATCCGAACGGTCTGTGCTTTTCGCCCGATTACAAGACCTTTTATCTGATCAGCACCGGACCCGGGCCCGGGCAGACCAAGGGCGGCAAGGGCGTCATCTATGCCTTTGACGTGCACGGCACAAAGCTGGCGAACAAGCGCCTGTTCAGCGACTGCATGGTGGACGGGGTCCATTGCGGCCCGGACGGCATGCGCGCCGACCGCGCCGGCAATCTGTGGGTCGGCTCCAACGCGCCGCTCGGCTATTGCGGCGTGACGGTGTGGAACAAGGCAGGCAAATTGATCGGCCGCATCCGCCTGCCGGAAGTCTGCGCCAATGTGGCGTTCGGCGGACCCAAGCGCAACTACCTGTTCATGGCCGCCTCGCAGTCGCTCTACGGGCTGCTGCTCAACATCCAGGGCGCCGCGCCGGGATAACCGCACAAGCGAAGTACGGCGGCAAGGTTCGTCTCTGTGGCGCCGAGGACCCGCAACGATCTCGATACTATCGCTTGTGCTCGGCCCATCGCTGGGCGATGACAAGGCTGGCCTCGATGGTCTTCCCGAGGCCCACCTCGTCGGCCAGGATGATCCCTTTGGAGATTGGCGATCCAAGAGCGAACAGCGCCGCGTCCACCTGATGCGGATTGAGGTCCACGCGCGCGGTCGACAGGGATTTGGCAAAGGCGTTGTCGGTCGCGCCTTCCAGAGTCAGCCGATGCGCGAGGTACCGGCTGTGATAGGGAGTGAAGCCGGTCATGCGACGGCGGCCGCCTGCGCAAGCTGCCGGTCCAAGGTGACCAGCTCCGCGCCAAATTGCCGGGCCAACCAGAGATAGCTCGCGTCATAGGCGGTCAGGCCGGTCATGGCGGCCAGTTCGAGGATGCCGTCGCGGTCCACCGCGACCTCCTCGACCCCAAGCCGGGTTCGCAGACGGAATGCCGCAGTCAGTGCCGGCTGCTTCTCCGGGTATCGCCGACACTTGACCAGGCAGACATTCGCCAGCTCGAAGCCGAGGAGGGTCGGCGCCACGAGGCGCGAGTCGCCGAGCCGCTCAGCGACGGCTTCGGCCTCCGGCTCGCCGAACAGCAGGGCGGCCAGCGCCGAGGCGTCGACCACCTTAACGGCCATCGCGATCGGCGCGGACCAGAGCGGCAGCCTCGCTCGGCGTATTGAGCCCGAGCCGGCGTATCTCGGCAAGAATGTCGGCCGGGCTTGCCGGACGGTCCTCCTCGACGGCGGCCTCAATGATGGCGAGCAATTCCCCTTGCAACGAGCGGTGATGCCGCTCGGCACGTTCCCGTAACCGCTGCACCACCCGGTCGGGTGCGTTCTTGATCGAAAGATTGACTGGCATGGTTCCGAATCTGCTCCTTGGCGGAACCACTCTATCAGAACTTGTGGCTCATTTGAGTGAAGTTCGCGGCGCGACGATGATTCAGACAAGCTCTTAAAAACGAATTTCGTACTCGGCCTGCCAGCGGATCGTCTGGCGCGACGCGGTCGGGGTCAGGCCGAACAGGACCCGGCGTTCCATCTGAGCGTTCCCGGGCCGATCTGGTGCACGATCCCGAACAGCATCGAGCTCATGCGATGGTCCTGTTCGCGCAATGGCGCGGAACCGGCGAGCACCGGAGGAAACCCGTCGGTTCCGCCCGAATAATGGGTTTCGCTGCGCTCCACCCATCTTACCAATGGTACGCAATCCGCTCCAACGGCTCGATTGCGGTCTCTTCGCGCCGGGCATTGAACAGGCCCTGCCGGTTTGACGGCATTGTCTATCATGGACTATATCCAGGCGAGGACAGCCCTCAAGGCCTGCGAGCGCGGGCCGGTTGCGACTGCATAATTCCATTGCGACAGGGGTCTGCAATGACGACACGCGCCTTGCTCGCCGCCTTGCTCCCGATCGCCATTGCCAGTTCTCCCCTGCAGGCGGCTTGTCCGGGTGGCGTGTCGACCTCCTTCATTGTTTCCGGCAAGGTGGCAAAACGCGCCATCTTTGATTTGAAGATGCTTGAACAAAAATTTTCACCGACGCGGGAAAACGTGACCTATTTTGCCGGAAGATCCATGGTCACCGAATCGCTTACCGGGGTTTTACTATGGGACCTGCTAAACAATCCGCCAGTCGGCGGGATCGTTACGGATCCCGATGTTAAAAACGACATCCTACACAAAATTGTCATCGTGACCGGCACTGACTGCTATCAATCGGTATTCGGCGCCGGCGAAATCGATCCGCATTTCGGCGGCAGTCAGATCATGGTGGCCTATAGAACGGACGGACAGTCGCTCGGCAATAAGGGCCTGGCCTGGATCGTCGTTCCCGGAGATAAAGCCGACGGCCGCTTTGTCTCGAACATCGCCAAGATCGAGGTGCGTGACGTCACGGCCCGGTAGTCATCGAGGATGGGCCGGCCCGACCAGAGGCGCCGGCGCGGTTCGATCCGGCCGCGCCGGCATCCTCGGAAGCCGGGCGGCCATGAAAGGCTTGGATCATGGCATCCCATTACACTGCGACGGACCCGTTGGCCTATCAGCGCCTGATGGGGCGCTGGAGCGGGCGGCTTGCCGACGAACTGATTGGCTTCGCCGGGATTGCGGCGGGAGATCGGGTGCTCGACGTCGGCTGCGGCACCGGCAGTCTCGCATTGGCATTGGCGGCGCGCCCGGAACCCGCGGCGATCCTCGGCGTCGACATCGCGCCTCCCTACATCGCCTATGCCGCCTCGCGCAGCACCGACCCGCGCCTGTCCTTTCGGGTCGGCGATGCCGTCGCCCTGGAAGTCCCGTCCGGCAGCTTCGATCGTTGCTATTCGCTGCTCGCGCTCAATTTCATGTCGGATCCCGCAGCCGCCCTGGCCGGCATGCGCCGCGCCGCCCGCCCCGGAGGCGTCGTGGCCGCGGCCGTATGGGATTTCCCGGGCGGGCTCGTCTATCAGCGGATCTTTTGGGATACCGCCGCGGCGCTCGACCCCGAAGCGGATCGCGCCCGCGCCCGGCATTTCGGCGGTCCCTTGGCCAACCGGGAGGCCGTGGCGGCCGCCTTTGAAGAGGCCGGGCTGCACAATATATGCGCCACCTCGCTGACGATCCGGATGGAATACGCCGATTTCGCCGATTACTGGGACCCGATCGCCAATGCCCAGGGGCCGGTCGGCGATTACGTCAGGCGGCTTCCGCCGGAGCGCCTCGAAACGCTTGCGGCGGCCGTGCGCCGGGCCTATCTCGCCGGCTCCGCCGACGGTCCGCGTTCGCTGGCGGCGAGCGCCTGGGCAGCGCGCGCAACTGTCGCATGATCGTCACGGCTGCTGCGATGGTCAGAGCGCCCACAGAGACGAGGACCCCCGCCACCGGCATCAATCCGCCGCTTCGACCCGACCGCTCGCCGCGGCGAGCTTCGGGCTGCGTCCGAGGAGACGCATCAGAGTGCCGATGACGAGGATCGTCGCGGCGTAAAACACGAGCTGGATGCCGGCGGGCTGCGCCGAATAGCCGATCAGCACGTGCAATACGAGCCCCGGGATGCTGCGCTCGGTCAGGATCGCGGAGGTGTCCCACACTTGATTGCCGAGCGAAGGCAGCAAATTCGCCTGCATCAGAAAGGCCGCACCCTGCGAGGCCATGCCGGCAGCAAGAAGCAGGATCAGCCAGCTTGTGACCGCAAACAGGCGGCGCAACGGGATGGCGATCAGGCCGAAATAGATGACCGTGCCGAGCGCCGCTCCGGCGGCGAGCCCGAGCGCGCCGCCCGTCAGCATGCTGAGCCCGCCGACGCCGGTGGAAATGGCGATCCCGTAAAGAAACAGGACGATCTCCGAGCCCTCGCGCAGGACGGCGATGCCGACGACAAGCGCGAGGGCGGTGAGCGGCCGGTTTCCGGCCGATACGGCCCGGCCGATCGTGTTGGCCTCGGCGGCGAGTTCGCGGCCGTGCCGGCTCATCCAGATATTGTGCCAGCCGAGCATCGCCACCGCGGTGAACAGGATCGCGGCGTCGAACAATTCCTGTCCGATGCCGTCGACCGCCTCGGCGATCGCCCCGGCAAAGCCCGCGACCATGATCGCCCCGACCACTCCCGCGGCGAGTCCGCCCGCGACCCACAGCCCGCGCCGCGGGACGCCGCGGCTGGCGGCAAGCACGATCCCGACGACGAGAGCGGCTTCGAGGACCTCACGAAAGACGATGATCGCGGTGGCCAGCATGCCGTCCTCTCACTTCACCACCAGATGGCCGCGCGTCTGCGGATGGAAATCGTCGAAAAACCCGTAGCGGCCGGGCGCCAAAGGTCCGACAAAGACGCTGATCTGCCCGCCGGGAGTCACGACTTTCTCGCGATGCAGCTCTGTGCTCTCGAATTCAGCCGGGGTCGAATCCTGGTTGTGGATCAGGAGTTCGACCTTGGTGCCGGCGGGAATGGACACCTCGCTCGGCACGAATTGATGCGCCTTGATCGCGATCGTGACCTGCGGCGCCGCAGCCGCGGCGGAAAAGGCGGCAACAGCGAGAAACAGCGCCGGAATCCAGGCAAGGGGGCGCATCAGCGAACCCATATGCAAATGCGAATTGTTCGCACCATACACGGAGCGCCGCAGCGCAGCAAGACCTCGATAGACAGGCAATAGCTCGGCAGCATGGGACGAAAAGCCGAGCGCATTCCGCCATCTTGCGGTGGCGGCGGAATACGCCGCGCTCTTCTGCCTTACGCCTCGGAGAGGCGGGCGGCGAGGGCGGCGAAGACTGTCTCGAACATCGCCGCGGTCAGCCGGCCTGTGTTGGTGTTGTAGCGCGAGCAATGATAGCTGTCGGCCAGCCATTTGCCGCCGGGGAGGGCATGGAAGCGGCCGTGGACAAACGGGAAGGCGCTGCGGGAGAGGCCGAGCGCGGCGAGCACGGTGTGGTGGGCGACGGCGCCCAAGGCGAGGATCGCCCGCAGCCGCGGGAGGCTGCCGATCTCGGCGGCGAGAAACGGCCGGCAGGCGGCGATTTCGCTCGGCTCGGGCTTGTTGCGCGGCGGGACGCAGCGGACCGCGTTGGTGATGCGGGCGCGACGCAATGCGAGCCCGTCATCCGCGCGGGCCTCATAGGCGCCTTCGGCAAATCCGAAGCGCCCCAGCATGTCGTAGAGGAGCCCGCCGGCAAAATCGCCGGTGAACGGGCGCCCGGTGCGGTTCGCGCCCTTAAGGCCCGGCGCCAATCCGACGATCAGGAGTTCGGCGTCCGCCTCGCCAAAGGACGGCACCGGCGCATTGAACCAGTCCGGATGGGCGCTCCGCTGGGCCTGGCGGAAGGCGAGGAGACGCGGGCACAGCGGGCAATCCGGCCCGGGGCTCATGCGTTTTCGACGGTCTCGGGTCGCGGCCGATGGATTTCTTCGCGCGAATGATGGTTGCGCATGATGTGCGGCAACAAGTCCTGCAACTCGATAAAGCTGTCGGCCTGGCGACGCAGATCGTCCGATACCATCGGCGGCGAGGAGCGGATTGTCGACACCACCGAGACCCGCACGCCCTTGCGCTGTACCGCCTCGACCAGCCGCCGGAAATCGCCGTCCCCCGAGAACAGGACGGCGTGGTCGATGTATTGCGCCATTTCGAGCATGTCGATCGCCAGCTCGATATCCATGTTGCCCTTGATGCGGCGGCGCCCCAGCGCGTCGGTGAACTCCTTGGTCGGCTTGGTCACCATCGTGTAGCCGTTGTAGTCAAGCCAGTCGACGAGCGGCCGAATCGGCGAATACTCCTGGTCCTCCACCAGGGCGGTGTAGTAGAAGGCCCGGATCATCCGCCCCTTCTCCCGGAACAGCTCGAGCAGCCGCTTATAGTCGATATCGAAGCCGAGACCGCGAGCGGCGGAATAGAGGTTGGCACCGTCGATAAACAAGGCGAGGCGCTCTTCCTGGTAGAAAATCATTGAGATGAATGCTCCATCAAATGCGATAATGCCGGCGAGTGTCATACACTGTGCTCGGCCTCGTCAAGCGGTGCGCGCAAAGCGGGGGCCGCGGTGATCCTGATCGGCCTCGGCAGCAATCTCGAAAGCGCCCGCTTTGGTCCGCCGCGCAAAATCGTCGCGGCCGCCTGTCGCGCGCTGGAAGGGGAGGGCGTGCGGATCTGCGCCCGCTCTTCCTGGTATAGGAGCGAGCCGGTGCCGCGCTCCGACCAGCCCTGGTATGTCAACGGGGTGGCGGCGCTTGCAAGCAACCTTGGGGCGGGCGCGCTATTGGCGCTGCTGCAGCAGATCGAGACCCGCTTTGGCCGGGTCCGCCAGGCGCGCAACGCGGCGCGCGTCCTCGATCTCGATCTGCTCGACCATGACGGCGAGGTCGTCGCGACCCCTGTTCTGACCTTGCCGCATCCGCGCCTCGGCGAGCGGCGATTCGTGCTTGTGCCGCTCCTCGAGATCGCTCCGTCATGGCGCCACCCGCTGTCGGGTCTGAGCGCCGGCGCGTTGCTGTTGCGGATTCCGGCCGAGGCGCAACCGCTCTACCGATTGCCCGATGATTGTAACGGAGCGGCCGGCCCGTTATAAGGCGCCGCTTGCCCGACCGGCGGAGTGGCGACAAGGTGCACGAGACCGCCCGCATTCACATGATCGAAAATCAGTTGCGGCCGAACAAGGTCACCGACGAGCGCGTCCTCGCCGCCTTCGACCGCATCCGGCGCGAACTCTTCGTCCCTGAGGCGCTGCGCGCCATCGCCTATATCGACGAGGATCTGCCGCTCGGCGGCGGCCGCTATGTCGTAGAACCGCTGGTCGCGGCGCGGCTGTTGCAGGCCGCCCGGCCCGAGCGCACCGAGATCGCGCTTGTCGTCGGCGCCGGCACCGGCTACGAGGCGGCGGTGACGGCGATGCTGGCGCGCACCGTGGTCGCCCTCGAAGAGGATCCGGATCTCGCCCGGCAGGCGCGCGCCGCCCTCGTCGAGCACGGCATCGCCACGGCCAATATCGTCGAGGGGCCGCTGGCGCAGGGATGGCGGGCGCGCGCCCCCTATGACGTGATCCTGTTCGGCGGGGCGATCGCCGAGGTGCCGGACGAGATCGCCGGGCAGCTCGCCGAGGGCGGCCGGCTGTTGGCCGTGATCAGACAGGCGGGCGGGGTCGGCCGCGCCCTGTTGATGACGCGCACCGGCAGCCTCTTCGGGCGCCGCTTTCTGTTCGACGCGGCCACCCCGCTGTTGCCCAGCTTTGCTCCCAAACCCGCTTTCGTGTTCTGAACAAGACTGGCGGAATACGCTGCGCTTTTCCGCCCTACAAGAATGATGTAGGGCGGAAAAGCGCAGCGAA
>DATFCQ010000037.1:0-32836 GCA_035252905.1 Allostellaceae bacterium | reverse complement strand
CGAATGGCTCTCGCCTTCGCCCGGCGCGCACAGCATCGCCTCGCGCGCGGTCGACACGGCCGGCAATGTCCAGCCGGCGATGGACGATCCGCGGATCGCGGGCAAACGCACTTACTGGGAAAGCAACGGGCAGTTTGCCCGGCACGTCCGCATCCTTTGAGCGGCCGGAGCTGATGAACGCCTGATCCTTATAGGATGGAGCAGACAGTCTTGCGCTGTGCACGATGCCCACGAGCGGCAGCGCCGCGTTAAGCTTATCCTCGGCTATTCTTTGGTTCTCACAGCGATCCCTGGGCGTGCTATAGCGCGTCGGAGGGCGCCGTGCCGGCGTAAAGGCACTGGATCACGGTCGGGGAGATCAGAGCGCCGTCGGAGAGGGTCGTGCCGCCGACGGTCAGGCTGATGGCGTCGCCGGTTCCCCCGGCGACCGTGGTGTTGTCGGTCAAGAACGCCTCGCAGACCGAAAAGAACACCTCGCCGTAATCGGCGAGCGCGCCTGGCGCTCCATCGACAGTCGGCGCCTCGACGACCCACTCGGCGCTGTTCCCGACCAGCCTGGTGCCCTCCGGCGCATTGAAGGCGAACGAGGTCGCGGCGCCGGTCGTGCGATTGGCGAAGAACACGCTGGCCGCCGTCGCGTCGGCTCCGCTTGTGCACAACAATACGCTCACCAGATCCCCGGGCTCGATCGGGAAATTGGTGATCTGCACCTCGGCCAGTGGAAACCACTCCCACCACGGGTAATAAGCATGGGCGAGGGTGTTGCCGCAGCGAAAGACGTCGCATTCGACGCCGGCCTGGCATACGTCCCCCGACCCGTCGCCGTCGAGGCCGATCCAGTTGGCGCAGTAATACCATTGGTTCGTACTCGGCGCGTCGATATTGGGGATCACCCAGTCCCCCTCGATCCATTTGAACGACCGTCCCGCCGGGGCAAAGACGACGCCGCCCGACCAGTTGGTCGAAGCCTGCGCGCCGGCGGCGGAGGGACGGCGGCGGGGACCGTGCAAGCGGTCGCCGTTAAGGCGGAAACTCGGCTCGATGTAATGGAACTTGTCCTTGATCTGGTTCCAGACATGGCGGTAGCGCTCGCGGTGGCGCGGCTCCTCCGGGGGCGTCGGAAACCCGTATCTGACGGCCTCGGCAGCATTGGAAGCGAGCGGGTCGAACCCGCGCGGCGGCCGGAAGGTCGTGATCTTGATGCGGCCTTCCAGTAGGATCTGCGCCATTCCTCCCTCCTGCTCGGTCGTCGGGCCGTCGCGTGCGGACGCGCACATTCTACCTCTCCGTTCGGGCAAGCCTGTGTGAGGTCCCTCACATTCGCGAAAGCGAGCGGGCGAAGCGCAGGATGCGCTCGCCGGCTTCGGCGAGGCGCGGATCGGGCGCGCAAAGGGCGATGCGCAAATGCCCCGCGGCGCTTGCCCCGAAAGTGTCGCACGGGAGCACCGCGACATTCTCCTGCTCCAACAAACCGCGCGCGAATTCCTGCGCTCCGAGACCGGTGTCGCGCACGTCGAGCAGGACGAACATGCCGCCCTCGGGCGCGAGCGCCCGGCAGCCCGGCGCCGCAGCGAGCAGGCCCGAAAGCAGCGTCGCCCGCGCGCGATACGCCTCGCGCAAGGCTGCCGCCTCGGGCAGATCGGCCGACAGCGCGGCCAGCGCCCCGTCCTGGATGAAGGGCGGGCCGCCATAGAGCATCGCCAACAGCAGGTTGAACAAGGGCTGCGCCAGTTCCGGCGGCCCGACGATCCAGCCGAAGCGAAAGCCCGGCATTGCGTGCGACTTCGACAGGCTGGAGACGACGACCGCGCGCCCCTCCGCCTCGGCCAACGACCAGGCACTGGTATGCGGGCGGGCGAAGGCGAGGTCTTCATAGACCTCGTCGGACAAGAGCCACAGATCGCGCTCCCGGCAGATCCGGGCCAGCGCCGCGATCTCTGCGGCGGTGAAGACGGCGCCGGTCGGGTTGTGCGGACTGTTGAGGCACAAGACCCGCGTCTTTGGCCCGACCGCCCGCGCAATCGCGTCGAGATCGGGGTGGAACCCGCATTCCGGCCGCAGCGGGACGCTGACCATCCGGGCGCCGGCGGCGGCGATCACGTCGGGATAGGTGTTGTAGACCGGCTCGGGCACGACAACCTCGTCGCCGGCTCCGACGAGGCATTGCAAGGCGCAATAAAGACCGGCCTGGGCCCCCGGCACGACGACGACGTTGTCGGTGCTGCACGGGCGGCCGGTGCGGCGTGCGGTTCGCGCCGCAATCGCCGCGCGCACGTCGGGATGGCCGAGGATCGGGGCATAGCCGGTATGGTGGCGGCGCAATGCGGCGATCGTCGCAGTGATGACCGGCTCGGGCGGTGCCTGGTCGGGATCGCCGATGGTCAATATGATCACGTCGACGCCGGCGGCGCGCCGGCGCGCCGCCTCGCGGTGGACATTCCAGGAATCGGCGCCCCGGCCGGCGAGGCGGTCGATCAGCGGAGAGAATTGCACTTGAGGCTCCTTCTCGTGGCACAATAGCGGGGGATGGAAACGCGGTGGGAGGAGAGGATGTCGTTCCTCGAAGGTCGGACGGCGCTGGTCACCGGAGCGGGCGCCGGGATCGGCGAAGCGATCGCACTGGCGATGGCCAAGGCCGGAGCCAACCTCGCCGCCGCCGACATCGATGCCGAAGCGGCCGGGCGCACCGCCGCGCAGGCGGCCGGCAACAGCGGCCGGGCGCTCGCGATCGCGGCCGATTGCGGCGATGTCGGCAGTATCGACGCGATGGTGGCGCGCGCGGTTGCCGAGTTCGGCCGGCTCGACATCATCGTCAACAATGCCGGCGTCACGCGCTACGCCTACGTCATGGACTTGACGGAGGCGGATTGGGACCGCATCCACCGGGTTAATGCCAAAGGCGTGTTCTTCTGCCTGCAGCGCGCCGCGCGCGAGATGATCCGCCAGAACGAGACCGACCGGCGCGGCGGCCACATTATCAATATCGCCTCGATCGCCGGGCGCGGCTATGCCGGCACCTCTAACGCCGCCTATGCCGCAAGCAAGGGGGCGGTCATCGCCTTGACCAAGATCGCAGCGCAGCAGCTCGGCCGCCACAACATCACCGTAAACGCGATCTGTCCGGGCGTCACGCGCACCGCGCTCGGCCTGCGCAATGCCGAGGCGCGGGCGGCCGAGCGCGGCATCCCGATCGAGCAGATCCTCGCCGAATCGGAAAGCCGCATCCCGATCGGCCGCGCCAACACGCCGGACGACATCGCGGCAATGGCGGTGTTCCTCGCCTCGCCCGGCGCGCGCAACATCACCGGCCAGGCCTACAATGTCGACGGCGGCCTGGTGCCGAGCTGAGCGTGGTGAAAAATATCTCGTCTGGTGCCGCTCCTTGGTGCCTATCCCGGCCTTCGCCCTATGGAATGCCCACGTCTTCGCACCTTTTTCCGTCATTCCCGCGAAGGCGGGAATCCAGGGGCCGGATATCGGGGTTTCTGCCTTGCGGCCCCTGGGTTTCCGCTTTCGCGGAGACGACCGGGAATTTGCGCATGCGAACCTTACTTCGGTCTTTCTATGAGTCCTAAGCGGGCGGCGCCGTTCCCTGTCATTTCCGAGCGGGCGCCGGAACTGCTCGATTTCTGGTTTGCTCCCGAGGGCGACCCCGGGCGCAAACGGCGCCGCGACTCTGGTTCAAGAGCATCGCGGAATTCGACGGAGTGGTGCGCGCGCTTTCTCGCCGGGCCGGATTCGTCATTCTGAGTCGGGTATTATGATCCGCGCGGGCCGAGAGGGGAGGATGTGCGATGGTCGGAATCAAACTGCGGATTGATGCGGTCGAGCCTTTTGCCGAGGGGCGGTCGTGGGGCGAGACTGGCCCCTATGAACGGGTGCGCGGTGTGGTCCTCGGCACGCTCGATCCGGCAGCGGCGCAAAACCGGGTCATCGTCGATCTCGACAAGGCGCCGCGGAATGAGGCAGGGCTCGTCGAATACGAGAGCGACTTTTTCATGTTGCGTCCGGTCCGGCCGCGCTCCGCCGGCCTTCTCGTCTATGACGTGACCAACCGCGGCAACAAGCGGATCTTGGCCATGCTCGACGACGGGCCCGCCGACGGCAACGATCCGAAAACCGCCCGCGACGCCGGGATCGGCTTCAGTCTCGGGCGCGGCTATACGATCCTGTGGTCGGGCTGGGACCCGGGTGCGCCGACCGCCAATAACGGGCTTGGGGCGCGCTTCCCGATGGCGCTGGCACAGGGGCGGCCGGTTCCCGGAGTGATCCGCCACGAATTCCACATTGGCACCCGCACCCCGAACAAGGGCGACCTCGTGCGCCTGCCTTATCCCGCCGCCGCGCCCGACCGAACCAAGGCGCGCCTTGCCGTGCGCGCGCGCGAAAGCGATGCGCGCCAGGAGATCCCGGCCGAGGGCTGGGAATTTGCCGACGCGCAGTCGATCCGGCTGTTGCCGCACGGCACAGTGTTCGCACCCTACAAGATCTACGAATTGTGGTACGAGGCGGCGGAAGCGCGGGTGCTTGGCACCGGCTTTGCCGCGGTGCGCGACCTCGTCGCCGCGCTGCGCTACGAGCGCGCCGACCTCGTCGGCGGCATCGCCCACGCCCTCGCCTTTGGCGTGTCGCAAAGCGGACGGTTTCTGCGCCATTTCCTCGAACTCGGCATGAACGAAGATGGGCGCGGGCGGCGCATCTTCGACGGCGTCCTGACCCATGTCGCCGGCGCTGGCAAGGTGTTCGCCAATCACCGCTTCGGCATGCCCGGACGCACCGCGACGCAGCACGAAGACCGGCTCTACCCCGAGAACTGGTTTCCATTCAGTCATGCCATGATGACCGACCCGTTCTCGGGCCGGACCGATGCAATCTTGAAGGGCCGGGCGAGCGATCCGCTGGTGATCGAGGTCAACAGTGCGACCGAATACTGGCAGAAGGGCGCCTCGCTCGTGCACACCGATCCGCTCGGCCGGAGCGATGCCGGATTGCCCCCGAACGTGCGCGTCTACATGATCGCCGGGACCCAGCACGGCGGCCGCCCCGGCGCCGATCCGAGCCCCGGCCCGTGCGCCAACCCGCGCAACCCGGTGAGCGCGACCCCGGCCTTGCGCGCCTTGTTCCGGGCGCTCGAAGAATGGACGACGAAAGGCGTCGCGCCGCCGCCGAGCCGCGTGCCGATGATCGCCGACGGCACGGCGGTCAGGGCGGAGGAGGTGCGGATGCCCGCCATTCCCGGCTTTGCCGTCGCTCCCGGCGCCAACCCGATCGTGCCGCCGGTCGACTGGGTCGATCCCCCGGCGCGGCTCGATACGTGCTACGGCGCCCGCGTCGCGGCGGTCGACGCCGACGGCAACGAGATCACCGGCATCCGCCTGCCGCCGGTCGCCGTGCCGCTCGGCACCCATACCGGGTGGAACGTGTATCGCGAGGAGCCTTGCGAGTTGTGCGACCGCGACGGCTCGTTCGTGCCATTTGCACGGACCCGTGCGGAGCGCGCGCGAACCGGCGACCCGCGCCCCTCATTGGCCGAGCGCTACGGCGACCGCGCCGGCTATGTCGCGCAGGTCGAGGCGGCAGCGGCGGCGCTCGTTGCCGCGCGCCTGCTGCTGCCCGAGGATATGCGCGCCTATGTCGAAGCCGCCCGCGCTTGCGGCCGGTTCTAAACCACGGCTTTGCCGCTCCTCGCCATGACCAGGGTCAGGAACAGGGAGAACCACAAGGTTCCGACCCACCATTCCTGCCAGATCCCATAGGTGCCGAGCGCCTCGGCGAGAGCGGCGGCGAGGCCCCCGGCGCACGCCGCTGCATAGAGCGGCGGCCAGCGCGCGGTGCCGAGTGCGCGCCACAGCCGCGCGATGATTAGCGCGCCGAGGACGATGCCGGGGACCCCGAGTTCAAGCCAGAGCTGCAACGGCGCGTCGTGCGGGTGGAGCGGCAGCCAGGGCTGCCCCGGCCGGATCCATTCCGTCCCTCCGGGGATTGTGCGCGAGGCGTCGAGACCCCAGCCCCGGAACGGTTTCTCCGCGATCCGGTCGCCGACAAAGGACCAGATCAACAGGCGATGCGGGACCGAGCTTTTGAAATCGTCGGCCAGGTGCACGAACGGCCCGATTTGCGCGAGTTTGCCAAAGGTCAGCGGCGCCGTGACGATGACGAGGACCGAAAGGACCGCGGCGATCGGCGCGAACAGGCCGCGCCGGTAGTAAAACAGAAATGCGGCGGCGAGCCCCGCGACAAAGCTGGCCTGCGCGGAGGTGCCGACAAGCGTATAAATTGCCGCGGCGGCGGAGAGGAGCAAGAGCGCTGCGCCTCTCCTGTGCTCATGCCACAGCATCGCGCTCGCCGGCAGCGCGAGAATTGCGAGCGTGTCCGAGGCCTGATTGAGCTGCGGTGCGACAAAGCCGCGCACAAAAAACGGCCGCGTCAACACCCCGCCCGTCGCCCGCTGCACCCAGAGGATCGCGAGGCCGAGTGCAAGGCCGGCAAAAAAACAGCGCAACAGCCGCTCGGGAGCGGCGATCACAGGGACACAGGCGACGAGCGCCAGCCCGGCGGCAAACAACCCGGCGAGGCGTGCGGCCATGATCAGGCTGAGCGCGGGGTCAGGCGACCACGCCGCCGAGATCGCTCCCCACAGCACCAGGAGGGCAAACAGCACCGCCGGCGCCGCAGGAGTGCGCAACGCCCCAGGTCTGCTGCACAACACGAGAGCCAGAGCGAGGACGCCGGCGATCGCTGCGAGTGCCGCCAGGCCGCGCGAAACCAGCGCCAGGACCGGCAGGAACAGCAACGCCGCTAGATCGAGGCCGCCTTCGAGCCCCGCTGCAAGCCGGGAGAGGATCGGCCGGGCCGCTGCGCTCGGGGGTGACGACGGCATGGCATCTCCCTCCCGTGTTCGGGCCGGTAGCCGGACCTCGTCACGCGAAAATTTGACAAGATTCCGCCCTATGGGCATCGAAGCAAGATGTACCGGCTGTTCTATTGGACGACCCTGGGTCTGGCGGTCGCCTGGACACTCTTTGCCGCCTGCGAGGCGGTCAGGGGATTCTGAAGGAGCGCGGGCTCCTGATCTCGGCGAAGGGCCGCCCGCGTGCGGCCGGGACGGCCGCGTTAGGATCGGAAAATCGCGCCTGCTGCAACGCGCGGGCTTGCCTGCCGCCGTACGGTCCGCGAAGCTGAGGCGGGCTCCGAGAGGAGGACAGAGCATGACGACCCGCGCCGCCAATATCGACATCGACAACGCGCTCGCCGAGGCGATCGAGCTGTACCGGGCGCGCAATCCCCTGAGCCTCGCCCGGCACCGCGAGGCCTGTGCGGCGATGCCGGGCGGCAATACTCGCACAGTCATCCACGTCGACCCTTTTCCGCTGGCGATCCGGCACGGCGAGGGGGCGCGGCTCACCGATCTCGACGGCCACGACTATGTCGACTTTCTGAGCGAGTACACCGCCGGCATCTACGGTCACTCGCATCCGGTCATCCGCGCGGCAATCGAGGAGGCCCTCAAAGAGGGACTCAATTTCGGCGGGCATAACGAAATCGAGGCGCGCTTTGCCGCGGCGGTGTGCGCCCGCTTTCCCGGGATCGAACTGGTGCGCTTCACCAATTCCGGGACCGAGGCCAATCTGATGGCGGTCGCCGCCGCCCGCGCGATCACCGGCCGGTCGAAGATCCTCGTCTTTGACGGCGGCTATCACGGCGGCGTGTTCTATTTCCGCGACGGCGGCAGCCCGATCAACGTGCCCTTCGACTTTGTGCGCGCGCGCTACAACGACCTCGCCGCGGTGCGCGAGACCGCCCTGCCGCACAAAGGCGACCTCGCCGCGATCCTCATTGAGCCGATGATCGGCAGCGGCGGCTGCATCCCGGCCGCGCCGGAGTTTCTCGCCGGATTGCGGACCTTGGCGGACGAGACCGGGGCATTGCTGATCTTTGACGAGGTGATGACCTCGCGCCTCGCTCCGGGCGGGTTGCAGGAGGTGCACGGCATCCTTCCCGACCTGACCACCTTGGGTAAATATGTCGGCGGCGGCATGAGCTTTGGCGCCTTTGGCGGCCGCGCCGAGTTGATGGCGCGGTTCGACCCGCGCCGGCCCGACGCCTTCCCGCATGCCGGCACGTTCAACAACAACGTGTTGACGATGAGTGCCGGGCTCGCCGGACTGACGCGGATCTACACGCCCGAGCGCGCCCGCGCGCTCAACGAATGGGGCGACCGATTGCGCGCGCGGCTCGACGCTGTGGCGCGCCGCCGCGGATTGCCGATGCAGTTCACCGGGCTGGGCTCGATGATGGCGGTGCACATGACCGACCGGCCGATCCACGAACCCGCCGACGCGGCCGCGGGCAATGCGAAACTGCGCGACCTGTTCTATTTCGACATGCTGGCGCGCGGCCTCTGGATCGCCAAGCGCGGCATGATCGCCCTGTCGATCGCGCTCGACGATTCCGACGGCGATCGGCTCGTCGCCGCGGTCGAGGAATTCGTCGAGACCCGCGCGCCGCTCTTGGCCGCCCGCTGAGCGCTTGGCGGCCGAGAGCGGCGCGGGGGCCTCACCCGATCCTTGATTCGTACTCGACCTGCCGCCGCGCCGCGCGCGCGAGGGCGGGCGCCTCGATCGGCTCGTCTTCGCTGCCGCGGTTGTCGAGGACGCGCGCGGCCTGCCGCTCGTCGAGTTCGCCCATCCACTTCGCCACCACGACGGTCGCGAAGATGTTGCTGAACAGATTGGTGACGGCGCGGATCTCGGACATGAAGCGGTCGATGCCGACGAGCAATGCAAGGCCGCCGACCGGGATGATGCCGGCGGCGGGCAGGGTGGCGGCGAGCGCGACAAAGCCTGCCCCGGTGATGCCCGCGGCGCCTTTCGACGTGAACAGCATGACGAACAGGATCGCAAGCTGCTGTCCGAGGCTCAGATGGATGTCGGTCGCCTGGGCGATGAACAAGACCGACAATGTCATGTAGATCGCAGTGCCGTCGGTATTGAACGAGAAGCCTGTGGGCAAGACCAGCCCCACCACCTCCTGCGAGCAGCCCATCTTTTCGAGCTTGTCGATCGAGCGCGGGATCATCGCCTCGCTCGACGTGGCGCTGAAGGCGATCAGCAATTCGTCCTTGAAATAGCGGGCGATCTTCCACACCCGCAATCCGAACAGCCGGGCAATCAGGCCGAAGCCGACGAGCGCGAACAGGATCGAGGTGACATAGACGCTGGCGATCAGCTTGCCGAGGCTTTCGAGCGTGTGAAAGCCGAACTTGCCGACGGTGAAGGCGATCGCTCCGAAAGCGGCGATCGGCGCCAGATACATGATGTAATTGACGATCCCGAAGACCGCCTGCATCAGATCGTCGATCAGGGTGGTGACGCGCCGGCCGCGCTCGCCCATGTGGCATAGGGCAAAGCCGAACAAGACCGCCATGATTAGGACCGGCATGATCTCGCCCCGGGCGAGATCCCCGACCATGTTGGTCGGTACCATGTGCATCAGGAACTGGACGACGGTGAAGGACTTGGCGTGGCTGACAAAGCCCTGCACCGACTTTGCGTCGAGCGAGGCGGGGTCGATGTGGAGGCCCGCGCCCGGCTGCAACGTATTGCCGACGAGGAGCCCGACCAGCAATGCAAGGGTCGAGACCACCTCGAAATAGATCAGCGCCCGCACGCCGACGACGCCGATGCGGCGCATATCGCCCATCTTGGCGATGCCGACCGCGACGGTGGCGAAGATGACGACGGGCACGACGGCGCGGATCAATTTGATGAAGGCGTCGGACAGCGGTTTCAACTGAACTCCGAGCTTGGCGTCGATCTCGCCGACGATGACCCCGAGCGCGATGCCGATCAGGACCTGGACATAGAGTTTTTTGAGCCATGCAAAGCCGCCGCCTCTGCGGCCGGGGCTTGCCCGCATTTCTTCGCCTGCCGGCATTAGTGCCATGTTCTTCCTCCCGGTCAGTTCGAGCGCATCTTCACGACGACTTTGATCGCGTCCTCGACGCGTTCGCGCGCGTAACGGATGGCCGTCGGTACTTCGGTCAGCGGAAAGGTGTGGGTGTGGATCAGTTTGGCGTCGAAGCGCTTTTGCGCCATCAGCGCCGCCGCGCGATGGGTGGCGCTCTTACCCTCGCCGCGGATCCCGAATACGTAGATGTTGTTGCGCACGATATGGGCGAGATCGACCGGCACCGGCTCGGCCGGGAAGGCGGCGAGGCAGATGCGCCCGCCGCGATTGACTATCCGCGCCGCCTCGTCCAATGCCTTGGGCGCGCCCGAGCATTCGAGCACAAAGGGAACGCCCTGGCCGCCGGTCAGGCGCTCGACGGCTGCGACCGGGTCCTCCCGGGTCACGTTGACGACCGCGTCGGCGCCGAGCCGCTTGCCCATGTCGAGCCGGCGGTCGCGCGTGCCGGTCAGGATGACCGGCGCCGCCCCCAAGGCTTTCGCCACGCCGACGCCCATCAGACCGATGGGCCCTGGACCGGAGACGACGATCCCCTCGCCGGCGAAGAGGCCGCCCATCACGTCGAGCCCGTACATCGCCGTGCCGGCGGTGACGATCAGGGTCGCCTCCTCGTCCGGCATGTCGTCCGGCACGTGCACCATCGTATTGACGTTGTTGACCGCGTATTCCGCGAAGCCGCCGTCGGTGCTGAAGCCGTTGGCGCGGTGGCCCTTGGCCGAGTAGCCGTAATTGAGGCACGAGGTGTACATGCCCTCGCGGCAGCGCCGGCAGCGGCCGCACCCGGCATGGACCTCGACGGCGATGCGGTCGCCGATCGCGAATTCGTCAACCGCGGGGCCGAGCTTTACCACCGTGCCCATATATTCATGACCCGGCGTGAAATTGCGATGAAACGGAGAGCCGCCGTCGATGATCGCCGGCAAGCCGTGCCGGATGATCTCGATGTCGGTGGCGCAGACCGCGATCGCGTCGATCCGCACCAACACCTCCGCCGGACCCGGGACCGGCACCGGCTTTTCGGTGAGGCGCAGTTCACCGGGCCCGTCGAGCACCCAGGCCTTCATCGCCGGGGGGATCGGATAGGCGTTGCCCCGCGATGCGTCCGAAACCGTTGTCATTTCTTGCTCCTGACAATGGGGTGTCGAGCCAGACGTCGGCCAGGTCCTGGCCGATGAAGTGGCTCGGCGTGATGGTCCACCCTTTGAGGCTCGCTGCGGTCACGACGATCCGGTCCCACCACAACAGCGGCACCGTATAGGCTTCGCTCAGCGCATGCCGCTCGAACTCGCGCACGATCTTGGCGCGCTCCTGCGGGTCGGTGGTCAAGGCCTGCCCGATATAGAGAGCGTCGAGATAGCGGTCGGTGGCACCGGAATAATCGACGGGCGAGAGGTCTTGCGAGACGTATTTTGCCAGTTGGATCGTCGGGTCGTCGAAGAAATCGCCCTGAAAGTCCTGGGCGACGTCGAAATCGTGGGCGGCGACCTTTTTCTGCCAGTCGAAGATGCCGAGCTTCTCGATCGTCGTCGTGACGCCGATGGCGCGCCAGCTCTCGGCCAGGAGCTGGGCGCCGGCGTAATGCGGCATCGGGATGGCGCGGACCAATAGGGTCACCTTGAGATCGTGCACCCCGGCCTCGGCAAGCAGGCGCCGTGCTTCGGCGCGCGAGGCGGTGATGTCGCGCGAAAAGCCGGGCAGGGTCTCGAGCTCCGAACTGGGTATGGCCATGTTCGATCCGGGACGCATCAGACCGCCGACATAATGCAGAAAGGTCGTGTCCTTGAGTTTTTGTGCGGCGCCCCAACGGTCGATCGCGAGCGACAAAGCCCGGCGCACGCGCGCGTCGTTGAACGGCGGGCGCTTTGTGTTGAAGACGACGATCAGGTTGGAAAGCCACGGGCTTTCGCTGACCGTAATGCGGTTGCCGAGGGCTTTGACCAGTTCGTCGCGTTGCGGCGGCGAGACGCCGCGAAATTCCGCCATGATGCGGCCGCTCTTGTAAGCCGCCATCACCGCGCCCGGGGGAATGAAATCCGCCTCAAAGCCGTCGAGATAGGGTTCGCTGGGCATGAAATACTTGTCCCAGCGCTTGGCCTTCCAGTATTGCCCGTGCTTGTGCTCAACAAAGACAAAGGGACCTGTGCCAAGGACGTGGGTTTTGGGGTAGAGCGGGTCCAGGGCGAGCTTGGCGGCGCTGTAGATGCAGTTCCAGGGCGAAGCGAAATTGGCCAGCATCGCGGCGTCCGGCCATTGCAGGTGGAACACGACGGTCAGCGGGTCGGGAGTGTCGATGCGCGCAATCGCTGCGTAGTCGACCTGGCGCGCCGAGACGAGGCCCGGGGGCGGATGGATGATGCGCTCGTAGCTCGCCTTGACGTCGGACGCGGTGAGCTTCGTGCCGTCGTGAAACAGGACGCCGGGCCGCAATTTGAAGGTATAGGTCCGCCCGTCAGGCGACACTGTCCAGGACTGCGCGAGATCGCCGATGATCTGCGGGTAGTTGGCCGCGTCGAATTTGAGCAATGTCGAGTATTGCGGCGCGACGGGATCGAGGAAGGCGAACGAGGTATTGTCGGTGCAGTCGTAGTCCTTGGGCTCGACCGTCACCGCAAATTTGAGGATGCCGCCGCGCTTGGGCGCCGGCTGGGCCGCCGCTGCGGTCGCGGCGAGGACCAGAACCGTCGCCGCGAGGACGCCCAGGAGGCGTCGAGGCCGCCCTCCGATCTCCATGTCTCAATCTCTGGGCTGTTGAAGAGGCGATGTCTTTCTGACCCGCAGGAGCCCGGCGCTAATGCGCCTTGCCGGCCTGCCAGCTGCGGAACTGGGCAAAGAGGTCATAGAGCGCGTCCTTTTGCTGCTGCGACAGCACCGTGCCGGTCGCGTGCAGCCGCTCGTCGAGAAAGCGCTCGAACATGACCCGGATGTTTTGCGGCGTGGCCCCCGTCGCGACCGCCGGAGCCGGGGCATTGCTCCGCAGCCATTG
Source organism: Allostellaceae bacterium (assembly GCA_035252905.1). Classification (GTDB taxonomy): domain Bacteria; phylum Pseudomonadota; class Alphaproteobacteria; order ATCC43930; family CGMCC-115725; genus AP-15. The sequence goes on along the minus strand of DATFCQ010000037.1, from coordinate 19,884 downwards.
CTGGGCCGGGGCAAAGCGGGTCCAGCCGGGCAGGTCGGCGGCGAGATTGACCTCGTGCCATTTGGCCTCGTGGCCCGGCGCGAGGAGGCTCTGGAACTGCGTAAAGAAGGCGTCGACAAAATTGACGAGGTTGCGGTAGCGCAGGCTGCCGGGGGTCAGGCGGGCGGCCAGCAGAACCGTGCCGACCGCCGCCGTGTCGACCGGCCGATCGGGCGCGATCAACTGGGGATAGTCCTTGGCGGTGAGCTGCGTCGGAGCATAGAGGGCGGTAATCGCGGGCTTTGCCGGGATCGACAGGAAGTGCAGTCCCGCAGAGGCGTCGAGATCGCGGAAAACCGGCGCCGGCTTGGCCGAGACAAAGGCGAGCGCCGCAATCTGACCTCGTTCGAGCTGGACGAGCGCCCGGCTCGTCGGATCGTTGGTCGGCTTGATCGCGATGCCGAGCGCCGAGAAGATCCGCGCTGCGGTAACGCCGGTGCCGTCGCCCTGGGCGCCGAAATTGACCTTCTTGCCGGCCAGATCCTCGATGCTCTTGATGTCGCGTCCGGCCAGGAGGTGGAATTCCTCGTTGTAGAGCCGTGTCACATATTGAAGCGTGTCGAGCGCCGGGATCAGGTTCTGGCGGCGGGCGTAGTCGAGCGCGTCGGTCTGCACGATTGCGAGGTCGATGCCGCGCAGCGCTTTCAGATCGACCAGGTTCTGCCACGAGCCTTCGCCGACCACGGTGACAATGCGGCGGGTGGCGCCGTCGTCGAGCAGGTCGGCGATCTCCGCGGCCATGCCGGGCGAGAGGCTGTTGGCGGTGCCGGTCTCGAGCTCGACGACGCCGCGATTGGTGCGATTGACGAGCCAGTCGCTGGCCCGCGCCGCGCCGAGCGGCAGCACCAGCATTATGAGGAGCGCGGCCGCAATCGCCCCTCTTTTTCCTCCTGACATCGGCATCGCCATCTCCTTTAAAATCCCCATCAAATCCGTTGCATAAAATCGCAAATCCGCTTGCGGCCGCAGCCATGCGGCTAGCGCAGCAGGGCCTTCAATGCTTTTGCGGCGTACGGGTCGCCGAGCGCGCGAGCCCGCCGATACCAGCGGGCGGCCGTAGCCGCATCGCCGCGCATGCCGCGCACGCCCAGACGTTCGAGAAAAGCCGGGTCGAAGCTGTTGCCGAGGGCGAACGCGGCGCCGGCATCGCCGATATCGGCCGCGCGCTGGTAGAACAGCCGGGCGGATGCGACGTCGCCGTCGACGAGCTGCGCATCGCCGGCTTGCCGCAGACGCTCCCCTTCGGAGCGATCCGCGGCGCTCGGCGCGGCACCGGACCCGGCCGGAACGGCCTGGAGCGGCGCCGCTTGCGGCTGCGCCGGAACGGCGCCGTCGGACACGTTCCCTGGGGTTGCGGCGGACGCCCGCGGCGGGAAGGTGTCGCGCCGTTCGATCACGGCAGCCTGAGCCGGCGGCAAAGCGGCGCGCGCTACGGCCTCGGGTCCGTCGCCGAGGCGCGATTGCGTCGTTGCAACGGCGCCGGCGACGAGATGCGCAAGATCCGGGCCCCGCACAACCGCGACATTGGTGGCGCCGAGGATGGCGAGGCCGCCAACCACCAGCGCCGCAGCGGTGGCGGCGTTGCGGGGCGGCAGAGGGGCTGCCGGCGGCGGCAGCGCGTTCCGGGCCAAAGCGCCGTCTTCGGGCGGCGCCGCGTTTCCTCCCTCGCCTGCGTCGAGATTGCGCAGGACATCGCGGATTTCACTCAACGATTCCAGAACCGTACCGGACTCGAAACGCGGCCGCGCCAAGCGAAGGGACGCAGCAACGGATTTCCGGTCGGATCTGAGATCCGCCGCAATCAGCATCGAAAAATAGGCGGCTCGGCCGCCCCCTGGCATTTATATTTAGATTAACAATGAAGGACACCTCCACCGCCGTCAAGTGGACAATTGGTTGAGGAGAGGTTTTAAGGTTATTTTACCCGGGCGGCGGCCGCGGGATCGCCTGTACGCTCTGCTGCGGAGCCCCGCGGGGTCTTGCTTTGACGAGCGCACGACCGCCGCGGTGCCCTGTCGGGATGTGATCCCTGGCTGATTTGACGAGGTCCGTCGACCCATGATCGCATGCGGCGTATCCTTTTATCCCCTCTCCGCTCGGCACGGGCGGGGCAGAGAGCGGCGATAGGCCGATGGTCCCGCTGACGCTCGACGATGTCGAGGCGCTCGCGGTCGGCGCCTGGATCCTCGGCACCGGCGGCGGCGGCAGCCCCTATCTTGGGCTTCTCAACATGCGCCGGCTTTATGCCGAAGGCTCCCGCGTCGCATTGCTCGCGCCCGACGCGCTCGCCGACGACGATCTCGTCGCGGTGGTCTCGAACATGGGGGCGCCGCTCGTCGGACAGGAGCGCCTTGCCGACAGCCACAACATCGCCCGCGCCGTCGAGATCCAGCAGGAGCTCATGGGCCGCCGGTTCCGCGCCGTGATGCCGCTCGAGATCGGCGGCGGCAACGGCATCCAGCCGCTGATGGCGGCGGCGCATCTGGATCTGCCGGTGGTCGACGCCGACACGATGGGCCGCGCCTATCCCGAGGCGCAGATGACCAGCGTCGCGGTCGGCGAGCTCAGGCCCGATCCGTGCGTCCTCTATGACCCGCGCGGCATCGAGGCGGTCGTCACCCGGGTTCCGGACTGGCGCTGGATGGAGCGCGTCAGCCGCCGGATCTGCGTCGAACTCGGCTCGATCGCCTCGACCTGCAAGGCGCCGCGCAATGGGCGCGAGGTCAAGGAATGGGGCATCCCGCTGACGGTGACAAAGGCCATCCGCATCGGCCGGCGCGTGCGCGCGGCGCGGCGCCGGCACGACGATCCGGTGGCGGCGATCCTCGACGAAGGGCGGGGAAAGCTGTTGTTCCGCGGCAAGATCGTCGACGTCGAACGGCGCACGACCGAGGGCTATCTGCGCGGCCGCGCGGCTGTCGAGGGGCTCGACGAGGACAGGGGCGCGCGCCTTGAGATCGCGTTCCAGAACGAATGGGTCGTCGCCTGGAAGGACGGGCAGCCGCTGGTCATGTCGCCGGACCTGATCTGCGTCCTCGACACCGTCTCGGGCGAGGCCTTCGGCACCGAGACGATCGCCTATGGCCGGCGTGTCTCGGTGATCGCCCTGCCGGCTCCCGCGGTGTTCCTGACGCCGAAGGGCCTCCTTCATGTCGGCCCGCGCGCCTTCGGCTACGATCTCGATTTCCGCTCGGTGTTCGATGAGGCTCTTTAGACCTGGGGAGGGTGAGTCAATGGAAGAGCACGCCTTTGCGTCGGCAAGCCGGCTCGCCGGCGAGATCCGCGACCGGCGGATCGGCTGTCTCGAATTGCTCGATTTCTATTTGGCGCGGGCCGAGCGCTACAACGGAGCGCTCAATGCGATCGTCGCTTGGCAGGTCGAGCGGGCGCGCGAACGGGCGCGCGCCGCCGACGCCGCGCTCGCCCGCGGCGAGGTCTGGGGGCCGCTGCACGGCATCCCGATGACGGTCAAGGAATCCTACAACGTCGCCGGATTGCCGACCACCTGGGGCAACCCCTTGTGGAAGGACAACATCGCCGCCGGCAACGCCGTCGTCGTCGACCGCCTGGTGGCCGCCGGCGCGGTCGTCTACGGCAAGACCAATGTCCCGTTCATGCTGATGGACTCGCAAAGCTTTAACGAGGTCTACGGGACGACCAACAATCCATGGGACATCTCGCGCGGTCCGGGCGGGTCATCGGGCGGCGAGGCGGCGGCTCTGGCGGCGGGGCTCGGCGCCCTTGGAGCCGGCAGCGACATCGCCGGGTCATTGCGCAATCCGGCGCATTACTGCGGCGTCTATGGCCACAAGCCGAGCTGGGGACTGATCCCGCCGCGCGGTCATTCGGCTGCCGGGGCGCTCTCCCCGACCGACATCTCGGTGGTCGGCCCGATGGCGCGGCACGCCGAGGATCTCGCCTTGGCCATGCAGATCCTGGCCGGGCCTGACGTATTGCAACAGCCGGCCTGGCGGGTCGAACTGCCGCCGCCGCGCCGGCGCCGGCTCGGCGAGTTCCGCGTCGGGGTGTGGACGCATTCGCCGTTGTGCGCGATCGACGGCAGCATCGACGAGCGCTTCGCGGCGGCGGTCGCCGCGCTGTGCCGGGCCGGCGCCGCGGTCGACGAGACCACGCGCCCGCCCATTGACGACGGCGAGCATCACCGTCTGTTCATGCTGCTGCTGCGCGCCGCCACCGCCTCGCGCCTTGCCGACGCGGAGTTCGCCGCGCAGCAGCAGGTCGCCGCGAGCCTCGCCCCGGACGACATGAGCTTTCGCGCGACGATGGCGCGCGGCGCCACGATCGGCCACCGCGACTGGGGCAAGGCCAACGAGGCGCGCACCCGGCTGCGCCATGCCTGGCGCGATTTCTTCCAGCGTTTCGACGTCTTGCTGGCGCCGGTCGCGGCCACCGCGGCCTTTGCGCATGACCACAACCCGGACCGCGACCGCCGCCTGATCCCGGTCAACGGCAGACCGGTGCCCTATGGCGACCAGCGCTTCTGGGCCGGCCCGGCCAGCCTCTCCTACCTGCCGGCGACCGCGGCGCCGCTCGGCCTGACCGCAGATGGTTTGCCGGTCGGGCTGCAGGTCATCGGTGCCGAGGGCGAGGATTTGACGACGATCGAATTCGCCCGCCTGCTTGCCGCCGAGATCGGCGGCTTTATCGCCCCGCCGGGCTACGATGCGTAAAGCGCCCCCGTCATCGGAGGTTTCGCGTGAAGCAGAGCATCAACCGGATACTGACCACCCATGTCGGCAGCCTGCCGCGCCCACCCGACCTGCTCTCGATGATCGAGGCGCGCGAGGCGGGGGGGCCGTTCGACGCCGCGTTCGACGCGCGCCTGCGCGAAGCCGTCGGCGACGCCGTACGCCGTCAGGCCGAAGCCGGCATCGACATTGTCGGCGACGGCGAGATGGGGCGGATCGGCTTCATCCCCTATGTCAACGAGCGCCTGTCCGGCATCGAGGCGCGCCCGGCCGAAACCGGCGAAAGCCATTGGGCGCGCTCGCGCGAGCACCGCGCCTTCCCCGAATTCTACGATTGGGTTGCGCAGCTTCCCGGCACCGCCGGCAAGGCGCAGCGGCGGCGCTGGGTGGTAACCGGGCCGATCGCCTATAAAGGGCACGACGCGCTCCGCCGCGACATCGACAGGCTGAAGGCCGCGCTCGCCGGCGTGCCGCACGAGGAAGCCTTCATGCCGGCGGTGTCGCCGGCCAATCTCGCGCAATGGAACCATAACGAATATTACGCGACCGAGGAGGAGTATCGGGTTGCCCTCGCCGATGCTCTCAACGAGGAATACCGGGCCGTCGTCAATTCCGGCCTCCTGTTGCAGATCGACGACCCGCAGCTCGCCAGCAGCTGGGTCATGCACCCTGAATGGAGCCTCGACGAATGCCGCCGCCATGCCAATGACAGCGTCGCCTTGCTGAACCATGCGCTCGCCGGCATCCCGCGCGACCGGGTGCGCTACCACACCTGCTACAGCATCAATATCGGCCCGCGCGTCCATGATCTTGAACTGAAGCACCTCGTCGACATCCTGCTCCGGATCGAGGCCGGCGCCTATTCCTTCGAGGCCGCCAACCCGCGCCACGAGCACGAATGGCGGGTCTGGGCCGAGGTAGCCCTGCCGGCGGACCGGGTCCTGATCCCCGGCATCGTCACCCACGCCTCCAATCTGGTCGAGCATCCCGAACTCGTCGCCGAGCGCATCGCGCGCTTTGCCGGGGTTGTCGGGCGCGAGCGGGTCATCGCCGGCGCCGATTGCGGCTTTGCCAGCTTTGCCACCTCCTGCGAGGTCCACCCGACAATCGTCTGGCAGAAGCTCGCCGCCCTCGCCGAAGGCGCCCGCCTCGCCTCGCTGGCGCTGTGGGGGAAGGCATAACCCAGCCCCTCACCCCAGCCCTCTCCCCGCATTGCGGGGAGAGGGAGGAACCCGCGGCCCGAAGACAGGCTCCGCCGCGGGAGGGTGAGGGGCTCGGCACAGGCGGGAGAGGATTATGAAATTCGGCTATTTCACATTGAGCGACAACCATTACGAGCACAATACGCGCAGCGCCAACGCCTTTGTCGCCGACATATTGGACGAGGCGGTCCATGCTGAGGCGGTCGGCCTCCATTCCGCCTGGATCGGCGAGCACCATTTCAGCACCTTGGGCGTCCTCTCCTGCCCCGCTCTGGTGTTGGCGCAGGTGGCGGCGCGCACCCGGCATATCCGTCTCGCGCCGGCGGTGACGGTACTGCCGCTGCACCACCCGATCCGCGTCGCCGAGGAATGGGCGACGCTCGATCTGCTGTCCGACGGGCGCGTCGATTTCGCCGCCGGGCGCGGCTACGACCGGCGCGAATACGCCCCTCTGAAGATCTCGTTTGCCGATAATCAGGCGATTTTCGAGGAAGGGATGGAGGTGGTCCGGCGCCTCTGGACCGAGGACGGGCCGATCTCACATCAGGGCTGCCAATACCAGTTCGACGACGTCGCGATCACGCCGCAGCCGGTGCAGCGCCCGATCCCCTGCTATGTCGCCTCGTTCTCCGACCCGTCGATCGAATTGGCCGCAAGGCTCGGTTGCAATCTGGTCGTGGCGCCGTTCGCCGCGGCCATTTCCTATGGCGGGTTGCGCCAGGTCCGCGAGCGCTACGAAGCCGCCTGCGCCCGCCACGGCCATACCCCGGGGCGGCTTGTGTGCAGTTATTTTCTGCACTTCGCCGATACGACGGCTGACGAAGAGGCGGCGCGCGCCCGCCAGATCCGCTATTACCGGGAATGCGTCATTCCCGCCTTCCCGGGCGATCCGGCAACGGTGCCGCCCTCCTACCGCTATTTCATCGGCATGGTCGAGAGGCTTCGCACTGTTGGCCCTGCGGATCTGACCGAAAATTCGGTATTGCTCGGCACCCCCGGCGCGATCATCGAGACCTTGAAAAAGGTCGAGGCGGCCGGCTTTGCCGAGGTCATCCTCTATTTCAACGTCGGCTTGAAGCCGCACCCTCAGGTCAAGGACGAGATGGCGCGCTTCATGGAGGAGGTCGCGCCGGCGTTTCAATGATCAGAATCCTGCTGTGCATCGCCGCCCTGTTGTGCGCCGCCCTCGGCCTCGCCGCGCCGGCCCGCGCGCAAACTCTGGCGTGGCTCGGCAGCGATGTCGTAAAGGTCGCGGCGAACCGCATGGATCTGGCGCCGCTGCCGGCGCAGGGCGACCAGCCGCTGCTCGGCTATCTGGCGCGGCCGGACGGGCCGGGACGCCATCCGGCCGTGGTCGTCCTGCACGGCTGCGAGGGGTTCGTGCCGTTCTTCGCGGTGGCGGCCGACGTGCTGAAATCGTACGGCTACGTGGCGCTCGCGCTCGGCAGCCTCGGCCAATACAATGCCTGTCTCGGGAGGAGCGGCGATGGCGGATTGGCGGAGGCGTTTGACGCCTATGCGGCGCTCGATTGGCTGGCGCGGCAGAATTTTGTCGATCCCGACCGCGTCGCCCTGCTCGGCTTCTCGATGGGCGGCAGTGCCACCCTCAACGGCGTCGAACGCGGAGCGATCGAAAACGCCCACCCGCGGCATTTCCGGGCAGCCGTCGCCTATTATCCGGGATGCCGATATCGGGCGGGGGTGATGACCGTGCCGACCCTGATCCTGATCGGCGACAAGGACGATTGGACCTTCGCCTCCTATTGCCGAGACATGATGACGCGCCGGGACGGAAAAGGCGCTCCGGTGAAGCTGGTCGTCTATCCGGGGGCGACGCACGCATTCAATCGTCCATTTTTTCCGCAGCACTATCTCGGCCATGACTTCGCCTACGATCCGCAGGCTACGGCGGACGCTTGGCGGCAGGTCCGCAATTTTCTGCAAACGACGCTCGTCCATTAAAGCGTAGGGCGGAAAAGCCGCCTTGGCGACGCATTCCGCTGCCTTGCGGCAAGGGCGGAATACGCTGCGCTATTCCGCCCTATGCGGCCTCACTCGCCGACGCTCGAAATCGGCCTGGCCACGTTTTCGAGCGACATCCGCTCGGCTTTGACGCCGATTGCGGCTTCGGTGAGCGCGGCGCCCAGCATCAAGGCCGCGCCCAACAGATAGCCGGCAAACACCGCGCCGCGCTCGCCCGAGCCGACCAGGATGCCGAACAGCCAAGGCGCGGCGACGCCGCCGAGGGCGGTGCCGAGCGCATAGAAAAGGGCGATCGCGAGCGCCCGGGCTTCGAGCGGAAAGCTTTCGCTGACCGTCAGATAGGCGGCGCTCGCCGCCGCCGAGGCGAAGAAGAAGATGCCGCTCCAGCACAGAGTCAGCGTGCTCGCGTCGAGGAGGCCCCGGTAGAAGAGCCAGCCGACGATCGCCAGCAGCAGACCCGATAGGGCATAAGTTGCGGAGATCATCGGCTTGCGCCCGATCTTGTCGAACAGCGGCCCCAAAAACAGCGGTCCGAGAAAATTGCCGAGGGCAAAGGGCAGGATGTACCAGCCGACCGAACCCGCCGGGACGCCGTAAAAGCGCTTCAATACGAGCGCATAGGAGAAAAAGATCGCGTTGTAGAAGAACGCCTGCGCCGCCATCAGGGCGAGGCCGAGGAGGGCGCGGCGCGGATAGTCGCGCAGGATCGCCAGCACCATCCGCGCGATCGGCGTCTTCGCTCCGACGGCAAGGCGGATCGGGCGGCCGCCCGGCGCCGGCAGCGGAGCGTGCACGGCATGGACAACGCGGCGCTCGATCGCCGCGACGACCGTCTCGGCCTCGTCGAGGCGGTCGTGCAGCATCAGCCAGCGCGGGCTCTCCGGCACAAAGCGGCGCAATGCCAGGATGACGAGGCCGAGCACCGCGCCGACGCCAAAGCCGGCGCGCCAGCCCCAATCGGGCGGCAAGGCGCCGGGCTGCAAAAACGCCACCGCGCCGCCGGCGCCCAAGGCCGCCCCGATCCAGAAGCTGCCGTTGATCGCCAGATCGGTGCGGCCGCGCAGGCGCGCCGGCACCAGTTCCTGGATCGCCGAGTTGATCGCCGTATATTCGCCGCCGATCCCGGCCCCGGTCAACAGTCGGAAGGCGGCAAAGCTCCAGAAATCCCACGCCAATGCGGTCGCCGCGGTGGCGCAGAGATAAAGCCCGAGGGTTACGAAAAACAGCCGTTTGCGGCCGAAGCGGTCGGTCAGATAGCCGAACAGGACCGCACCGGTGACGGCGCCCAAGAGATAGGCGCTGCCGACGAGCCCCACCTCTGCAGCGGTGAAGCGCAGCACCGGGCTTTCCTGCAAGGCGCCGGCGATCGAGCCGGCGAGCGTCACTTCGAGCCCGTCCAAGACCCAGGTGACGCCGAGCGCGACGACGACGAGCGTGTGAAACCCGGTCCATGGCAGGCGGTCGAGCCGCGCCGGGATATCGGTCTCGACGATGCGCGGTGCGGTCGGGATGCGCTCGGCCATGCCGGGATAACGCCGGGGCCGCAGGGAAGGACCAACGCCGCGATCGACCATAATTTTCAAGTCTCCATCGGTGATTGCGGCGGAGGCCGATCGTGTCGGGAGTGCGTTGCCCCTTCAAGGCATGACCCGCGCCGAACGATGCGCGGGCGGGGTCTGCCGCAGTTGGACAACTTTGCAAGGAACAGAAAATGGCTGGCGAACACGATCGCCAGGGCACCGGTCGACATCCGCACAAGGATACCGAGGAGCCCTATCCGCACACCAAGGACGAAGGCCGGCACGGAAGCGAGCATCACGCCCGCTCGGAGCATCGCGGGCATGAAAGCTCCGGCGAGCATCGCGGCCGCTCGGAGAATCAGGAGCATCGCAGCGGCGGTTCACACGCGGAGCACCGTTCGGAAGAGGCGGATCTGAAGCGTCGCGAATACCGCGACGAGAAGGGCGAGGTCCACCACCACACCCGCACCTATGAGGAGCAGCACGGGAAGAAATAGGCCCCGTCCACGGCCGCGAGCCCTCGTCCACCAGCCCTTCGGACTGGTTCCCCTCTCCCGCAATGCGGGAGAGGGTGCCTCTCTTCGCGTCAGCGGAGGGAGGCGGGTGAGGGTTTCCCGGCCGGCCGACGCCCGCGGCAAAAGCTTGGCCCCCGGCGGCTGCAGGGCCTATCCTGCCCGGCGATGTGCCGGAACGGAGAAGACCCATGGCGCAATTCGGCATCGGCCAGCCGGTCCGCCGCGTCGAGGACCGGCGCTTCATCACCGGAAACGGCCACTACCTCGACGATCTGACGCGGCCGCACCAGGCCCATGCCGTCCTGTTGCGCTCGCCGCACGCGCACGCCCGGATTCGCGCGATCACCGCGGATCGGGCGAAAGCGGCCCCGGGCGTATTGGCGGTCCTGACCGGGGCGGATCTCGCTGATGACCGGATCGGCACGATCCCGTGCCTGTCGCCGGTGCAGAACCGCGACGGCTCGCCCGCTTTTCTGCCGCCGCGCCCGGCCCTCGCCGACGGGCGGGTGCGGCATGTCGGCGACAGCGTCGCGATGGTCGTCGCCGACACTGTCGATGCCGCGCGCGACGCCGCCGAGTTGATCGCGATCGATTACGAGCCCCTGCCGGCGGCGGTCGAGACCGCGCACGCGCTCGATCCCGGCCAGCCGTCGGTGTGGGACGAGGCGCCCGCCAATCTGTGCTTCGACTGGGAAATCGGCGACGCCGCCGCGGTCGAGCGCGCCGCTGCCGAAGCGCGCCGTCGCGTCGGCCTCGAACTTGTCAACAACCGCGTCGTTGTCACCTCGCTCGAACCGCGCGGGGCGATCGGCGAATACGATCGCGGAGAGGATTCCTATACGTTGTGGAGTTCGACCCAGGGCTCGCATTTTCTGCGCAACCTATTGGCCGAGAGCATCTTTCACATCCCGGAAAACCGCATCCGCGTCGTCACTCCCGATGTCGGCGGCGGCTTTGGCATGAAGCTTTTTCTTTACCCCGAGCACGTACTGGTGCTGTGGGCGGCAAAAAAGCTCGGCCGGCCGGTCAAATGGGTCCCCGAGCGCAGCGATTCGTTCATGACCGACAGCCAGGGTCGCGACAACCTCACCCGGCTCGAACTTTTTCTCGACGAAGGGCTGCGTTTTCAGGCGCTGAAGGTCGAGACGACCGCCAATATGGGCGCCTATCTGTCGAATTTTGCGCCCGAGATCCCGACCCTGTCGGGGGCGGTCATGCTGAGCGGCGTCTATGCGATCCCGGCGATCCATGTCGCGGTCAAGGGGGTGTTCACCAATACCGTGCCGGTCGACGCCTATCGCGGCGCCGGGCGGCCGGAGGCAGCCTATGCGCTTGAACGGCTGGTCGACTTCGCCGCCCGCCGGCTCGGGGTGGCGCCGGACGAATTGCGGCGGCGCAATCTGATCCGCCCCGAAGCAATGCCGTACCGGACGCCGCTCGGCCTCACCTATGACAGCGGCGATTTCCGGCTCAATATGGAGGATGCGCTGCGGGCCGCGCACGCCGCCGATTTCGCCGCAGAGCGCGCCGAGGCCAAGCGGCACGGCCATCTGCGCGGCCTCGGTTACGCCGTCTATATCGAGCAGTCGGGCTTCCCGCCCGACGAATTCGCCGAATTGCGCTTCGACCCCGCCGGCACGTTGACGATCCTGATGGGCACGCAATCCTCGGGGCAGGGCCATCAGACCGCCTATGCCCAGCTCGCCGCCGAGCGGCTGGGCCTGCCGCTCGACAGGATCCGCGTCGTCCAGGGCGACACCGCTGCGGTCGGCTTTGGCCGCGGCACCGGAGGCTCGCGCTCGCTGCCGGTCGGCGGCGCTGCGCTCGCCCATGCCGCCCAGAAGCTCGTCGACAAGGGCCGCCAGATCGCCGCCCATTTGCTGGAGGCGGCCGAGGCCGATCTCGAATTCGCTGACGGGGCCTATCGCATCGCCGGCACCGACCGCCGTCTCGGCCTCGAGGAGGTGGCGCGCGCCGCCTTCAACCCGGCGCAATTGCCGGCGGGGCTCGAACCTGGCTTTGCCGAGAGCGGGCATTTCACCCCGCCGGCGCCGACCTTCCCGAACGGCGTCCATGTCTGCGAGGTCGAACTCGACCCCGAGACCGGCGCCGTCGAGATCCTGCGCTATCTCGTCGTCGACGATTTCGGCACGGTCGTCAACCCGCTCCTATTGCGCGGCCAGGTGCAGGGCGGGGTCGCGCAAGGGGTCGGTCAGGCGATGCTGGAGCGCTGTCTCTACGATCCCGAGACCGGGCAGCTCCTCTCCGGCTCGTTGACCGATTACGCAGTGCCGCGGGCCGGCGATCTGCCGCCGATCGAATTCGCCTACAACATTGTCCCGTGCCGGACCAACCCGCTCGGCATCAAGGGGGCAGGCGAGGCCGGCGCGATCGGCGCGCCGCCCGCCTTTGTCAACGCCGTCCTCGACGCGCTCGCCGAATTCGGCGTCGCCCATCTCGACATGCCGCTCTCGCCGGAGCGCGTCTGGCAAGCGATCCGTATGGCCGCCCCGGCGGTCCAACAGGGGAGAGCGTCATGACGCCTTCGCGCGAAAAGCTGCTGGAGACCGCCCGGCTGGCGGCGCTCGCAGCCGGCGCCGCAATCCTCAAAATCTATGCCGGGGAATTCGAGGTCTACAAAAAGACCGACGCCACTCCGGTCACCGAGGCGGACCTCGCCGCCGAGCGGATCATCGTCGCGATATTGCAACGGGCTTTTCCCGACATCCCGGTCGTCTCCGAGGAACTGGTCGCAGCGGACGGCCTGCCGCCCGCGGCGGCGCGCTTCTGGGCCGTCGACCCGCTCGACGGGACCAAGGAATTTGTCGCGCGCAATGGCGAGTTCGCGGTCAATATCGGCCTTGTCCAGGACGGCCGGCCGGTCCTCGGGATCGTGCACGGCCCGGCGCAGGGCATCACCTATGCCGCCTGCGGGCCGGGCACCGCGACGCGCCGCCGCGGCGACGGCAGAGCCGAGCCGATTGCGGCGCGCGCGGCACCCCCGGACGGCCTCGTTGTGATCCACAGCCGCTCGCACGAGAACAGCCGCCGGCTTGCCGAGTTCTTGCGCGACTACCCGGTAGCGGCACGCAAAAGCTGCGGCAGCGCTCTCAAATTCGGCGTCCTTGCGTCCGGCGAGGCCGATTTCTACCCGCGCTTCGGGACGACGATGGAATGGGACACCGCGGCCGGTCAGGCCATCCTCGAAGCCGCCGGCGGCCGCGTCGAAACCCTCGCCGGCGCCCCGCTCGCCTACGGCAAGCCGGATCTCAAAAACGACGGCTTTCTCGCCTGGGGCCGCCGCCCTGCTTGATAATCCAAGCTTTGTTCCCCCGTGGCCGGGCTTCGCCAGTCATTCAGCCGCCTCCGCGAGCGGCCTGACGACAGGAGGATGCGGGTTGTTCAGGAACTTCATCAGCGAGGGGACCAGGGCTGCTGCGCCGCCCTCCCCGATCGTCAGCGCCAACGTATCCGGCATGAAGCGCTGACCGCCGGCCGCCAGCGCTTTGGCGACGTTGACGATTGCCGTCTGCTCGCGGCCGATCGCTCTCTGCTGGGCCTCGAGGCCGGCGGCCACAGCCAGCCCTTCGGCCTCGGTCTGCACTGCCGCCGCCCGCCCGACTTTTTCCAGCCGGTAGGATTCGCCGTCGGCGGTGCGCTGAACCGAGGTTGCGTTGTTCTCGGCGATCTCGATGCCGACCGCGGATTTGGCAAGATCGGCCTGCATGTCGGCTCGGCCGCGCGCAGCTTCCAATTTGACGCGCTCATCCTGCGCCGCCTTCTGAGCCACAAAGGTTTCCCTTTGCTGATTGGCGATCTCGCGCATCGTCAAAACTTCGACAAGCTGCGGCGGAAAAATAACGTCCTGAATATAAACGCCGCGCGTCTCGATGCGGTAGTCCCTTAGCCGCATTGTGATGTGATCCTGCGCCTGTGTCTGCACATCCTGACGCTTTTCGATGAAATCGATCGCCTGCATGCTCTGCAACTTGTCGCGGAAGTGATTGCCGACCGCCGATTGCAATACCTCATTAACCAGGTTGGTCATGGTTCCGACAATGGAGATGACAGTCGGAGCTTCGGTATCGGGGACATGGATCTGCACCTGCAGATCGATGTTGAAGACGAACCCCTCCCGGGATTTGGCGATAATCTGTTTCAGATCCCTGTCGAGATTATGGGCTGCCGAACTCGCATCGGCCCAGTTCAGCGTCAGGATCGAGGTCGGGACGATTTCGACGCTGTAAATGCGCGGATTGATCGCATACTTCCCGGTCCGTAAGGACTCGCGCCAGATCCCGCGATGGCCCGGGCGGACCAGCGATCCGAATTTGAAATCGGCCCCCGACGTATCCTCGCTGGGCAAGCCGATATAAGCCTTGATGACGGCAACCTGACCCTGGTTGACGACCAGCATCGGCATGCGTTCGACCGAGATCAGGAACGGGTTGAGCGTATAGGCTCCGTAGAGCAGGGGATCATGCTGCAGGCCGATGCGCCCGCCATGGTCGAGAAAAGCCTGGAAATCCTGGTAGTTGTTGTGAAGCCTGTTCTTGCTGGACAGGATCGTCTCGACAAGGTCGCTGTCGCGCGTGCCGCTCTCCTTCTCGATCTCGGCGACGTCCTGGAAATCGCCGATCCGGTTGGCGATTGCCCCCGAGGGCGAAGGCTCTCCCTCGAAGGTCGTGACGATGCCGACGACGTCGGTTGTCCCGCCATCCGGCTCGATGCGGACGACCTTCATCTGCTCTTCGATCAACCCGAAGGATTTGTAGGTCAGCCCGCCCTCCTTGGCTGCGAGCCTGCGGTATTCGTCATTGACCGGAACGCCATAGACTTCATCTGCGGTGATGACCAGAAAGGCGACCGGGTGGATCGGAGCGACCGTTCCGGGCGGCAGAACCGGACGCTGGACGCCCTTCTGCCCTCCGTGAATCAGAAAGGTGGCAAGATCCTGGAAGTTGCCAAACCTCTGATCGTATTTGGCGGATTTTGCTCCTTCCGGCAGGGGATCGCCGACCTGGGCGATGACGATGCCGATCTTTCCCGCCGGCACCTGCACGAGCGGGTGCCGCGTCACGGCGTAGAGCGGCCACAGCCGAAACCTCATTCCCGCCATCAGAAGCTCGGCCTGATAGCCGGCTTGGCGGTTCAATGCGACGGCGCTTCCGCTGGTGTTCTTGGGGCCGAAGCGCTTGCGGACGAGGCCGACCTCGGTCGGGCCGATGCTGTGGAACGATTTTGCCGCAGCGAATAAGGCAATGGCGAGAAGGACGCCAACGACGATCGGGATTATCAGCATGACGGTCCTGCGCTCCGATTTGGCGGACGCTGGGTAAGCGTCCGTCAGGCGGTGGCACGCTCGACAGGCGCGATTTATATGGGGGTTGTACAACGATCAGTAAATGATTTCCGGAGCTGCGAAGGTCCCCGCTTTCGCCCCCTCTCTATAGGATTTCCCGATCATGGCCCGACCCGGCCCACGCAATCTGATCACCGATGTGGCGGGGATCCTGGTCGGACAGGCTGAGGACCCCGACGCCGTCACCGGCACGACGGTCGTAGTGGCCGAGCGGCCGGCCGCTGCGGCGGTCGATGTGCGCGGCGGCGCGCCGGGCAGTCGCGAGACCGATCTGCTCGACCCCGGCACATTGGTCGAGCATATCGACGCGGTCGTGTTGTCGGGCGGCTCGGCTTTTGGCCTCGACGCTGCCGGCGGCGCGATGGAGCGGCTCGCCGCTTCG
Organism: Allostellaceae bacterium; assembly: GCA_035252905.1. Taxonomy (GTDB): domain Bacteria; phylum Pseudomonadota; class Alphaproteobacteria; order ATCC43930; family CGMCC-115725; genus AP-15. Next base: position 4,172 of record DATFCQ010000037.1, on the reverse strand, counting down.
GGCCGCGGTTTTGCCGTCCGAGAGGCGCGGGTGCCGATCGTGCCGGCCGCGATCCTGTTCGACCTCGGTTTTCCCGGCCGCCGCGCGTGGACCGGGGCGCCGCCCTATCGCGAACTTGGAAAGCGCGCCGTCGATCGCGCCGGCAAGGATTTCGCGCTCGGCAATTGCGGAGCCGGGCTCGGCGCCGTCGCCGGCGCGCTGAAAGGCGGAATCGGCAGCGCCTCGCTGGTCTTGGCGGACGGCGTCGCGGTCGGCGCCGTCGTCGCGGTCAACAGCCGGGGCTCGGTCGCGCGCCCGGATTGCGGGCGCTTGTGGGCCGCCGATCTCGCCCTTCCCGGCGAGATCGACGATCAGCCGCCGCCCGCCGCCGCTTTCGATCCGGAAGACTTTTCCGGCTGCGGCCCCGCCATCCCCGGCGCCAGCACGACGATCGCCGTCGTCGCTACCGACGCCGCCCTCGACAAGAGCGGCTGCCGGCGGCTTGCAATCATGGCGCAGGACGGTCTCGCTTACGCGATCCGCCCGGCGCACACGCCCTATGACGGCGACATGGTCTTCGCCCTTTCGACCGGCGCCGGGCCGCCGGTCGCGCCGGCGGTCCTATTGCGGCTCGGCGCCGCCGCCGCCCATTGCCTCGCCCGCGCGGTCATGCGCGCCGTGCTCGCGGCCGAGCCTTTGGGCGGCATTCCGAACTGGCGCACGCGCTGGGGCGGCGGTTGATGTGGAAAGTGGCGGAAAAGCGCAACGCATTCCGCCGACTTTGCGGTACGACGACACTCAAATTCAGGAATCGCGCAACAATGCGCCGAAGCCGTCGACGCGGTCGGCGATACCGTTCGTCCGCAAGGCCCGCCAATAGGTCGCAGTGTTGATCGCGAGGACCGGCTTGTCGAGCCAGAACTCGGCGAGACCGGCGAGGCGCGCCATCGCCAGATTGGTGCCGACCTGGATCACGGCTTCGACCTCCGGCCCGTCGACCTTGCGGATCGCATCGCGCAGTTCCCGCTCCGAGACGTGCGCGATCAGGACCGGGCTTGCGCATTTGAGCCCGATGAGCCGCACGACCTCAAAGCCGCAATCGGTGAAGAAGCGGCGCACCTCGGCGTCGGCGACCGGCATATAGGGCGTCACCACGCCGATGCGCCGCGCGCCATATTGCTGCAAGGCTTGGCGCGCCGCATCCGAGCCCATCGTCACCGCGACCCCGGCATGCGCGGCGATGCGCTCCTTCAAGCGCTCGCTGCCTTCGAGACCGCCCCAGAAGGTCTCCGACGACATGCCCATGATCAGGTGCTGCGGCTCGGCGGTCATGACCCGGTCGACCGCGAACAACAATTCGCGGCGGACATTGTCGATCAGCCGGGTGAAGTCCTCGTCGCCCTTAAGCGGGTCGTTCGGGATGTGGATGCGGGCAAAATGATTGGTGATTCCGGGCGGCCGCATCGCGTCGAATTCCGGCTGCACGACCGTGTTGGTGCTGGGCGCGATGACGCCGAACTTCAACCGCCAGCCGAGCGCGTCGACCATTGCCTTCCTCCGCCGCTACGAGGCGATCCGGGCACGGCACTCGCCAAAGCCGATCGGCGTCGCGCCCTCGCGCCGGCAATGGGCGCGAAAGATCACTTCGTCGCCGTCTTCGAGAAAGGTGCGGCGCTCGCCCGAGGGCAGCGCGATCGGCCGCTGGCCGTCCTGCGACACTTCCATCAGGCTGCCATAGCCGTCCGGCGTCGGGCCGGAGATCGTGCCGGTGCCGAACACGTCGCCGGCTTCGAGATTGCACCCGCCCGAGCTGTGATGGGCGACGAGCTGCGCCACGGTCCAATAGAGATCGGTCGTGTTGCTCGCCGAGATGCGGTGCGGCGGCAGGCCCTTCCGGCGCATCTCCTCGGTCGACAACAGGGCTTCGAGGGCGATGTCGAAAGCGCCTTGCTGTTGATCACCCTCGTCCCACAGATGGGGGAGGGGGCGCGGGTCGCCCTCGGGACGCGCCGGCTGCCGCACGCGAAACGGCGCGAGCGCCTCATGGGTGACGATCCAGGGCGATACCGTGGTGCCGAAATTCTTCGCCAGAAACGGCCCCAGAGGCTGCGATTCCCAGCCCTGGACGTCGCGCGCCGACCAGTCGTTGAGGAGCCCCAACCCGAAGACGTGCTCTCCGGCGCGGCCGATCGGGATCGGCTCGCCCAAGGCGTTGCCGGGGCCGATCCACACCGCGAGTTCGAGTTCGTAATCGAGCTTTTGCGAGGGGCCGAAGTGCGGCGCCGCGTCAGCCGCATCCTTGCGCTGCCCGTGCGGGCGGCGGATCGCGACCCCCGAGGGCCGCACCGAGGAGGCGCGGCTGTGATAGGCGACCGGGACGTATTTGTAGTTCGGGCTGAGCGGGTTGTTCGGATCGCGCCGGCGGCCGCCGTTCCTGGCATGATGGATGCCGGCAAAGAAATCGGTAAAGGCGCCGATCGCCGCCGGCAGGTGCAGTGTGCATGCGGCCGCCTCGTGCAGCAGCCGCCCGGCAATGCCCTCGATCCTGGCCCGCTCGTCGCCGTCGGCGGCGAGCAGGGCCGAGACCCGCCGGCGCAAGGCGCGGCGCGGGCCGGGCCCTTGCGCCATCAGCGCGTTCAGGCTCGGACCGGCGGCCGCCTCGGCGGCGTTCCGCGCCTCGCCCGAAAACAGCCCTTCGGCGAGCGCCGCCTGAAGATCCAAGATCCTGTCGCCGATCGCGACGCCGCCGCGCGCTCCTGAGCTTGTCGAAGGGCCGCCCGCGGGCGGGGTGAAGATCCCCAAGGGCAGGTTCTGGATCGGAAACTCGGCATGGCTGTTGGCCGAGGCGACCCAGCTCTGGCGCCGCGGGTCATGGGTTTCATCGGTCGTCGGCATGGCCGTCATCCCCTCTGTGTCGTTCCCATCATGCCGCGAGGATCGGGTGGAACTCCAGGCTCGGGGAGAACCCGAAAGTGGTGCCGTTGACCCGGATCGCATCCGCCTCCGAGCCGAGCCCGCCGCTGCCGTCAAACTGCCCCCGGCCGGTCGCCAGCGGCACAAAGCCCTGCGCCCCGTTGGCCTGCGGCGGCGAGTCAAAGTAGTCTGCCACCCGCACCGCGCCGGAGGGCTCGCTCGTCGGACCGTCCGCGGCCAGCGTGTAGACCCCGCCCGGCACGGTGATCGTCGGGTCGGCGGATTGGGCGATCGCGGCGTAGCCCAGGCTGCCGTCGTCGGCTACCGTGCCCTGGTAATAGGCCTGCCCGTCGTCATAGACGCAGGTGAAGGCAAAGAGCTGGGCGGGAACCGTGGTCACAGTGGTCCCGCCGCGGCCGTCCGGCGTCACCGCGAACTGGCTGGCGCTGAAGCCGCCGGGAATGGCCAGGGCTGCCACGGGGTCGTCGCCGCTCAACAGGGTCAATACGCCGTCGGCGTAGCTCATGCCGTCGGCCGCCGCCCCGGCGAGGTCGATTGCGTCGCCGCTCTGGAAGCCGCGGATCGTCGCTCCGAAATCCTGCGGATCGTCGAGGACGAGAGTGCCGGTATTGTCGGCAAAGCGCAGGGTCTGCTGCGGGTCGACCCCACCGGCGAATTCGATCGTGCCGCCGCTGCGCACGACGATGGCCCCGTGCGCGCCGGGATCCTCGCCAACCGCGCCGAGGAGCAGCGTGTGGCCGCCGCCCACCACGATCCGCCCGTCATTGGTGAAGTCGGGCGCCGTGGCGGGCGCGCCGGAGAGGCGCCATACCGCTCCCGGGTCGATCTGGATCGCAGCGAAGTTGCGGAACTTGCTGCCGAGCCCGAAGAGCGTCCCGGCGCCGTTGCCGGCGGTCAGTTCGAGCCCATTGTCGCCGGCGCCGCCCAGCACCCGCCCGTTGAACACGGCGCCCGGATAGACGGCCAGCAGATCGTCGCCGGCGCCGAACTGCACCGCAGTACCCCCGCCGCCGCCGATCGTGCCGGCGCTGACCACGGTGGCCGCGCCGCCGGCGATTGTCACCCCGTAATCGCTCCCGTTCACCACCCCGCCGCCGCTGTTCTGAACAGAACCGCCGGCATCGAGGACGACGCCGTTGGTCCCGGCGATTGTGCCGCTGTTGAGCACGGCGCCGGTGGCGCTGAGGACAATCCCGTTGCCCGGCCCGCTGATGCGGCCCTGATTGGTGATCGTCCAGGCAAAGCCGGAGGAGGCGGTC
>DATFCQ010000036.1:0-17654 GCA_035252905.1 Allostellaceae bacterium | reverse complement strand
CTCACCCCGGCCCTCTCCCCGCATGCGGGGAGAGGGCCGGGGTGAGGGGCAGCAACGGCTTGAATTCGAAAGGAGCGAAGAATGCCGCTCAATCGTCGTCAAATCGCTTGGCGGGCCGCGCAGGATCTCGCTGATGGCAGCTACGTCAATCTCGGGATCGGGTTACCGACGGTGGTGTCCGACTTCATCCCGCCCGATCGCGAGATCGTCCTGCACAGCGAAAACGGGATTTTGGGCGTCGGCCCGGCGCCGGGCGCCAACGCGGCCGACCCCGAACTGATCAATGCTGGCAAGCAGCCGGTCACATTGGTCACCGGCGGCAGCTTTGTCCACCATACCGACTCGTTTCTGATGATCCGCGGCGGGCATCTCGATCTCGCATTGCTGGGCGCGTTCGAGGTGTCGGACAAAGGCGATCTCGCCAATTGGACGACCGACGACCCGAGCTTTCCGCCCGGCGTCGGCGGCGCCATGGATCTCGCGGTCGGCGCCAAGGAGATCCGCGTGCTGGTCGAGCACACGACCAAGAAAGGGGCGCCGCGGCTGCGCCAGCAATGCCAGTATCCGTTGACCGCGGCGGGAGTCGTCAAGCGGATCTACACAGACCTCGCCGTCATCGATGTGACCAAAGACGGGTTTGTCGTACGCGAGATGGTCGAGGATGTCGATCTCGCAGGGTTGCAGGCCAAGACCGAAGCAACGCTTTCCGCTGCCCCCGATCTGAAGCCGCTGCGCGCCCCGGCGGTGTAGCTCCTGCACCTGTTTGAGTGAGGAAAGTGGCGGAATGCGCCTCGCTGCGCTATTCCGCCAATTCATCCTCACCATTTCGGCAGCGGCAGGCGGATGGTGGCTATTCTCCTTCCGCCTTTATCCCCTCATAGCGGCCGGGGTCCATAATCTCGGCGATTGTGCCGTCGGGGGAGCGGAACTTGACGGTGCCGCCATCGGGCGGAGACAGGATCGTGCCGCCCGCCGCCTTGATCTTGTCGATAAAGGCGGCGCGGTCGGCGACCTCGATGCCGAAATGGTGGATCGCCGGACCCGGCCCGACGAGCCGGGCTTCGGCGTCGTCCTCGCTGTCATAGACCATCAAGGCAAGGTCGATCGTGCCGTCGGTCAGGTGCCGCGACACGTGCCCGCGCGAACGGCTTGTGCGCACCTGGCGAAAGCCGAACACGCTCTCGTAAAAGCGGGTCGCCGCTTCGAGATCGGCGACCTTCAAGGCCACATGATTGATCCGCGCCATAGGATTCTCCTCGCGGGCTATTTCTTGATGCTCAAATACGGAGCCTCAACCGTGCCGGTGCGGTATTGCGCCGGTTCGAGGATCGCCTCGGTCTTGGTGTTCTTGAAGTCGGCCAGCTTGTTGCTGGTGATGTTCTGCCATTGCACTTCAAGCACCCGGGGCTTCGACCATTCGCCGTCCTTGCCGAAGCGGATGTCGCCGACGATCGTCTTGAACGGATGGGTGCGGATGTAGTCGGCGACCTTGTTCTGGTCGAGGCTCTTGGTCGCTTCGACCGCGTCGGCCAGGACCTGCAATTCGGCATAGGCGAAGGGCGGCAGGTACCAGCCGAGCGGGTCGACTCCCTCGGCCGGGGCCTTGGCCTGGTATTTCTTCAAGAAGTCCATGATCCCGGGAAACTGCATCGTCGGCGCCGGGATCCACCAGTCATAGTCGAGAATGCCGTTGAGCTTGGGCCCGAACTGCTCCTTGAACGTGGTGTACTGAAAGCCGACCATGCCGCCGCCGAAATACCGGGTCTTGAGCCCGACCTCGATCGCGGCGCGCAGCATTCCCGCCGAATCCGGCGGGTAGGAGGCGACGAATACGGCGTCGGGATGGGTCGCCTGGATCGCCTGGATGATCGGCGTGTAATCCGCGGTCGACGGCGGATAGGTCTTGTCGTAGACGATCTTGAGCCCGTCCTCCTTGGCGATGTCGCGCGCACCTTCGAGTGCGTTTCTCGGGTATTCGGCGTCGGCGCCGACGATCGCGAGCGTTTTCGGCGCCGGCTTGCCCTTCATGATCACCTGAAAGAAGGGCTCCGAGAAGGCGTGCTTCGGGTCCGGGCCAGCCGGCAGCATCGAGAAGTATCTGGGGTAATGGAACTCGCTGTTGACGGCGAGCGCGAACAATCCGAGGAACAGCCGGTTGTGCGCGATCGCCACCGGCATCGCCGGCGCCGTCATGTTGGTGCCGTAGCCTGAGACAATGAAATCGGCCTTATCGACGTCGATCAATTTGGTGTAGATGCCCGGCACGGTCGGCGGGTTGCTCTGGTCATCGTAATAGATCAATTTGACCGGCCGCCCGAGGAGCCCGCCCTTGGCATTGGTGTCGGCGGCCCAGATCTGCATCGCCAGAAGCGCCGACTTGCCGGCGGCGGCGAGCCCGCCGCTCAGGGCCATGCCGAAGCCGATCGTAATCGGCTGGGCCGCGCGCGCCGGACCCGCCGTCAACATCAAGGCGATACTCGCCGCCAGGCAGGCGGCTGCCGCGCCGCTCCGGCGCATGGTGGTGCGGCTCTTCATAGGTTCCCCCTGCTTGGCTGCGATCGGACCGCTGTTGTACCACAACCCGCGCAATCAGGCGGCTCTGCGGATGAAGCGATCGACCCCGCCGGCGTCGAGCGCACGGTCGATCTCGCCCTGCCCGCAGAGATAGCGCAAATGGGCAAGCGCCTCGCCGAGCGCGAAAGCAGTCTGATGGCGGTCGAGCGGCCGGCGGAACAGGAGGGGCAGCAGTTCGATCGCGCTCTTCGGCCCGGCGCAGGCGGCGAGGATCTCGGCGCAACGCGCGGCGTGGTGCTGGGCCAATTCGTCGATCCGCCGGTGGAGACCGAAAAACGGCAGATTGTGCGAGGGCAGGACCAGCACCTCGGGCGGAACCGCCCGGCGCAATTTGGCGAGCGAGGCAAGATAGCGGGCGAGGGGATCGCCGTCAGGCTCGTGCGGTACGAGGCTGACGTTCGGGGAGATCCGGGGCAGAACCTGATCGCCGGCAATCAACACCCCGGTCTCGGCGCAATAGAGGCAGGCATGCTCGGGGGCATGGCCCTCTCCGACGATGACCTGCCAATGGCGCCCGCCGATTGTCACGGTCATACCGTCGGCAAGGCGGTGAAAGCTTGCCGGCACCGACGGAACGCCGCGGCGATAGCTGTCGTGACGCTGAGCAAAGACGGCGCTCGCCGCCTCGTCGAGCCCGGCGCGGCGAGCAAAGGCGCAGCGCAGCGAGGCAAAATCGTCATGGCCGACGCTCATCATGCGGGCGTGTAGCCATTCCTTCTCGGTCGTCCACAACGGCGCCGCGCAGCGCTCGGCGAGCCATTGGGCCAGCCCGATATGGTCGGGATGATAATGTGTGACGAGAATGCGCCGGATCGGCCGGCCGCCAAGGCTTTCGCCAAGGATGCGCTGCCACAGCGCCTTGGTTTCCGCCATGGCATAGCCGGTGTCGACCGCGGTCCAGCCGGCGCCGTCCTCGATCAGCCACAGATTGATGTGGTCGAGGGCGAAGGGCAGCGGCATGCGCAGCCACAGGATCCCCGGCGCGATCGCCCGCGTTTCTCCCGGCCCGGGCGGCGCGGCGACCGGGAATTGCAATTTTCCATCCATCGACGGTGATTCTTTCGAGCCTCGCGAATTGACCGGCAAGTTAGGACGTTGCATTAGTTCCCGGCAAGCGGGAAGCGCCGGCGCGGCCGGCCGATAACAGGGAAAGCGGAGAGAATGCGCGACTTCCATATCCCCGGCCGCTCGGCGGCGGTAGCGGCAAACGGCATGGCGGCGACCTCGCACCCGATGGCGACGCTCGCTGCCCTCGACATCTTGCGCGCGGGCGGCAACGCGGTCGACGCGGCGATCGCCGCGGTGGCGATGCAATGCGTCGTCGAGCCGCAGAGCACCGGGATCGGCGGCGACTGCTTTGTCTTGTACGCGCCGAAAAGCGGACTGCCTCTGGCCCTCAACGGCTCCGGCCGGGCCCCGGCGAAGGCGCATGTCGAATGGTATGTCGAGCGCGGCTTTCGCGAGATCGTGATTCAGTCGCCTCATGCGGCGACGATCCCCGGCGCCATCGACGCCTGGTGTACCTTGAACGCCGCCCACGGTACAAAGCCGCTTGCCGAACTGCTCGAACCTGCCGCCCGCGCTGCCGAGGACGGTTTTGTCGTGACTCCGCGCGTCGCCTATGAGTGGGCGCGCAACCGGGCAAAGCTCTCCGATCCGGTCACCGCCGCCGTCTACCTGCCCGGCGGCAAACCGCCGGCGCTCGGCGACCGCGTTCGTATGCCGGCGCTCGCTGCGACCTTGCGGCGGATCGGTCGCGACGGCCGCGCCGGCTTTTACGAAGGGCCGGTCATGCGCGACATCGTCGCCCGCCTCAAATCCCTGGGCGGCCTGCACGAGGCTGAGGACTTCGCCGCCCAGCATTCCGACTGGGTCGAGCCGATCTCGGCCGAGTACCGCGGCTATCAGGTCTATGAATGCCCGCCGAACGGGCAGGGGATCATCGCACTGATGATCCTCAAGACGCTCGCCGGCTACGACCTCGCGAGCGACACGTTCAGCGAGGCCGACCGCCATCATCTGCTCGCCGAGGCGACCAAGGCGGCGTTTTTTGTCCGTGATTCGTTTATCGGCGATCCTGCCCAGGTCACGATCGACGTCGCCGATTTCCTGTCGGACCAGCGGGCCGAGCGCGTCCGCCGCAACATCTCGCTCGATCGCGCGCTCCTCCCTGCGCGCTGGTCCGAGATCGAGCACAAGGACACGGTCTATCTCTGCGTCGTCGATCGCGACGGCAATGCGATCTCGTTCATCAATTCGCTGTTCTCGGGTTTCGGGACCGGCATTCTCGCGCCGGACAGCGGCGTGCTGTTGCACAATCGCGGTTCGAGCTTTCGCACGGTCCCCGGACACCCCAACGCAATCGCGCCGAGAAAGCGGCCGATGCACACCATCATCCCGGCGATGCTGGTCAAGGACGGGCGCGCGGTCATGCCGTTCGGGGTCATGGGCGGACACTACCAGCCGGTCGGCCAGTCGCATTTTCTGCACCGCCTTATAGACCGCGGTCTCGACCCGCAGCAGGCGGCCGAGGCGCCGCGCAGCTTTGCCTTTCAGGGCGTTCTGCAGGTCGAACGGACGATCCCCGAAGCGGTTATCGCCGATCTCACCCGCCGCGGCCACCACATCTCGCTGGTCGAGGCGCCGCTCGGCGGTTGCCAGGCGATCTGGATCGACCATGCGCGCGGCGTCCTGATCGGCGGTTCGGAACCGCGCAAGGACGGCCTCGCGCTCGGCTATTGAGCGCGCGTCACAGCCGGATCAGCGCCAGTCCCGATTGGGGATCGTGCCGGCGCTGGAGATAAGCCGGCGATTCGGTGACGACGATTTCGAGCGTTGGCCGCACATGCGCCTCCAATAGATGGCCGCCATGGGCGCTGCCGTCCGACTTGGCGACGATGATGTGCGGGTGGAGGGTCGGCGCTCCATCCTCGCCGCGCGCGATGTTGCCAAGGAGGCTGACGACCTCGACCTGCTCGGCCAGCGGAATGCGGCGATAGCTCTTCTGCTGCCAGTCGAAATAGCCGAGGACGAGATCGGAAAGCGCCCCGATCCCGGCGAACTCCGCGGCCGAGATCTGGTGCCCGCGGGCAAAGTCGGAGAGGCCCTTTATGACCTCGTCGCCGCTGTCGAAGACGACGACAAAGGTGCGCTGTTCGCCCGAATTGATGATCCGCGATTTCATGCGCTCCTCCTCGTCCTCGCCTCGCGCCCTGCCGACCCGGCAACGCGAGGCGAGGACCGCGGGTTCCGAGGCGGCGCCGCGATCCGATCCCTATTCCTTTGACGCCGACCCTTCAAGGAGGCGGCCGGCTGCCTCCTTGACGAGGCTCAAATCGGCGTATTTGTCGACTTCGAGCGGGGATCTAAGAAAGCCGAGCTGCTTTTCGAGATCGACGGTCGCCTGCAGGGCCTTGAGATCGGGGAGCCCGTTGGGGTCGCGGTAATAATCCTGTTTGGTGAAAAGCCAGCTCTGATAGAGCGAGGGCTTCTGCTTGGTCAACCCGGTGACGAGCTTCACCGCCTCGTCGTGATGCGCCGGATCGGTCAGATAGTGCAATACGTGCAGATAATCTTCGAGAAAATCGACGACGGCAGCGCGGTGCTTGGCGATAAAACCGGCGCGCGCCACCTGGATGATCATCTCGGTGCGGCCGACCGCCTGCTTCTGGGTGAACAGGGTATGGGCAAAGGCGCGCAGTTCGGGGTCGAAGCCAAAGGGCTCGACCGCCGGGATCAGATCGACCTTCTTCTCCTTCAACATCGCCTTCTGGTCGGGAAAGCGGACCTCGATGATCGTCACGTCGCGCGACGTCAGGTTGTGCTTGGCCAGCATCGCCCGCATCGCGATATTGACGGCGCTGCCGGTCTGGTTGGTCGCCAGGACCTTGCCCTTCAAATCTTCGACCCGATAGATCGGGCTGTCGTTGCGCACCATGAATTCATTAGTGTGATAGCCCGGAACGCCGTCCTGAAAGGTGTCGGCGATGACGCGCAGATCGCTCATCCCGGCATTCTCGATGCTGAAGGCGAAGGTCGAATAGGCGAGCGCGGCAAGGTCGAGGTCGCCCGTCGCCAATGCCGTCATCTCGCTCGGGGTGCCGTTGAAATGGGTCAGTTCGGGGATGTAGGTCTTGCCGGCATGCGGCGCCAGACCGGGTTTGAGGAACATCAGCGGGATCAGGTCGGCTGGCACCACGACCCAGCCGATGCGCAGGTGGTAGGGCTCTGCTCTGGCCGGCAAGCCGGCCAGCAACAGGGCCAGCAGAGCTGCCGCAAGCCCGACAAAACGCATGGTCGTCTCCGTCCCCGGTGAGAGTGCCGGACAGCATCCCATCGATCGGGTGAAAAGGAAATCACCCGTTTGGCCGCTTTCCAACGCTCAGTCGAGATAGTGTTGCGGTTTGCTTTCCGGCAGAAAGAACCACAAGACCAGCACCGCGGCGGCAGCGGCGGCGGCGGTTACGAGGAACGCCGCCGCCGCTCCGAAATGGGTTGCGATCACGCCGGTCGCGGTGGTGCTGACCGCGGCGGCGATGCCGGTGCAGGTGCCGACCGCTCCGCGGGCGAGGTTGAACCGGCCGGTTCCTGTGGTCAGATCGGCAATCACCAAGACCGTCATCACGCTCATGATCGCCCCGCTGATCCCGTCGAGGATCTGGGCGGCCATGATCGAGCCAAACGCGATGCTGAAGGCGAACAGGACGCCGCGGATCGGCTCGACGGCAAGGCCGATCAACAGCAGCGGCTTGCGCCCCCATTCTTCGGCATAATGGCCGACCCAGGGCGCGGCGAAGCCGACGATGACCTGCGGCACGATAATCGTCGCCGCCATATAAAGCGCAGCGAACCCGCCTTGTCCGCTGCCGAGCCGCTCGCTGACCAGCGGCAGCATCGAGGCGTCGGCAAACTGGAACAAGGTCAGGGCGGCGGAGAAGACTATGAGGCCGCGATTGCGCAACAGATCATAGAGACGCTGGAGATCGCGCGCCTCGGTATGGTGGACGGCGTTGCGCGCCCGGCCGTAGGCGATTTCCTGCGGGCGGATGCGGGCGAGCGCGACAAAGGTCGGTACGGTCAGTGCCGCGACGGCAAGAAAGATGGCGCTGGTCGACAGCGAATGCCCGATCAGTCCCAGACACCCGGCGGTCAGCGCGTTGCCGGCCGCGTCGAAGCGGTGGTTGCGGCCGACCCTGCGCGACATCGCGCGCCGCCCGACAAGCCCCATGCTGATCGCGGCGATCGCCGGCCCGATAATCCCGCCGGTAGCGCCGTGCAGGATTTCGGCGGCAAAGACGATCGGCACAGACGGCCACAGCGCCAATAGCAGAGCGCTCGCCACGATCATGGCCGTGCCGATTGCAACGAGCACTCTTTTGCGGCGCAGGGCGTCGGTCAAGGCCCCGCCCGGGATCTGCGCCGCGACCCCGGTGATGCCGCCCGCGGTCAGGGCAAAGCCGACATAAGCCTGCGACCAGCCCTGGTCGGCCAGATAGAACGAAACAAACGAGCCGAAGCCGGTCTGGACGTCCGCCATAAAAAAATTGAGCCAGTCGAGCCCCCGCTCGCTCTGCGGCGAGGGCAGTGCCGGCGCGCCGCCGCGACTATCCTCGCGTTTGCCTTCTTCGTGCGTGCCCGGGCCGCAACCGCGGTGCTCGTCCATGCCTCCGGCTCGGCTTTTGGGGTCCGGTTCGACCCGACAGGTTCACGGGCCAATCGGCGCCGAGCCGACAAAGTTCCCTGCAGACCCGACGTTTCGTCCGGCGACGATCCCGCCGGCCTCTTGTGACCGAAAAGCAAACTTTTGATATTAGGAGCAATTTCTGGGTGCGATCGGAATGCGTCGAACCGTCCCGCGGTTAGCGAAGTAACGGCTCACGCATATTGGGATTGCGGACTTGGCATAGCGAGCGTTCGCAGCAGCGAGGGCGAGGACGGCTCTGGGACGTCTCCCGGCCCATTGCAGCCGCGCATGCCCCTGCACCGGGCCGGTCCCGCGGCGTGGAGCCGAGTGCAATGATACGAGAAAAATGCGAGGTTACAATGTTTCCCGAATCGACGGACACGATCGACGGCTATGCTCTCCTCAAGCTTGCTGCGGTGGAGCGTCTGCTCGCCGACGAGGACCACTGGTGCAAAGGGGCATTGCGCGACGGAAACGGCCGCTTTTGCCTGCTCGGGGCGCTCGACGTCGCGGGAGCCCGGCACCTGCTCGAACCGGTCATGCTGCGCGCCGTCCGGGAGGTGAGCGGAAAACGCTACTGGCGCGTCGAATCCTTCAATGACGACCGCCGCACCACGCATCCGGACATCCTGCGCGTGCTGGACTGCGCCCGCGAACAGGTCGCCTCCCGGTCCGTCCCCCTCGGCTATGCCGAACCGTGGTCGCGCCGCTGCGGGCAGGCGGTGCGCGCATTCTGCGCGCGCACGGCCTCGGCAATAAAGCCGCATCTGGGGCGAATGACCGGCGGGTTTGGCCGCCTCGCGCCGCAGCCGGTGCCGGTGCCCGTGTCGACGGCGAAGTGAGGCGGCACGATGCCGGCGCCCTATGACGGCCCCGCCTATCCAAGCCGGAGCAATCGTTGGCAGGACTGGGCCAATCTGATCCTGGCGATCTGGCTGTTCATCTCGCCCTGGGTTCTGCAGTTCCCCGGCGGCTCGGCCCAAGTGACGGCCGGGACGACGGCGGGTGCGGCGGCGGCCTGGAACGCCTGGGTCCTGGCCGTCATCGTCTTCCTGGTCGCATTGTCGGCGATCGGCAGCATGCAGCTCTGGCAGGAATGGCTGACGCTGATCCTGGGTGCCTGGATATTCGCCGCGCCCTGGGCGCTCGGCTTTACCGGATTGCCGGCGGCAAGCCTCGATCACTGGATCGTCGGTGCCCTGATCTTCCTGGTTTCATTATCGAACCTGACCGCCGGCCGGGGCACTTCGACCGGCGCTCTGCCGCCCGGCAATCAGGTTTCGTGACCGGGCCAGTGCGGACAGAAATCGAAAAGGAACCAGGCAGTGGGAGAGGCGAGCGCGTGGTGGTGGGGCTGGTTTGTCGTCTGGGCCGTCATTGTCTGGCTGCTGCTGAGCACGGGAGGCTATTACGGCTACCGTCGCGCCTATTATGGCGCCGGTCCTGCCATTGCCCTGATGATTCTGCTGTTTGTCGTTTTTTGGCTGATCATCATCTTCTTCGCCGGGCCCTTCTGGTGGAGCGGGTATCGGTAATGGCGGCCGCCGCGCGCCCAGGCACAACAAGGAAAACGCCCCCGAGCATCTCGGGGGCGTTTTCCTTAGCGGGCACGAGGATCAGGCCGCCTTTTGCTCGATCACCCGGGGCTCTTCCGGGGTCCCGCTGGCGATCGCAATCTTGCGGGGCTTCGCCGCCTCGGGAACCTCGCGGATGAGGTCGACATGCAGCATGCCGTTCTGGAGGCTGGCGCCGACGACCTTGATATGCTCGGCGAGGCTGAAACGCCGCTCAAAGGCGCGACGGGCAATGCCGCGGTGCAGATAGCGGCCTTCCTCTTCTTCCTTCTTCGCCTTGCCGGTCACCACAAGCGAGTTCTCCTGCACGGTGACGTCGAGTTCATCGCCGGCAAACCCGGCGACCGCCATGGTCAGCCGGTAGGCGTCCTCGCCGGTCTTCTCAATATTGTAGGGCGGATAGCCGAGAGAAGCGCCGTCGGTCCGGGTGGCCGCATCCATCAGACGGGTCAACCGGTCAAAGCCGATCGTGGAACGGAACAGCGGCGAGAAGTCGAAACGATCCATGACCATATTCTCCTGTGAGCAACATGGGTTCTGGCACCTGCCATAATGGCCGGGTGCCGTTCGGTTGATGCGCGGCCCCGATCTGGCGACCGCGCAGTAGGGAAATGGTCATCGCCCGGCGGGTTTCAAGACCGGCTTTCAAGTCCGGTCCCGCCTCATGCCTTGATGCCGAAACCCCGGAAACGCTTATTGAAGCGGGCGAGCTGCCCGCCGGTATCGATCAGCCGCTGCTGCCCGCCGGTCCAGGCCGGATGCGATTTCGGGTCGATTTCAAGGCGCAGCGTGTCGCCGGCTTTGCCGTAGGTCGAGCGCGTCTGATAGGAGCTGCCGTCGGTCAAGACGATCGTGATCTCGTGGTAATCGGGGTGAATGCCTTCTTTCATTGCATCGTCCTCCTCGAAGGCAGGGGTTATAGGGGGACGCTGCGCCGGGCGCAATTGCGCGGGCGGGCCGAGCGCGACGCACGCCCGGCCGCGCAAGGAGAGCTATTTGCCCGCGTTCGCCGTGTTACCCGCGTTGTGGCCCGAGCCGCCGGTGTGAGCCGCGTTGCCGGCGCTGTGGCCCGAGCTGCCGGCGTTAGCCGTGTGACCCGCGTTGTGACCCGAGCCGAGCGGCACGCCCAAGCCGGACCGGGTGCTCAATTCCAGGTGATACGGCGTCATCCCGTTCAGCTGCAGCCCTGTGATATTGGTCAAGGCCAGCCAGTTGTGACCGACATTGAAGTCCTTGAGCGGCAGTGCGATCCTCTTTTGATTATTGGCTTTGACGACGACCGCCGCGACGGTGCCGTTGCGATTCAGGACGATGTCCTGGACGCTGCCGATCCTCTGGTTATATTTGCCGAACACGTCCATGCCGAGCATCTTGCTGGCAAGCATTTGGCTCGGCTGGACCGTGCCGGTAATCGCCTTCGGAGGCGTCTGCGCCGGCGCCGCATGGGTCGCGGCAAAAGCCGCCGGAGCCGCGGCGAGGAGCAGCGCGGAGACGAGGGCGCCTGTCTTTATCGTGGCCAAGAGCTTCCTCCTAGATGGAACCATAGTTGACACGTGAAACGGGCGGGGATGCCGCCGGTTCCTCGCTCCCGGCTGTGCCGCCGGTCGCGTGCGTCTGATGGAGGAGGCCTTGGTCAAGACGACAACGGCCTTTTGGCAATCGGCATGAACGCCTTCTTTCTTCTTATCGAATCGCCTTCCTTGGCAAGCGGCTATGGGAAGAGGGTGCGTCGAGCGCAATGGCGCGATCAGGCCGGGCGCGATGCGCGCCCGGCTGCACCGAGAGGATTATCGGCCCGCGTTGCTGTGCGACCCGAGCGGCTCGCCCAGGCCGGAGCGGGTGCTCACGTTGCCCGCATTGCCCGGACCGACCAATTTGCCCGAGGTCGGGCCGGTACTGCCCGAATTGTTGACCGAAGCGTTGTTGTTATTATTGTTGTTCGGAGCGGGTTGGGGGTGAAGGCCGGTGTTCGTGCCAGCCAGCGTACCTGCGCTGCCCGCGCCGGCTGCGGAGACCACGCCGAGCTGGCCGCCGTGCAGCGGCGAGCCGGTTGTGCCGGCACCCGTGTTCTTGTTGGTCAGGTTATATTGTCCCGCCTCTTTCAGCTGCTGCTGGGTGAGGTGGGTCAAGGTCAGACGGTTATGACTTCCATTGAAGTCATCGAGCGGCAGCGCGACGTTCTTGCCGTTGGCGCTGAAGACCACCGCCGCGACGGTGCCGTTGCGGTTGAGAATGACGTCCTGGACGCTGCCGATCTTGACGTTATACATGCCATAAACGTCCATGCCGATCAACTTGCTGGCGCGCATCTGATTCGGCTGGATCGTGCCGGCGATCGTCTTCGGAGGCGTCTGCACCGGCGCCGTATGCGTCGCGGCAAAGGCCGCCGGGGCGGCAGCGATCAATAGCGCCGAGACGAGAGCGCCCGTCCTTATCGTGGCCAAGGGTTTCCTCCTTGATAGAACCATAGTCGACAAGTGAAACGGGCAGGGGCGTCGCCGGTTCCTTGCTCCGGGGCGGTGCTGCGAGGCGGGCGCGTCTGGAAAGATCGGGACGAATGCCTTCTTTTTCGGCGCTATCCTTTATAGGGATGGATTATCGGGGAATGCGCGCGAAGCGCAATTGCGCCTGCGGGCCGGGCGCGATGCGCGCCCGGCCGCGCGGAGGCGCTATCGGCCGGAGCCGAGCTGGCCGCCGTGCAGCGGCGAGCCTGTCGTGCCGGCGCCCGTGTTGTTGTTCTGCAGATGGTATTCTGCCGCACCGTTCATCTGCTGCTTGCTGATGTGGAGCAAGGTCAGCCGGTTGTTGTTGGCGGTGAAGTCATTGAGCGGCAGGGCGACATTCTTGCCGTTGGCGCTGAAGACCACCGCCGCGACGGTGCCGTTACGATTGAGGACGAGGTCCTGGACGCTGCCGATCTGCTGGTTGTACATACCGTAGACGTCCATGCCGATCATTTTGCTGGCACGGAACTGATTCGGCTGGATCGTGCCGACGATCGTCTTCGGAGGTGCCTGCACCGTTTCCATATGCGCGGCAAAGGCCGCCGGGGCGGCGACGGTGAGCAGCGCGGCGATGAGAGCGCCCGTCTTTACCGTAGTCAAAGGTTTCCTCCTCGATAGAACCACTGCCGGGAAGTGAAACGTATGGCAGCGCCGCCGGTTCCTCGTTCCACTCTCCGGCGATCCTCAGATGACGTGAAAGACAAAGAGCAGGATGATGACCGGGATCGGGATCCCGATCAGCCAAAGCAGTGCCGCTTTCCCCATCTCTCGATCTCCGCGAAATTCGCTTCCTGCTATCAAACAAGAGGGGGATTTTGCGGTTCCCCTCACGGCAAAGCGGGGAACCATCGCGGCTTTCGGCGGCTTTGACGAGCAAAAGGCAACGCTCGCAGGAGTGCAACGGATGCCACGCCACCAATCGGAAGCGCAAAAGAAAACCGTGCGCCGGGTCATGCACGAATTCAAACACGGACAGTTGACCCGAGGGCGCGGCGGCAGGGTCGAGAACCCGAAGCAGGCCATTGCCATCGCTCTGCACGAGGCGGGCGCGTCGAAATCCGAAAGCCCGCAAAAGAACCGCGAAAACCTTCGCCGCACCAAGCGCCGTGAGCGGAGCGGCGCGACCGGCCGCGCCGACGGCGCCACCCGCAAGGAGCTTTACGCCGAAGCGCGGCGCCGCAACCTCCCGGGCCGCTCCAAGATGAACAAGGGTCAGCTCGAACGAGCCTTGCACGGCTGACCGGGCGGGAAATCTCTCCTCCCGCCGTCACCGCGGCCGCAGCGGCCCGGGCAATGCGCGCTCGGCCTCGGCTTCCAGCCGCGCCTCGTGGCGCCGCAGATAGACGAGGCCGACGACAAAGCCGAGGACGACGACCACCCCGATCGCGATCCCGACGGGTTCGGCGAGCTGGCTGATCTTTTTCCCGAGCACCCAGGCCGCCAGCCCGTAAACCGTCGCCCACACCACGGCGCCGGCGGCATTGGCGACGAGGAAACGCGCCCACGCCATGTGGTTGGCGCCCGCCAATAACGCGGCGAGGGCGCGCAACACCGATACGAAGCGTCCAAAGAAGACGACTTTGGCGCCGTGGCGCCGGAACAGGTATTGCCCGAGCTTGATCCGGGACGTCGTCAGCCAGACATAACGCCCGTATCGGACCATCAGCCGGTACCCGAACCGCCGCCCCAACGCATAGCCGATATTGTCGCCGATGATTGCCCCTGCGGCCGCGGCGGCGATCACGAACCAGATGTTCAAAGCATGGCTGGTGCCCGCGATCACGGCGGCGGCGATCAACGTCGTTTCGCCCGGAAGAGGAATGCCGAAGCTTTCCAGGCAAACGATCCCGGCGACCGTGCCGTAACCGTAGGTCGTGAGCAGGTTCGCTACTTCGCCGTTTGAGAGCAGGGACATGATGCGGGAGGAGTCCGACTGGTTTCCCTCCTCTAACGGCTGGGGCGGGCGGTGCATCCGTCATACCCGTTCCTATCTGTTTCCACCCCCGTTTGATCAATCTCCAATCCATAGTGAAAAATGATCACTTATTTACTCTACAGAATAAATAGAATAACGGAATGCAACTCACAATTTCCAGGAACTCCGGTAACCGTTATCGATTGCGGAACCGTCATAATTCATCATCGTTGGGAAAGACAAGGACCAGGATGGGTAAAGAGTAGAGGAGATATTGACATGATCATTCGCGAAGTGATGAGCCGGGACGTCAAGCTCGTCTCCCCCGAAGACACGATCGAAACGGCTGCGAAACGGATGGTCGAGTGCGACTGCGGCGCCCTCCCGGTCGGGGCCGGCGATCGGCTCATCGGCATGATCACCGATCGCGACATCGCCTTGCGCGCCGTGGCCCGGGGCAAGGGGCCGCAATGCAAGGTCAGCGATTGCATGTCGTCGGACATCAAATACGTCTTCGAGGACGAAACCACCGACGATGCGGCGCGCAACATGGGCAGCTTGAAATTGCGCCGATTGCCGGTGCTGAACCGGGACAAGCGGCTGGTCGGCATCGTTTCCTTAGGAGACCTCGCCTGGAAGGAGGCGGGCCGGCCGGCGCAGCGGGCGATCCACCGGGTTTCCGAGCCTGTCCTGGAACGCGCCTGACCCGCCCCGCAAACCGCAAGGAGGGACTATGGCAAACGAACTCAACGGCAAGCGCATTGCCATCCTGGCGACCGACGGCTTCGAGCAATCGGAACTGACCGAGCCCAAAAAGGCGCTTCTGGAGGCCGGCGCCACGGTCGCCGTCGTAGCCCCGCATTCCGGTCGTATCCAGGGCATGCGGCACCACGACAAGGGGGAGACAGTAGCCGTCGACCGCACGCTCGCGGACGCGAAGCCGGAGGATTTCGACGCCCTGATGCTGCCCGGCGGCGTCGCCAACCCCGACGCGCTGCGCGTCGATCCGCAGGCCGTCGCCTTTGTCCGCAGCTTTTTCACCGCGCACAAGCCGGTGGCGGCGATCTGCCACGGTCCGTGGACCTTGATCGAGGCGGATGCGGTCAAGGGACGCACCGTGACCTCGTGGCCGTCGCTGAAGACCGATCTGAAGAATGCCGGCGCCCATTGGGTCGACCGCGAGGTCGTCGTCGATGACGGGCTGGTGACGAGCCGCAAACCGGACGATCTGCCCGCCTTCTGCCGCGAGATGATCGCCGATTTCGGCGCTCGCGGCGCCCGGCGGCAGGCAGCCGAGTAAGCGCGATGAAGATCACCGAGGCGGAAGAATACCGCAGGGCGATCCGCGAATCGCAGGAACTTGACCAGGCGCGCCCGGGCACGCCCGAATATGAGCGCCGCCAGGAATTGCGCGCCGCGATGCACGAATACGAGCTGCACCTGCAGGAGCCCGAATGCCGCAAGGGCCGGCCGCAGCGCATGGTGTGAAGAAAGCGGCGGAATGCGCACCGCTGTGCGGCGCTCTTCCGCCCTGCACTGAATCGTAGGGCGGAAGAGCGCAGCGTATTCCGCCGACTTTTGCAGGCCGTCCGACTGCCGCTATTCTGTCGGCCCCGGGGGGAGGTCGGCATGGGACAGCAGAGCAGTCCGGCGCGGGCGCGGCGATGGCGGTGAGCGATCTCTCCGCCTGCTGCGCCATCGCGATCATGGCCAAGGCCTCGGTCGCCGGCGCGGTCAAGACGCGCCTCGTGCCGCCGCTGAGCCCGGCCGAGGCGGCTGCGTTCAATACCTGCTGCCTTGCCGACGTCGCCGCCAATATCGGAGCGGCGGCGCAGGCGGCGCCGATTCGGGGCTTTGCCGCCTATGATCCGGCCGGGGCGGAGGATTTCTTCGCTGCCGTGCTGCCCGACGACTTTGCCTTGCTGCCGCCTCGTCCGCCGGTTCCCCTCTATAGCGGGATCGGGCACAGCCTCTATCACGCCGCCCGCGATCTACTGGCGGCCGGGTTCGGCAGCCTGTGCCTCGTCAATGCCGACAGCCCGACCCTGCCGACCCAATTTTTGGTCGAGGCGGTCCGTCTGCTGCAGGAGCCCGGCGATCGGGTGGTGCTTGGGCCGGCGGCCGACGGCGGGTATTATCTGATCGGCCTGAAGCGTCTGCACGCGCCGTTGTTCCAGGCGATCGCGTGGAGCACCGCGCAGGTCTGCCGCCAGACGGTCGCCCGCGCCGAACAGCTCGGGATCGCGGTCGCCGCGCTCGGCGAGTGGTACGACGTCGACGACGGGGCGAGCCTCGCCCTGCTCGCCCGCGAGCTGCTGCACGGCGACGGCCGCTATCGCGGCGGCTTTGCCGCCCCGCGCACAACCGCCTTTGTCAAGGAACTCGCGGCGCGCGACGGCTCCGTGCTGCGATGGACGGAGTAGGCGTGAATACCCCTCTCGGAACATCGCTGATCCCCGCCAAT
This sequence comes from Allostellaceae bacterium, assembly GCA_035252905.1. Taxonomy (GTDB): domain Bacteria; phylum Pseudomonadota; class Alphaproteobacteria; order ATCC43930; family CGMCC-115725; genus AP-15. The sequence continues at coordinate 940 of DATFCQ010000036.1, read as the reverse complement.
TTCTCCCTCTCCGCCCCTGGGGGCGGGGAGGGCCGGGGTGAGGTAGGGGGAGCCGCCGGCACCCACCTCACCCTCCCTGCCGCTTTGCGGCGGGTCCCCCCCCTCTCCCCCCGCAAGCGGGCGGAGAGGGCAAAGCACTGGCGGCGGCGCCCCTGGCCGGCGCTCGCCTTGCTGCTGTTTGCCGGCGAGGCGGCAGGGCTCTTGTTGGACAGGCGCAGTGATCTGCACCTGTTCGTCCTCGCCGCGCTGTTCATGGGCGCGGTCTATGCGGTTGCCGTCGCCTGCTGGGCAAGCGGCCGCTTTGCGCGCCCGGGTCTCGCCTTTGTCCTCGTCGTCGCGGCGCTGTTGCGGGCGGGGCCGCTCGCGGCGCCCGTCGCGTTGTCGACCGACATCTACCGCTATGTCTGGGACGGGCGGGTGGCGGCGGCCGGGATCAACCCCTACCGCTACATCCCGACCGATCCGCATCTCCTGGCGCTGCGCGATCCCGTGATCTTCCCGCGCATCAACCGCAACAATTATGCGCCGACGATCTACCCGCCGGCCGCGCAGATGTTGTTTCTGCTGGCCAACCGTCTCGGCGGCGGCGTGCTCTCGGTCAAAGTGCTGTTTGTCGCGCTCGAAGCCGTCGGCATCGCCGCGCTCGTCCTGGTCCTCGGCAGGGCAGGGAGGCCGCGCGAGGGCATTCTCGTCTATGCCTGGCATCCTCTGCCGATCTGGGAGATCGCCGGCTCCGGGCATGTCGACGCGGCCGTCGTCGCCTTCGCGGCGCTGGCATTGGCGGCCGCCGTGACCGGCCGGCGCACCGCGGCGGGGGCGGCGCTCGCCGCGGCGGCCCTGGTCAAGTTTTTCCCGGCCGTGCTGGCCCCGGCCTTGTGGCGCCGGGGCGATTGGCGCTTTCCCGCCGCGTTTGTCCTGGTCGGAGCGGCGCTTTATCTCC
>DATFCQ010000035.1:0-6554 GCA_035252905.1 Allostellaceae bacterium | reverse complement strand
CCGACAAAACGGGCTCATCGCCGCCTCACCCGCCGGCGCCGCCGCTGCGCGCGGATTCCGCTCTGGCAACCGTCGGGGCTCGCCCCATGCTCTTGTACCAATCCATCATCGCCGCGGTCAGGAACATTGCGAGGATGCCTGCCAGATTGACCGCGAGCTGCATCCCGATCCCCGCATCGTATTCGGACAGGACGAAATGGGCGAGCGCCGACAAGAGGATGCCGAGACAGAAGATCTCGAGCGATTGCCGACCGCACGAGAGCAGCGGCCGCGCCGGCCGCGTCTGCAGCCAGGCGGCCTGCGGCCGCACCATAGCCGCGACCAGCACGACGAGGGCAAGGAACGAGACGACCCGGATCGGAGCGAGATCCCCCTTGTCGACGGGCCACAGGATTCCGACAAAAAGGGCAGGGATCTGCTCCCAGACGCCGTGCAGGCTCCAGCTGATGCGGACCACGAAGCTGGCGAAGAAGACGAGGACGGCGAGCGGCACCAGCGCGCGATCGGACCGGTGCCAATCCCGCCCGCTGACGGCGCCATGCCCCAGCACCACCCCTGTCGTGAACAGGAATTGCCAGGCGAGCGGGTTGAAATACCATACCCGGCCAGGGGGATAGGCCGGCACCGCCAGCTCCGTGATCTGGACCGCCAGATAGAGCAGGAAAGACGGCACCAGAACCAGCAGCGGATGCTTTCTCACGCCCAAGAGGATCGCCGGGAGGGCCAGCAGCAATACGATGTAGAGCGGTAGGATATCGAGAAAGGCGGGTTGGAACTGCAACAGAAGCGCCTTGACGATGGCAATGTGCGGCTCCTGCAGAAAGCTCGCGGCCCGTATTTCCTCGGTGTACATCGGGTTGTTGAAGGCGGTGGCGATGTACGAGACCTCCGCCATGAACATCATGAAGAGGAAGACATGGGCGACATAGAGCTGCCACGCCCGCCGCAGCACCAGGGCGGTGGCGCGCAGCCTCCCCTGCGTCGCCAGGACGCGGCCGTAGACGAGGGCGGCGGTGAACCCCGAGATGAAGAAGAAGACCTCGGCAGCGTCGCAAAACTGGACCTCCTGCAATGTGAAGTGGCTCAGGAAATTACCGGGAATGTGATCGATAAAGATGAAAATCAGGGCGAGGCCACGAAAAAAATCCAGACGCAGATCGCGCAACGAAGAGGGCACGGGGCATTCCTCAGAAGCGGGCGGGGCGGCGCGGGAAGCGGGATCGAGACAGGACGAGGCAGGATCGTCCGCCGGGGGCGGAACGTACGGCGATGTTCCCGGGCGACCTGAATGATCGCGGCCAAGGCTCTATGCTCGACAAAGGGCTTGCGCTCATCACCCGAAAGGGCTAATCTGTCCCTACCGCCAGTTACGCGCGGATAAGAACCTTTTACCTTTCTGGAAGAGCCGGCGCCGCCGGCTCTTCCCATTTCGGGCCCGCCGGGCTCACCCGAGACCCGGCCCCAGGCGATAGGAGGCTTCGGTCTTCTGGCGGATCTCGTCGAGCGACACCCCGGGGGCGGTCTCGATCAATGTCATTCCGGTGCGGTCGATCGTGAAGACGCCGAGATCGGTGATCGCCAGATCGACCACCTGCTCTCCGGTCAGCGGCAGGGTGCAGCGGTGCAGCAATTTCGGCTCGCCGCGGGCGGTGTGCTCCATCAGGACGATGACGCGCTTGACGCCGGCGACGAGGTCCATCGCCCCGCCCATGCCCTTGACCATGCGGCCGGGGATCATCCAGTTCGCCAGGTCGCCGGTCTCGGATACCTGCATGGCGCCGAGGATTGACAGGTCGATGTGCCCGCCGCGGATCATCGCAAAGGAGCCGGCGCTGTCGAAATAGCTCGTCGTCGGCAATTCGGTGATCGTCTGCTTGCCGGCATTGATCAGATCCGGGTCCTCCTCGCCTTCGAACGGAAACGGTCCCATTCCCAGCATGCCGTTCTCGCTCTGCAATTGGACGGTGATGCCGGGCGGGATGAAGTTGGAAACGAGGGTCGGGATGCCGATGCCGAGATTGACGTAGAACCCGTCCTTGAGTTCGGCGGCGGCGCGGCGCGCCATGTCGTCGCGTGACCAGGGCATGGTGAAGCTCCCTTGCAAGTGACCGGCTCAGCCGCGCCGGCGTATGGTGCGCTGCTCGATGCGTTTGGTGAAGGACGGCGGGTTGACGAGGCGCTGGACAAAGATGCCGGGAGTGTGGATGTGGTCGGGGTCGAGCGTGCCCGGCTCGGCCAGGTGCTCGACTTCGGCCACCGTGACGCGCGCCGCCGTCGCCATGATCGGATTGAAGTTGCGGGCGGTCTTGCGATAGACGAGATTGCCCTCGGCATCGCCCTTCCACGCATGGATGATCGCGAGGTCGGCGACGAGGCCGCGCTCCATCACGTATTTCTCACCGTCGAACTCGCGGATCTCCTTGCCTTCGGCGACAAGGGTGCCGACCCCGGTCCGGGTATAGAAGGCGGGGATGCCGGCGCCGCCGGCGCGGATGCGCTCGGCCAATGTGCCCTGCGGGTTGAATTCGAGTTCGAGCTCGCCCTGCAGGTAGAGCTGCTCGAACAGTTTGTTCTCCCCGACATAGGATGAGATCATCCGGCGCACCTGCCGGGTTTCGAGCAGCAGGCCGAGCCCGGCGCCGTCGATCCCGGCATTGTTGGAGATCACGGTCAGACCCTTGACGCCGGAATCGCGGATCGCCGCGATCAACTGCTCGGGAATGCCGCACAAACCGAAGCCTCCGGACATCAGCGTCATGCCGTCCCGCAGCAGCCCGGCAAGGGCGGCATGGATATCGGGGTAGACCTTGTTCATTTCGGGCTCCTGACGCAAAGAGGCGGACGAGACCCCATCCGCCCTCGCCGGGGCGCATCATAGGCGATACCGGGGGGAAGCGCGTCATTTTCTCCCCATCGCCGCCGCAGAACCGGGTCCGGCCTGGCCGCGCCGATTACGCCACCGCTTCCGTTCGGTTGCCGATTGTAAATGGAAAGGAGAACATCTGATATCATCGGGTGCGAATTGTTCGCTACTGCTTTGGGACCTAGTAGAACAACTCTGTCGGCTATGATTTTCTTGGGGAATTCGGCTATCTCGGCTCCTATTTCCGGGTTAAGAACAGGAGGATGTTGGGGGAAATGAGGCGGAGGCGCGATGTTCGTGGCGTGCGCCGAATGCCCGCTTCGGCAGAAGCCGGTGTTCAGGGCCTTTTCGCAGGAAGAACTGCAATTCGTCGCGGGCATGAAAGCCGATCACATTGCAGTACGGCCGCGCGCCGACATTATTCGCGCCGACGAGGTCGGCGGTCCGGTCTATACGCTGTTTGAGGGCTGGGCCGTACGCTATCACCGGCTGCCGGGCGGCACGCGCCAGATCCTCGACATCGTATTGCCGGGTGACCTGATCGGGCTGTCGGCTGCGCTTCTGGGGGTCGTCAGGCATTCGGTGCAGGCGCTCACGCCGGTCACCTTGTGTGTTCTCGACAGTGCGCAGCTTTCCGGATTGTTCGAGCGCCATCCCGATTTTGCTCTCGCCCTGCTGCAGATCCGGGGCGAGGAAGAGCAGCGCAGCGACGCGCGACTGACGCTCTTGGGGCGCACCCGGGCCGAGCAGCGCATCGCCTATCTGATGGTCGAAACCTTCGACCGGCTGCGCCATCGCGGCCTGGTGACCGGCGGATCGACCTGTCCGTTTCCGCTGCGGCGGCATCATCTCGCCGACGCCGCCGGTCTGTCGCGGGTGCATGTCGCACGCACGCTCGACCTGCTGCGTCGCCAGCGGCTCGCCGAGATCCAAGACGGTATTCTCGTGCTGCACGACCCGCCGCGGCTTGCCGCTTTTGCCGGTTACGTGCCGCTCCGTATCGCCGCCGGCCGGCGGGCCATCATTTGAGAAGATGGCGGAATGCGCTCCGCAAGAATTCCCCATAGCAGGTCTCGCCATCCCGGGACGGCGCAAAGCGCCGGGCCCGGGATCCATGAACACCTGCTTTCGCAATGCTTTCGAGAGCCTGTGTTCATGGCTTCCGGGTTCGCGGGCGATGCCCGCGCCCTGGAAAGACGATGATCCTGAATTCTTGCCCAACCTCGTAGCGCATTCCGCCGAAGCAAGCGGCGGCGGCTCCGTGCACGTAACAGAAAATCCTTGCATCCGCGGGGTTACGGTCCGACATTGGCGCGAGGCTGGGGTGCCGTCGGACGGCCGCTTGCGGCGCGGTCACGGCGGCTGAGATCAGACCCACTGAACCTGGCCGGGCACGCCCGGCGAAGGGAGTCCGTCATTACCGCGCCCTCTGTCGTTTCGTCCCGTCCGAAAACCGTCGTGATCGGCGCCGGGGTCATCGGCCTCGGCATCGCCTGGCGACTGGCGCAGGCGGGCTGCGCGGTCAGCGTCTACGATCGCGCCGCCGCCGGGCACGGCGCGAGCCGGGCGGCGGCGGGCATGCTTGCCGCCGCGGTCGAGACCGAACCCGGCGAGGAGCGGCTCCTCGCGCTGACGCTCGAAAGCCAGCGGCTGTGGCCCGATTTCGCGCGCGAATTGGAAGCCGCTTCCGGCCTCGCCGTCGAATATCGCGACGAAGGCACGATGGTCGTCGCACTCACTCACGACGATGCCCAGCAATTGCGGCACGCCTATGAGTTTCAAAAGGGTTTGGGCCTCGATCTCGCCTGGCTGTCGGGCGCCGAGGCGCGCCGCCGCGAGCCGCATCTGCGGCCGGGTCTGCCCGCTGCGGTGCTGAGCCCGCGCGATCATCAGGTCGACAACCGCTGTCTCGCCGCCGCCCTCGCCGCGGCCTTCCGGCGGGCCGGCGGCACCCTCCACGAGCATTGCCCGGTCCGCGAGATCGCGCTCGCGGGCGAGCGCGCCTGCGGCGTCGTCACTGCGTCGGGCCGCGAGGAGGCCGATGTCGTCGTGCTCGCGGCCGGCGCCTGGTCGCGCGACATCGCCGGCCTGCCGCGCGAGGTCGTCCCGCCGGTACGGCCGATCAAGGGTCAGATGCTGGCCTTGCGCATGGACAAGGCGGCGCCGCTGTTGCGCCATGTGATCTGGGCGCCCAAGGCCTATCTCGTGCCGCGCCGCGACGGCCGCCTCATTATCGGCGGCACGGTCGAGGAGCGCGGCTTTGACGACAGCCTGACGGCAGGCGGTCTGCTGGCCTTGCTCGAAGGCGCTTGGCGGGCGATGCCGGCGATCGAAGAATTGGCGATCGCCGAGACCTGGGTCGGCTTTCGCCCGGGCTCGCGCGACGACGCGCCGATGCTCGGTCCCGCCGGCCTCGACGGGCTCGTCGTCGCCACCGGGCACCACCGCAACGGCATCCTGCTGACGCCGGTCACGGCGGCGGCGGTCTCCGCCTATGTGCTGAGCGGGCGCCTGCCCGAACTCCTGTTGCCGTTCACGCCGGAACGCTTTGCCGGCAGGGCAGCCGCCGCGGGGACGCGATGATCCGGCTTACGATCAACGGCGCCGAAGCCGAGGTGCCGGCGGGGACCGTCGCCGAACTGCTCGCCGCCCGCGGCATCGACAAAGGCGCGCGCTTTCTCGCCGTCGCCGTCAACGGCACCGTGGTCCGCCGCGCCGAATGGGCCTCGCGAGAGCTTGCTCCCGGCGACGCCGTCGAGATCGTCCGTCCCTTGCAGGGCGGCTGATGCAACCGTTCCAGGATGTCTCCCGATGACCGATCCGCTCGTTATCGCCGGCACCTCGTTTTCTTCCCGGCTGATCGCCGGCACCGCCCGCTATCCGAACCAGCAGGTCATGCTCGATGCCCTGGACGCGAGCGGCGCCGAGATCGTCACCGCGTCGATCCGGCGGATCAGCCTCGAAGGCTATGCCGAGAGCCTCGTCGATGTGCTGGGCGGGCGCTACCGCCTGTTGCCCAACACCTCGGGCTGCGCGACCGTGCGCGACGCCGTGTTGACCGCCGAACTCGCCCGCGAGGCGCTCGACACTAATTGGGTCAAGCTCGAACTGATCGGCGACCGCGAAACGCTCTATCCCGATGTCGAGCAGCTTGTAGAGGCTGCCGACGAGCTGGTGCGCAAGGGATTTGTCGTGCTGCCCTATTGCAATGAAGACCCGGTCGCCTGCCAGAAGCTGATCGATGTCGGCTGCGCCGCGGTCATGCCGATGGGCTCTCTGATCGGCTCGGGCATGGGCATCGCCAATCCGGCGGCGATCGAACTGATCTGCGCGCGCAGCCCGGTCCCGGTCGTGCTCGACGCCGGCATCGGCACCGCCTCCGATGCGGCGCGGGCAATGGAACTCGGCTGCGCCGCCGTGATGATCGATACCGCCATCGCCCAATCGCACGATCCGCGGCGGATGGCCGCGGCGATGCGCGCCGCGGTCGAGGCCGGGCGCCTCGCTCGGCTCGCCGGCCGTATCCCTCAGCGGCGCTTTGCCGAGCCGTCGAGCCCGCAATTTGGCCTCGTCGGTTCCTGAGAGCACCTAACGCATCCCGCCATGGTGTGCGACGCGCGGCCCGGCGCGCCGGCTAGGAGCGAGCGGCGCGGCGATGCCAGCCATCGTAAGCCGCGAGCGACGACGTCCG
>DATFCQ010000034.1:0-4405 GCA_035252905.1 Allostellaceae bacterium | reverse complement strand
TCGGGGCTCTGCCAGCGTTCCCAGCGCGTCGCGCCGAGTTCGCGGGTGAAATAAAAGCGCTCGACGTGATTGGCCTGGTCGGGCCGCTCGCCGCCGTAATGCTCGGATATAAGGGTTGCGAGCGTAACCCCGGCGCGGTAGTGCACCGGCATCACCCGCCACTGTGTATAGGCGGCGTTGAGCCGGGAGGGGCAGCTCTGCTGGCGGCCCTCGCGCAGGTCGTTGAGCCGTGCCATGATCTCCCCGGCGAGCGGGCGCCCGGGTTGATACAGCGCGATGACCCACGAGCGGGCGAGCGCCGCCGGATCGACAGAGTCGCGGCACCCTGCCCCGACAAAGAGCTGGAACCCGGCGCCGGCGTCCTCGGTGGCGGCGATTGAGACCGCCCCGGGCGCCAACAGGACGATGTCGCCGCCATCGCCTTCGCCGGCGTCAAAGACGCCGAACCGGCGCCCCTCGCCGGCGCCGAAATCGAACGAATCCTCGACGACCTCGCCAAAATCGGCGGTCATGACCGGGAACGAGTCGTGCCGCTGATAGCCCTCGGGCTCGGCCTGCTCGTCGACCGCGGCGGGATAATCGTGCTTGTGGTAGGGCAGATTTTCGCCCGGCAAGAGATCGCGCTGCCGCCGGCAGCGCCCGCCGGGATCGATCGGGCTCACCCCTTCGGCCACCTTGCCGGCGGCATCGAGGCAGACGTTCTGGATCATGAAGTCGCGCACCAGCGCCGGGGTTGCGGCAAGATCGGCGCCCGCGACCGGTCCGGCTGCGACCAGCGCTGCAGCCAGCAGCCATAAGGCGACGGCGCGCCTCATCGCGCCGGCCCGGCAAATTTCCTCATGCAAACAGGGTCTCAGGCGAACCCCCAGCGCGCGTTCAGCTCGGTCATCAGGCGCAGGCTCCTGCCGCGATCATAGGGCCGCTCGGTCAGGGTTTCCGCGTCCCATTCGCTGCGCTCGACCGCGAAGAAATCGCCGCCATAGATGTGGATGGCACTGCTCAGGCGCTGCAGCGGATTGGTCACCGAATGGATGATGTCGCGACCCAGGGGTTCGACGTCCTTGACGCACAGCGCCCTGGCGCCGGCGGCCTCGATCCGCGTGCGTCCCGGCTCCCCGTCGAGGCGGCGCCAGAACACATTGTCCTCGCGCCCGTCATAGATTCCGATCAGCGCCCAGATGCGGTGCTCGTGCGGCATGACCGTCATCAGCGGCCCCCACACGACGTTGAGGATCGTCAATTCGGGCGAGCGATAGAGCGGTTCGGTCCCGGCCATCTTGGGCTCGCCCAGGGCCTTGCGGATCGAGGCGGGATCGGAGACGGCGCGGGCCAGGACCTCGCGCACGCTCTTGTGCGTCGGGTCGGCGGCAACCGCGGCGCGGCACTCCTCGATAAACCGGTCCGGATCGAACATGGCGCTCCTCCCTATTTGCGGCGGTGGATATTGGCGGCGAGGTATACGGCAGGGTCCGGTCCCCTGTTCTCGACCCAATGCGAGCCCGGGCCGAATTCGGCGAGGACGTCGCCGGGGTGAAGCTCGTGCACGGTCCCGTTCTGGTGATTGGTCAGGACGCCGGAGAGGACATAGACGATCGTCGGGTCGCCCTCATGGCTGTGCAAAGGGACATGACCCGAGGGTGCGATCGTCGCGCGGGTGAGGCGCAGATCGCGGTCCTTCACAATACGGATCTCGCCCGCGAGATCGATCTTGGCGAGCACCGTCTGACGGACGCCCTTGAAGTCGGTCGGCGCCGCCTGCTGCCCGGAGGCAAAGCCCGCCGCGAACAGGACGAGCCCGGCGCCGCCCAGGGCGGCGCGGCGCAGGCCGTTCATACCGTGGCGACCGCATTGGCCGGCGAGCCGACCGCGCCCGGCAATCGCAAGGGCGGCGCCGTCAACAGAAAGCGCGAGCGGCCGTGAGCGCGCAGCCAGTCGGCCAGTTCGGACAGATGCCAGATCTCGCCGAGATAGACCCCGAGCTTGAACAGGCAATGTGCGTGCAGCGGCAGCAAGGCGCAGGGGTCCTCGGTGCACGGCCGCGACGGCATCGCCTCGACCGCGCGGTTGTCGGAGATCAGTGCGACGGCGCCCGATTGCGTGATCCAGTCGAGCAGGCGCCGATCGCGGCCGTCGAGCCCGGCGCCGGGATTGGCTGCCAGCACCGCGGGGTCGGGATTTTTGTTCATGTCGAGCAATACGCGGTCGTAGCCGGTGCGGAAGCAGACGAGATCGCCTTCCTCGACCGTGATCTTGTCCTGTTCGAGGACGCGCATCAGCGCATCGTAGCCGACAAAGCTTTCGCCGCGGCCGCAATGGGCTTCGAGATCGATCATCACGCCGCGGCCCTGCACGCCATGCGCCGCCATATTGGCGATCGACAGGGCCGCGGCGCCGACATGCGTGCCGCCCGCCTGTTCCCGGCCGCCGCGGTAATCAATAGGGCCGATCACATGCTCGCCGGCCCGGTAACCGTTATAGAATACGATCTCGGGTTCGCCGTCGCCGTCGGCGTCGAACAATTGCCCGACATGGGCGAGGCTGTCCCACTGCGTCGAATATTGCAAGGTCATGACCACGACGTCGTCGCAGATCACGTCGACAAGGCGCGGGTCCTCGCGCTGCAACGGATAGGTCATGTTGGGCATGCCGTTGCGCTCGGTCGGCATCAGCCGCGGCGGGTGGCGGCGCGGGTTGACGGCGGTGCCGCCGGGATAGTCGAGCGGCAGGGACAGGCAGAAGGTTTTTCCTTCCCGGACCTCGGCGATGCCTTTCAGGACCTTGTCCGGGGTCAGCAGATTGAGCCGGCCCAACTGGTCGTCGGGACCCCAATCGCCCCAGGTCGATCCTTCCGGACGATGTTTCCAGCGCGGGTTTTCGGGCATTGCAACTGCCTCCTGCAAGGGGCGACGCGCAACAAGACTCGGCCTACTCCACCTTGACCAGCTTCTGCAGGCTGCGCAATCCGGGCGGGAAGGGCTGACCCTGATAGCGGTTGCCCCAGTTCGTGAACGAGACCTCGCCGACATAGATGTCGCCGCGGGAATCGACGGCGAGCCCGTGCGGCGAGATGAACTGGCCCTTTTCGAGCCCGGCCGGGCGGGTGCCGAGCCGCGCCAATAATTCGCCCTTCTCGGTATAGATGCTGACGCGCGGCCCGATGTTCGGCACCTCGTAATTGACCCCCATGCCGCCGCCGATCTCGCCGACGTAAAAGCGCGGCCGCGGCCCGCCGGTCATGCACAATCCCGACGGCCGGTGCATGTTGTTCCATTGCGCTTCGTACGTGCCGTTGCCGTCAAACACCTGGACACGGTGGTTCTCGCGGTCGGCGACATAGACCCAGCCGTCGGCGTCACAGCAGATGTTGTGCGGGATGTTGAACTGGCCGGGGTCGGTGCCGGGCTCGCCCCAGGACAATAAGAGCTTGCCGTCCGGCGCATATTTGTGGACGCGCGAGTTGCCGTAGCCGTCCGAGACGTAGATCTCCTGGCGCGGCGACAGCGCGGTATGGGTGCAGCGGTGAAACGGCTCGCCGCTCATATAGGGGGCGGGCTTGCCGGGGATGCCGAGGGTCAACAGGACCTTGCCGTCGAGCGTGCATTTGCGCACGGTGTGGTCGCCGTCGTCGGTCAGAAAGATCGTGTCGTCCGGCGCCATGAAGACGGCGTGCGGCCGGCGGTACACTCCTTCGCCCCAGGAGCGCAGGAAATTGCCGTCGCGGTCGAATACGATCATCGGATGGGCGCCGCGGCTGAAGCAGTAGACGTTGTCGTTCTTGTCGACGCCGACCCCGGCGACGTCGGCATCCCACCGCCACCCGTCCGGCAATTTCGCCCAATCGTCCTTGACCTCGTAGCGAAAGCCGTCCGTCCCGAGCACGACCGCCATGGCGCTCTCCCTCGCTCCCTTTGGCCTGGGCCGAATTATAAGAGGAAGGCGGCGCCGGCGAGGCGCTTTTTCGCGACGGGCTCTATGGCTATGATGCCGCGATGGCCCGGCTCAGCGTCAATCTGAACAAGATCGCCCTGCTGCGCAATTCGCGGCGCACCGGCGTACCCGATCTGTTGCAGTTCGCCCGCCTCGCCCACGAGGCCGGGGCGGACGGGATCACCGTGCACCCGCGCCCGGACGAGCGCCACATCCGCCGCGGCGACGTGCCGGCGCTCGCCGGTTTGATGGAGCCGTGGCGGCCCGGTTGCGAACTCAACATCGAAGGCTATCCCGACGAGCGCCTGTTCGAGATCGTGCGCGAGGTGCGGCCGGAGCAATGCACTCTGGTCCCGGACGCGCCGGGCGTCCTGACCTCGGAAGAGGGCTGGAAGCTCGACGACGGCGAGCGGGCGATCGTCGCCGCGGCGCTCGCCGTTCTGAAGCCGCTCGGCTGCCGCGTGATCCTGTTTGTCGA
>DATFCQ010000033.1:0-20453 GCA_035252905.1 Allostellaceae bacterium | reverse complement strand
CGGCGGCCTTGCGCCAGAGGGTGCGCGGGACACGAGCCAGAACCTCGCGCAAGGTGACATGCCGCTCGCGCTCGGCCGCGTGCCCGATCAGGTACTTCTTGCCGAGCCCCTCGGCCCGGATCGCGACATCCCCGGCCATCTGATCAGATCGGCAAAGCCGCGCTCGATGCGGCGAAAACAGGCGATTTTTCGGATGATTCTTGGTCAAACAGGAGAACCCAGTCCCTACAGTTTGGACATGCAAACAGGTGCTGCGCTTCTCGTAATCCTTCGGAGGTAACCAGGTATTTGCGACATCCCCCGAGCGCCGGCATCTCGTCAAGCCTCTCAGCGGTGATGTCGAGAACTTCGATCAACAAATCTGGTTTGTATTTTTTAATCAAAGAATCTAAACAAGCAACGAGCACAGGTTCAAACCCCTCAGCATCAATCTTAATCAAAGCTTTTTGGGAACCTTTTAGAAATCTCTCCAATTCTGCAGCGGCAATGCTTATCACTTCTGTTTTCGATATCGAATCGGCAAACAGCTCCGCAAACTCGCGGACAAAAGAGCCACAGGTCAGATGACCGGCAGGTTCGAAGAGAGTTCGTATCCCGGACTCTGGACCTATCGCCGCTTGCAGCGCATATACGTGTTGTGTTTTATTGGCTCTTAGATTCTCAAGAAGCCGCCGAAATGCTTCCGGTGAGGGTTCAAACGCGATTACCTTGGTGAGCTTTGATCCCGGCAGTCTGGTCAGAGCATCTAGAAATACTGTATAGACTCCTACATTGGCGCCAATTTCTATGACTAAATCGTATTTTGCTGAAGCATTTTCCGCTAGCCATTCAAAGACGGGAGCTTCATAGTCGAGCGCCTTCACAAACAGCGCAGCCTGATCAAACTCTCCGAGATGGGGAATCAGCAAGATCTTTGTCTTATGCCCTACAAATACATTTTTGGATCCAAATTTCATCTCCGGCCATTTAAACTGACACATAGAGTTTTGGATGCGAACTCCTAGGCTTTTCGGCAATCGACGGCTCACGAAAGATAAGAGATTTATGTACGCTCGAGCTATCGTGTATGGAGCTCTGGAAATTGCCGAATGTAAAGTCTTTGCAGAGTGCTTTGCCAATGCCATAGGTATCTGATCAGCGCGGATGACCACGTCGCTGGCCATGTCAGATCAGATCGGCGAAGCTGCGCTCGGTGCGGCGAAAATAGGCAATCCCAAGCCACAGAAACAGGGCCACGACCCCGAGGCTGAGCAGAAAGCCCGGAAGGTAAAGGTGGCTCTCGCCCCCGAGCACGCACCAGCGAAAGCCGTCGATGACCCCGACCACCGGGTTGAGGCTGTACCACAAGCGCCAATGCTCGGGCACGATCGTGCTCGAAAACCCGACTGGCGAGACATAAAGGCCGAACTGGACGATGAACGGAATGACATAGCGGAAATCGCGGTATTTGACATTGAGCGCGGTGATCAGAAAGGCGGGGCCGAGGCTCGCCAGCATCGCGAGCGCGACAAAGGCGGGCAGCAGCGCGATGCGCCAGCTCGGCAGAAAGCCGTACCACAGCATCAGACCAAAGAGGATCGCGAGATTGATCGCGAAATCGACGAGCGCGACGACGGCCGAGGATGTCGGGATGATCAGGCGCGGGAAGTAGACCTTGCCGATCAGATTGGCGTTACCGACGATACTGTTCGATGCCTCGCCGAGGATCGTCGAGAACAGAAACCACGGCAGCATGCCGGCAAAGACCATGACCGGGTAGGGCACGCCGCCCGGGCTCGGCAATTTGGCGAGCCGGCCGAACACGACCGTGAAGACCACCATCGTCAGAAACGGCCGGACGACGGCCCAGGCGACGCCGATGACGGTCTGCTTGTAACGTACGGCGACATCGCGCCAGGCGAGGATCGCGAACAATTCGCGATAGTGCCACATATCGCGCCAGTAATGCCGCTCCGCCCGGCCGGGCTCGAGGACCAATACCCGGCGGTCGGACAATGCAGGCTCGCTCATGCCGGTTGCAGAAGCCTCTCGATCACCAAGTCTAATTGCGCCCGGAATATCGCACGGCCAAAGCGGGCGCGCACGGCCCGGGACAAAGCGTCCGGGTCGGGCTTCGGTTCGGCAAGGAGCCGAGCGATGGCGGCGGTGAGGTCGTCCCCTTCCGAAACGGTGGCTCCGAGCTCGCCACCGGCCAACGCATCACGCGCGCCGGCGATATCAAGGCCGAGCGCCGGCGTGCCGCTGGCCATTGCTTCCAAAAACACAATCCCGAAACCCTCGCCGGTCGAAGGCATCACGAACAGATTGGCCATGCGGTAGGCCTCGGCGAGGCGTTCCGTCCCGACGGCACCAAGGAACCGCACGCGCTCGGCGACCCCGGTTTCCCATGCGAGCCGCTCGAGGCGCGCGCGGTCATCGCCTTGGCCAATGATCATATAGACGACATCGTGGCCCCGTCGCACGAGATCCGGAATCGCGGCGATCACCCGGTCATGCCCTTTGTAGCGTTCGCGCGAATCCATCCGGCCGACGGTCAGCAGCACACGTTTTCCTTCGATCCCCAATGCGGCGCGCAGTGCCGAACCATCGCCTGGCGTAAACTCGTCCAAGACCGTGCTCGGTATCAGGACGACGCGCTCGGGAGCAATCGCGGCCCAGTCAAGGATACAGGCGCGGGTGTAGCGCGATGCGCACAGCACGAGATCGGCCGCTTCGGCGGCGGCGCGCCGCAGGCGCGACGGGCGCGGCCATGCCTCGATCCCGTGCATCTGAACGACCAGCTTTGCTCCTTTGAGGTGCGCGATCAGCCAGGCGAGCGGTGCCATATAGAGGTGACCGCAGAACACGATGTCGATGCGCCGGCGCAGCGCCGTCAGTAACGCCGTCACCGAATAGACCAGTCTCCCCGGCCGTGCCGGCTTCTGGCGAATGGTGGCCGGAAGGACAAACCGTTCCGGCGCATGGCGGGGCAGGACGGCGATCGACGACACAGTCCCGCCTTGTGCGAGCGCGCCGAGAAAATCGCGGTTATATTGCGCGATCCCGCCATGTCCGCCGAACGCGTCGGTGACGAGAGCGAGAAGGGCCGCGTCCCGCATCACCCGCCTGCCGCTTTCATTACGCAAAGCCGTGCAGCACGGTTCGCGACCAGCGGCGCGACGCGAGACCCTTGACCTCGAGCGGACGGCCTCTCGCGGCAACCGCGGTTTTGCCGGCGACGGCATTTATCCATGCCCCGGTCGGAACGCCAAAGCCGGTCTTGGCCCGGGCAACGATTTCCGCCGGCAACGGGATGGAGGGCGCCTTCGCCAGGGCCTCTTTTCCTGTTCGCGGAGCAAGGCTCGGGATCTCGGGCGCCAGCTTCTCGATCACCCTCGCATCGACAAGCGGCGTGCGGATCTCGACGCTGTGGGCCATGCCGGCCCAGTCGGCGTCGCGCAAGAGTTGGTTGCGCAGGTAATGCGCCGATTCGAGAGCGCAGACCCGCCCGATATCGGAACCGGGGTCCGGCGACAGGCTCTCGGCGAGACGCCGCAACGGCCTCAGCCGCCGCAGCCCCTCCCGCGCGACGGCGGGGTCCATGACCTCTTTCAGCTCATGGGGCAGAAACAGCCCGCGGCGCAGCAGATAAAGGCCGGCCCAGCTGCCCGCATATTCGAGCAGCCCCAGCGCCTTCGGCTTTTTGCGTACAAGGCCGGGAGCGAGGGCGCGCATCAGCGGGCGCGCCGCCCGCCCGAGCCCCGGCACCGCAGCAACAGGACCGAAACGACGGCGCCAGCGCGGCATTTCCACAAAGCTCGGATACCCGGCCAACAATTCATCGCCGCCGAGCCCAGACAAGGCGACCTTGAGACCGGCCTCCCTTGCGGCTTTCGCGACGAACCACGTATTGACGCCGTCGACCGAGGGCTGGTCCATCGCCTCGATGAAGGCGGGCAGATCCTCGCGGAATTCCCGTTCATCGACGCGCCGTACGATGTGCCGCGCGCCATAGCGCTCTGCCACCTGCCTGGCCAGCGGCGCCTCGTCCTCCGCGGTGCCGCGGAACTCGTCGAACGCAAGGGTGACCGCGCGGATTTCGCGCTGGCCGGCATCTCGCATCAGGCCGAGGAGCGCGCCGGAATCGACGCCCGCCGAGAGAAATATCCCGACCTCGACATCTGCCAGCAGATGAGCGCGGACGCTGTCGAATACCGCCGCGCGCAGACGTTCGCCCAGTCCAGCGGCGGAAATCGGATCCGCTGCGCCGGTCTTGAGAAGGGCGGCAAGATTGGCGAAAGGCCGAGGTTCGCGCGGGCCCGCTCGATCGATCCGCTGCATGTGGCCGGCCGGCAAGGCGCGGATGTCGCGGTAGAGCGTGAACGGTTCGGGCACGCTTCCGAACAGATGAAAGCCGGCAATCCCCGCCGGTTCGGGATCGCGCGACACCTGGCCGCCCTTGAGCAGCGCCTTGACCTGCGAGGCGAAGCGGAACGTCCAGCCGTCATTCGCGGTGTAGAGCGGCTTGATCCCGTAGGGGTCGCGGGCAAGAAGGAGTTCGCGCCGCGTCTCGTCCCAAATGGCGAAAGCAAACATGCCGCGCAGCCGGGGCACCAGCGCGGTGCCATAGCGCTCATAGAGGTGCAGAATCACTTCCGTGTCGGAGCTCGTGCGAAAGCGCGCCCCGGCCGATTCGAGTTCCGCGCGCAGCGCCCTGTAGTTGTAGATCTCGCCGTTGAAGGTGATGACGATCCTGCCGTCCGCGCTCGCCATCGGCTGGGCCGCACGGTCGGACAGATCGAGGATTGACAGCCGGCGATGCCCCAGCCCGCAGCACCGGTCGCTGCTCCACCACAGGCCAGCGCCGTCGGGCCCGCGCTTTCTCATCGCCTCGCGGGTCGCGAGGAGCTCGGCCTCGCGGGGCCGGTTCGCCGCCGGATGATAGGCAAAGAGGCCGTTTATCCCGCACATCGATTGTTCAGGTTTGTCTGTTCACACAAAATCATCCGATGGAAGGCCGCACTTTACCCCGCGATCTCTGTATCCCTATGGAGATAATCAGTATTTTACTCTGTAGTACAGATATTTCAGGATCTCGTTCTGAAACGCGAGGATTCCCCGATTATCCTCCCACCAATCGCTGCGGTTGTAGTCCGGGGGCTCAAGCGCAGGGACGCGGATGATGGTGTCGGGGCGGAACACGCGGTGCAACATCCAGCGCACCCGCCGTGCCGAGAAGATTTCCGTCGGCACGATGAGACTACGGACGCCCATCTGCTCCGCCCAGGTGCGCAAGGCCTGTGCTTCCTGATGCGTGTTTCTGAGGCTGTGGCCGAAGGTCGCAATCGCGTTTGCCGGCACGCCGAGTTTGAGAAGGATTTTGCGGTCCGTCTCTGCTTCGGGAACGACAATGCCGAGCTTTTCAGCCGGACCCTGATAGGAATCCGAAATGAGAATTTTCCTGACCAAGCCCTCTTTGTAATATCTGGCGGCAGCAAACGGCCGGTCTGCGACCCCGCCGCCCAGCACCGCCGCGGCGTCGGCAGGACCGATCGGATCCGAGACGATCCATAGATTGGCCGCCTCGCGCAGCAACAGGTCACGGTCGAACCAGGCGCTGGCTCCGAGCCCTGAGGCGAGCAGCAGCGCCAACAAGCCGCACCGCAAAACCGCACCAAACGAGCGCCGTCTCGATACGGCAGTCGTCGCTTGAAAGGCAGAATTCTCTTTCACAATTGACAGGGCCGCTGCAGTCCCGACGGATGTTCCTTTCACCTATATTGCTCGATTGCCCGTCATTCGCGGACACCATTCGCTATGTAATCCTTGTAATAGACGGCGCCGTAATAATGGGCGGAGGCGTATCGACCGTATTTCCGGGCTTGACGAACATTGACCCGGTTGAAGACGATTCCGGCGAGGTTGCGGTGTCCGGAAAGCTGTTCGACGCTGGCTTCGACGACTTCGCGGGGGGTGGCGCCCCACTTGACGACCAGAATGACCGTGTCGCACAGATGCGACACGACGACCGCGTCCATGACCGGTCCGACCGGGGGCGTGTCGATAATGACGAGGTCGTACTGCCTTTTACAGGTGGTGATGATCGTCTTCAAGCGCTCCGAGCCCAACAGATCGGTGGGGTTCTGCGTCTTGGCGCCGGCCCCGATGCCCCAATACCCGCCCTGGGCATAGGTCCGCACGACATCCTCGATCGCGACCTCGCCCAAAAGCAGATCGACGAGGCCGGGCTCCTTTTGCAATCCCAAGATGCGGGTCGCGGTGGCATGCCGCAAATCGGCGTCGATGAACAGTACCGCGAGCTTGGCCGCCGCCGCCGAGGCGGCGAGCGACAAGCCGATCGTCGTCTTGCCTTCTCCGGGAACCGCCGATGCTACCTGGATGACCGTCGGCGGGCGCTCGACATCGGTCATCTGGAGGGCGCTTCTCAAAGAGCGGATGGCTTCGCCAAAGCGCGACAGCGGCTTGATGATCGGCAGCGCGTAGATCGGCACCGCCTGGCGCTCGACCCTCAAGTCGCGCCCGGTCAGGCGGCCGACCGAGGCCAACAGCGGCAGCCCCAGCCGTTCCTTGAGCTGTTGCGGAGTCTTGAAGCCGCCATCGAGCTTTTCCTTGACAAAGGCTCCGCCGACGCCGAGCAGCAGCCCGAGAAACAGGTCGACCGCCATGAACCGCGTCTGGCTCGGGGGGGAGCTGGGGGCGCCGGGCGCGACCGCCGGGGTGATGATGCGCACGTTTTGCGGTTTGAAGGTCGATTGCGCCTCGGTGGCCTTGGCCTGCTTCAGGAAGTCCTCGAACAGCATCTTGTTCGCGGCCGCAGTGCGTTCGAGTTCGCGCAGGCGGATGGCGGTCGCATTATCGCGGTCGGTTTGCCCTGTCGCCTGTTGCAGCGAGCGCTCGAGCGAGGAGACCCGGGCCTGGGCGAGCTGATAATCGTTGCGGATGGCGGCCGCGATGCGCGCGCGCTCCACCGCGATCGAGTGGTTGACGGCACCGAGCTGCGCGTGGAGCTGCGCACGAATACCGGTGACGAACGGGTTCGCCGCGGTGTAATTCGCCAGGAGGTCCGCCTCTTTCGCCGACAACGCTCTCGCCTGCGCCTCGAGGCTCTGCAGTGTTTGGGTATTGCCGATCCCCGGCAGGCTCGTGATGCTGCCGCCTGTGGTCTCGATGCGCTTGAGCAGCGCCATCTGAGCCTGCTTCTGGGCGAGATCGGCCTTCGCGTCGATCAGGCCGGCATTGAGCTTGGAGAGTTGCTGCTGGGTCAGCGTGGCTCCCCCGCTCTCGACAAAACCGTGCTCGGCACGGAACGCCGTGACTGCTTCCTCCGAAACGTGGAGCTGTTTGCGCAGGCCGACGAGCCGGTCGCTAAGCCATGCCGAAGCGCGTTTAGCCGCTTCGAACCGGGTGTCGAGCTTGTCGACGAGGTAGGCGCCGGCGACCGCATTCGCGAGCCGCGCCGCCTGCGCCGGGTCGGGCGCGGTGACGGAGATTGCAATGACAAAGCCTTCCTGCGCCACGCGCTTGACCTCAAGTGCGCTCTTCAGGGCGCCGATGGCGCGCATTTCCGCCGGAGGAATGGTGTCGGGCGAGCTTGCTGGCCGGCCCGCGGCGGTGTTTTTCGGATCGGCCGCAAGATGCTCCCGCTCGACGACGCGACGCAAAAAGACGGTCGAGCGGATCAGCGCCATCTGGCCCTCGATCATCGCGGCGTCGAGGTCAAAGGTGCCGACCAACGCTCCTTCGCCCGGAGCCTTCTCGCGCGGCTGGTCGAGCAGGATCTCGGCCGTCGCCGTATAGAGCGGCGTCTGGTACAACCGGAAGCCTATCCCGCCCAGGAACACGAGGGCGACGATGACAACGATAAACTTCCATCGGCGCCAGAGAAAACTCAGTGCCGCAGGGAGGTCGAAGCCGCTCTCGGCCGCGTCCGCCACGGCTGGATCGGACCGGGCAAGCCCTTCAGACATCCCTTGTCGCCGCCCCGCTGCGTTCAATCGATCCGTTAGCGCAGGCAAAACATGCGCTTTCCGCTTGGGCGCCTCCCGCCGCGGCGGCAATATACCGCGACTGTCGCAGCGCCGCTACCTGCTCGCTCCCGTAAGCTGACGATGGTGAAGATCACTGGCGGCGGGTGCAACGCCGGCTGCTAGCAAAATCGGGTTGTTTATGTCCGCTTTTAAACCATGCTACCGCCGTTCAGGTGAAACAGCCGATTTCACCTGCTGCGAGCCAGCGGAACTTTATCGGCTCCACCTCAAGCGTCAGCACGCCGCGAGCGGGAGTGCAGGGGCCGATATCTAGCCTCTGGGCATACGGCATGCCAGCAAAAAATGAACGGGCACTGCGGTCCCTCAAACATGGCGAAGAACACCGGCCGCGACAGAAGGGGTGCACCGAACAGGCCAGCCGCCGCAAAGCTCACGATCGGCTCGGAGAGAGGCAAGAACAAGTTTGGCCGCCGTAGATCGAGACATCGGCCATTTCAATCGCCGTAAAATTGTGATCCTCGAGCTCCAACGCCACCGGATTGTGAAGATCGAAAACACTTTCAATTGAAAACGGCCTTTGGCAGGAACGTAACTTACGCTAACCTGCCCGCGCCGCGCGGCTCTAACCCCAAGCTATTACCGACTTTTTGCTGATTGCCGCGCAAACCTGATCCACCTCGCGATGCGGTGTCGATTCCCTATTGCCAGATTAAGGCAATGCATGGTTAATTTGTCCCATATCCTGCGCGTCGTGGAAGGCCTCTCGGTCGACCGACCGGCCCGCGGGAACGCCACTGAGGGTGGCCAGGGGGACCGTGTCAGGATGCGCATTCTCTCGCCGGCATCGCGCGCGACCATCAAGATCCGTTTCTCTCTGGTCGATGTCGGCTTGGCGGCGCTTTCGCCATTATTGGCGCTCTATGCGTGCCATGCGCTGATCCTCGCCTCCGACAGCCTGTTGCTGATTGCCAGCTATTGGGCAATCGCACTGCTGTCGTCGCTGATCGCGTTTGTGGCGTTTCGGATCCACGAAGCGATCCCGCGGTATCTCTCGGTCCCCGACGTGATGGCCGTGATCAAGGCCGTCGCGCTGGGCGAATTGCTGGCCGGCGGCGTCTGGTTTATCTTAACCCGGCTTGAAGGCATTCCGCGCTCCGTTCCGCTGGTCCACGCTCTGATCCTCGGGGCGGGGCTGCTGGCGGTGCGGGCTCTGGCGCATATCGGCGACCTGAGCCGCGGGTGGGCCGGGCGGCCGCCCAGCCCCGCATACCAGCACGTGATCCTGATCGGCCTCAATAAATTGTCGTTTGTCTATATGAAGCTCCTCAAAACCAGCACGGCGACCCCGCATCGCGTGATCGCCGTGCTGGATGATCAGCCGCGCTGGATCGGACGCTCGGTCGACGGCGTCCGGGTCTTCGGACCGCCGGCGCAGCTCGAGGCGCTGATCGCAGAATTTGCCGTTCATGGGGTCCACACCCACGGCGTCGTCATCGGCGGCCGGTCCGACATTCTGTCCGAGGAGGCATTGAACGAGGTGCGTCGCGTCTGCACCCGGCACGGCATCGAGCTTGTCTTTGTTCCGCACGTTTTCGGCATCGGCCTGACCGAAGCCGATTGCTCCTGCGCGCTATCCTCTCCTGCTGTCTGCCGCGATCAGATCCCGGCAAACTTCGCCCTGCCGCGATATTTTCGTTGCAAGCGGGCGATAGATTTCTGCGCGGCGCTGATGTTGCTCATTCCGTTGTTGCCGGTATTACTTGTCGTCTCGGTGCTGTCCTTTGCCGATATCGGGTTGCCGATTTTCTTCTGGCAGCAGCGGACCGGGCTCCGGGCGCGTGCCTTTCTGCTCTACAAGATCCGCACATTGCGGCCGGCCTTTGATTGGCGCGGCTTGCCGACCCCTGAAAACCTGCGCCTGTCGTGGATTGGCAGATTCCTGCGCCGGACTCGGCTCGACGAATTGCCGCAGCTGCTGAACGTGCTGGTCGGCGACATGTCGTTGATCGGGCCGCGGCCGCTCCTGCCGGAAGATCAGCCTCCGAACCGGACGGTGCGCCTGATGGTCCGTCCCGGCATTACGGGATGGGCGCAGGTGAATGGCGGGGCCTTGCTGTCCCCGACGGAGAAAGGACAGCTCGACGAATGGTACATTCGGAATGCCTCCTTCGCGCTTGACCTGCGCATCCTCTGGTTGACGGCGTTAGGTCTGTTGCGCCGCAATTGGGGCGTCGAGGAGGCTCTGGCACGGGCGCACGCCGCGCCGACCGCCCGGCCCGACGGCAAGGGTTCGCAAAAGCGGCAGAGTGCGGCTTTGCGCGGCGTTGCAGCTGGCCACCTTGATCCGGCCCCGGACCGGCAGAGCCGGTCTTCCCCCGTCGCCTCGGTCTGATATGTTCGAGACGCTCTTATTGCCGAAGCCCGGAGCCTGCTCACCGCTGCGTCCCGTCGGAGACGGACCGAGGCGGCAGGGCCGTGCGGCGCGGCGGATCATCTTTCTCAACCGGTTCTTCTTCCCGGACCACTCCGCGACGAGCCAGATCCTTGGCGATCTGGCGTTTCATCTGGCGGGCGGCGGGGATGACGTGCGCGTCGTCACCAGCCGGCAACGCTATGACGATCCGCAGGCCGGGTTGCCGGAAACCGAAGCGATCGGCGGGGTCCGCATCCATCGCCTCGCGACCACGCGGTTCGGGCGTTCGGCCCTGCTCGGCCGCGGGTTCGATTACCTGTCCTTCTACCGATCGGCATGGCGTCTGGTCCTCGCTTCGGCGCAGCCCGGCGACATCCTCGTCGCCAAGACGGACCCGCCGCTGCTGTGCCTGCCGGCAATGCAGGCGGCAAAGCGCCGCAGCCTTTGTCTCGTCAACTGGCTGCAGGACCTTTATCCCGAGGTCGCGATGCGGCTCGGCGTGCCGCTGATGAACGGCCCGGTCGGCCGCGCGCTTGTCGGTCTGCGCGACACGGCATTGCGCGCGGCAGAGGCCAATGTCGTGGTCGGCGAGAGCATGGCGGAAATCCTGCGCACGCGCGGCATCGCGGCTAATCGGATCCACGTGATCCCGAACTGGTGCGACGATCAAGAGGTCGTGCCGCTCGGGCATCGCGACAATCCGTTGCGCCGCGAATGGGGGCTCCTCTCCCGCTTTGTCGTCGGCTATTCGGGCAATCTCGGGCGGGCCCACGAGTTCGAGACTGCGCTCCGGGCGGCCGAGCACCTGCGCGACAACCCCGACATCGTGTTTCTGTGCGTCGGCGGCGGCAACAAGCTCGGCGAGCTTGCCCGCCGTGCCAAGGAGCGCAGGCTCGAGCATCTGTTCCGCTTCTTCCCCTATCAGCAACGGTCGGCCCTCAAGCACTCCCTCGGCGTGGCCGATCTGCACTGGATCTCACTAAAGCCCGAGCTCGAAGGCCTAATCGTTCCGAGCAAATTCTACGGCGTCGCGGCCGCCGGCCGGCCGATCATCGCAGTCACCGCAAAGGACGGGGAGCTCGCGCGCCTGATCCGGCGGCACGAGTGCGGGGTCGTTGTCGAGCCGGGTGACGGAAGGGCTTTCGGCGATGCGCTCCTCCGCCTGTCGGCCGAGCCGGAGCGCCTTGCACGGATGGGAGCCCGCGCCCGCGCGATGCTTGACGAACATTTCAGCCGGAGGCGGGCTTTCGAGCGATGGCGCAGCCTCCTCGCCCGCGTCGCCTCGTCAGTGCAGCAATGAATGCAGTGCAGCAATGAATGCTCCAGTGATATTGACCACGGCTCGCGCCAAATTGCCCAGGTTCGAGCCTTTACCCTCTCCTCCTGTGGCGCTCGCCGAGGACGAGCGTTGGTATGCGGTACATACATTGCCGTGCAATGAGGCGCGCGCCGAATGGCATCTCGGCAATCAAAGCTTCCGGACCTTTATGCCGAAACGGCGTAAGACCGTCCGCCATGCACGTAAATTGAGCACCGTCGAGGCGCCGTTCTTCCCCCGCTATTTGTTCGTCGTTCTCGACCTCACCCGCCATCAATGGCGCAGCGTCAATGGGACCTACGGTGTGTCGCGCTTGGTCATGCGCGGAGACGAGCCGCACCCGGTGCCGCCCGGAGTGGTCGAGGCATTGGTCGCCTCGGCCGACGCGAACGGTGTTCTCCAGCTCGACCGGCATCTGCAAGTCGGCGGTCCGGTGCGCCTGTTGGCCGGGCCGTTCGCCGAGCAGCTCGCAGTGCTCGAACATCTCGACGATGCCGGGCGCGTCCGCGTACTCCTCGACATTTTCGGCCGAAAGGTCGCGGTATCGACCGGGGCCGATAACGTCCTTTCTCTCGCATAGCTTTGCGAGGGAAGCTGGGATGACCTCTCCTCCTCGGGAGGTCATTTCATGCGCAAAGGGCCGTAGCTCTCGGCTCGCGCGGCCAGAAGATCGGACCTATTATATCGTCTTCATTACGATACGAGTTCCGGTTGCCGCAACAGAGCGATCCCGCGCTCCTCCAGCCGGTCTCGAATAATGTCGAGTTGCCGGCGGCGATCAATCCAGGGTGAGATCGCGCTGCGGAAGCGCGACTTGATCTCGCTCCGGCCGCCGTTGAAGGCGAGCAACGGCGCGCATGGCGCCCCTTTGGCGGAAGCTCCGTATCGATGTAGGTATTCAGAAAAGTTGACGGCGTTGTCATCGACGTCCAACAGAGTTTCGCATGGCGCTCCTTCCGCGTAGATCACGTCATGGCTTGCGAGCTTGATATGGAAGAACTCCAATTCATCGAGTTCGCGTGCATCATAAAGGGTAATCGTGGTGCCGTTGATCAGGCTGCCCACTGCTACTAAAACGCCGTCGATGAGCAGTGCGTGCGCCTTCGTGACGTATAAATCGGCGTGCGGAATATCGGGGCCAAGGGCTGACCGAGCGATCTGAACGGGCAGTATGTCTTTGACCCATGCCCGGGTCGGATCACTCCTCTTAAACGGAAAGCGCCCGATCCATTGAATGGGACATACTCCGCCGAAAACAGTCGGCAGCAAATCGCCTACGGCCAGGTTTTCGACTTTCCTGTCGCCGTCCGCGGTCCGGATCGTCGTGCCCCTTAGAAAGCAGTTATGCGGAGACTGCGGCACCCCTTCAAAGCCCTCGAACAGGGAGAGCTGGGGCGAGGGCGGTTGGTTGGTGAACCCTCCGAAAGAGAAAAAGCGCTGCAGGATTGAGCCGAGGCCGGGAGGAGGCGTTGGCGCTCCATTTGAAGGGAAAACGTTTGCTGCTGCCGGCTTTATCCTTGTCAAACTGGCGAAAGCCGCAGATGCCGCGATGACGCCCATTTTTACGAGATGACGGCGAGAGCTTTGGATCCCGGTGGACAGATTGTTCAGATCCGGCATGTCTACCCCCTCCGTACCGCTCGCGTCGCTCTCGGTCGCGTCCGAAATGGTTTCGATCGGCTTATCGCCTTGCCCACGGTGATCGCAGTATGAGCCCGCCCGCTGCCCTAGCCGCCGGGAAGTGCAACTGGACTATGCGCCACTCTGCCGCGGCCGATCTAGGGACGGCAGTAATATCTGCCGATGACCGGGGTCCCCATAAGGCTTCGAGCAGGTCGGAAACCATTTGTATCCCTACCCTCCCTGCCCACCAACCGCCTGCGAAACGGGCGCGCAAGGCACCAGCCTACAGATTTGTCTCGTATTTTATCGTTCCCGATCGTGTGCAGCAACACAAAAATCGAAAGCCCTTCCAGAGCACCGGACAGGATCCATGCCGGTCTGGGGTTGCAGCGATGTTCAGAATTCGTCAGCGCGCCTGTGGTGCGGACGGCGGGACTCGAACCCGCACTGCCTCGCGGCAAGCAGATTTTAAGTCTGCTGCGTCTACCGTTTCGCCACGTCCGCCGGGAGATCTTTCAACCTTCGCGCAACCCTTCCTGGGGCTCGCCGCCGAGAGCGCGGATCAATTCCGCCAGCTCCGCCGTCGCCTGTTCGAGGCGCGTCCGCTCGGTGCCGCGCAGGACCAGCGTCACCCCGAAATCGCCGCGCCGGAAATAGGGATAGGAGCCGATCTCGACATCAGGATAGCGCTCTTGCAATAAGGCAAGATCGGCGGCGAGCGTGCCCTCGCCCAGATGGCAGCTGAGACTGCGGGCGAGCAGGGGGGCGCCGCCTTTCAGCCGGTGCTGCAATTCCGCAAAGATGGCCTGCATGATGCTCGGCACGCCGGGCAGGACGAAGACGTTGCCGATGCGGAACCCGGGGGCGCGCGAGATCGGGTTCGGCAACAGGCTCGCGCCTTCGGGAACCCGCGCCATGCGCAATCGCGCCTCGTTGAGATCGCCCGGCCGGTAATGCGTCTCCAGGAGCCGCCGCGCCTCGGGGTGGATCACGAGCGGCACGCCGAAGGCCTCTGCGATCGCCTCGGCCGTGATGTCGTCATGCGTCGGACCGATGCCGCCGGTCGTAAAGACGTAATCGAACGCGGCGCGGGCCGCGTTGACCGTCGCGACAATGGTCGCGGCGTCGTCGGGGATGACCCGCGCCTCGCGCAAGCGCACCCCGACCGCGTTGAGGCCGCGGGCGAGAAAGCCGAGGTTCTCGTCCTGCGTGCGCCCCGACAGGATCTCGTTGCCGATGATGACGACGCAGGCGGTGACGACCGCGCGCCCGGAACCGGTCTCGCTCATGCCTTGAGGAACCCCTGTCGCCGCTGCGCTCTTCATAGGCAAAGGCGGGGGAGGATACAACTGCCTGATCGGCGGATCGCGTTGCCGCGCCGTCCCGCGATGCCCATTTTAGGATCGAGGCCCGGCCTCTCCGCCGAGGATTGTCGCAGTCCCCGGAACGGATTATGACCCGGGCCGCCCGAGCAAGATGCGAAGATCGTCGATATGCAGCAGGATTTGATAATGGGGCTGGGGCGCGGCGAGACGCGCGACGGCCGGATCAAGATCCACGGACCCGAAGCTTTTGAGGGCATGCGGCGCGCGGGGGCCTTGGCCGCCGCGACGCTCGACTTCATCACGCCCCATGTGCGCCCCGGCGCGACGACCGGAGAGCTTGACCGGCTGTGCCATGATTTCATCGTCGCGCACAACGCGATCCCGGCGCCGCTCAACTACCGCGGCTTTCCGAAATCGATCTGCACCTCGATCAACCATGTCGTCTGCCACGGCATCCCGGGCGAGCGGCGGCTGATGGAGGGCGACATCCTCAACATCGACGTGACCCCGATCCTCGACGGCTGGCACGGCGATACGAGCCGCATGTATCTGGTCGGCGAGCGCATCCCGGTGAAGGCGCGAAAGCTCGTCGACGCGACCTATGAGGCGATGATGCGCGGCATCGCGGTGGTGCGGCCGGGCGTGCGCACCGGCGCGATCGGCCATGCGATCCAGAGCTATGCCGAGGCGCAGCGTTTCTCGGTCGTGCGCGATTTCTGCGGCCACGGCGTCGGCCGGATCTTTCACGACGCCCCTTCGATTCTGCATTACGGCCGTCCCGACGAAGGGCCGGTGCTGCGCGAGGGCATGTTCTTCACGATCGAGCCGATGATCAACGCCGGCCGCTTCGAAGTAAAGATCCTGGGCGACGGCTGGACCGCGGTGACCAAGGACCGCTCGTTGTCGGCCCAGTTCGAACACACGATCGGCGTCACCGCGACCGGCTACGAGATCTTCACGATCTCTCCGGCGGGATTGCACCGGCCGCCTTATCTTCTGCCGCCCCAGGCAGAAACGTCTGCGCCAGCACCTCCTCCGGGGTGAACGGGCAATTTTCGGGAAAGGCGGAGAGCGTGAGGCCGGTCTCTTCCGCCGCGTCTTCGCGTGCATCGGCATAGGCTTGCGGCAACAGCTCAGGGACAGCCGGGCGCAGGCTTAGCGAGTCCTGCAACACTCTCTCGATCCGCCGGCGCTGCTCGCGGATCATTCCGGACCAGCTTGTCGAGCGCATCGCCGGCTGGAATTGCCATTTCAGCAGATGGGCCAAAAGGACAGTCAGACGGCTGTCGATCTCGCGCTTGTCGCTGCGGCCCAAGCTCTCGATCTCCTCGGCAATGTTCTCGGTGTCGATCGCGGAGAGTTCTCCGGCACGCAGCAGCCGCGCCTGCTCCTGCGTCCAGGCGTAGAAGTCGTCGTCGTAAAGGGCGGAGTTGCGATCCATCCTCGGGGCTCCGTGCCGCGCGCCGCTTGAGGGGGCGGGCGAAACTGTAGCAGTCTCTGCCCGACCATTCACTCAGGACAACGAAAGGACGGGCCATGCAGATCGGTTTTGTCGGGCTCGGCATCATGGGGCGGCCGATGGCGCTCAACCTCGTGAAAGGCGGGCACACGCTCGTCGTCTACGGCAAGCGCACCGTGCCCGAGGACGTCCGCGCCGCCGGCGCGACCGTATGCGACACGTTGCAGGAGGTCGCCGAGCGCGCCGAGATCGTCGTGCTGATGGTGCCCGACACGCCCGACGTGAAAGCCGTGCTGTTTGACCCCGACGGCGTCGCGGCCGGGCTCGAGCCGGGCAAGCTGGTCGTCGACATGAGCTCGATCTCGCCGATCGAGACCAAGGCTTTTGCCGCCGAGATCAACAAATTGGGCTGCGACTATCTCGACGCGCCGGTGTCGGGCGGCGAGGTCGGGGCCGAGGCCGGAACCCTGACGATCATGGTCGGCGGGCCGGAGCGCGCCTTTCAACGCATGAAGCCGCTGTTTGATCTGATGGGGCGGAACGTCACGCTGGTCGGCGGCAACGGCGACGGGCAGACCACCAAGGTCGCCAACCAGATCATCGTCGCTCTGACGATCGAGGCGGTCGGCGAGGCCTTGTTGTTCGCCGCCCGCGCCGGCGCCGATCCGGCCAAGGTACGGCAGGCGTTGATGGGCGGCTTTGCCTCCTCGCGCGTCCTCGAAGTCCACGGTGAGCGCATGTTGAAACGCAATTTCGACCCCGGCTTTCGCATCGAACTGCACCAGAAGGATCTGGGGCTCGCCTTGCAGGGGGCGCGGGCGCTCAACCTGTCATTGCTCAACACCGCGACGACGCAGGAATTGTTCAACGCCGCCGCCGCGCTCGGCGGCAAGGCCTGGGACCATTCCGGTCTCGTGCGCGTACTCGAACACTTGGCCGGCCACAAGGTCGCCGGCTGAGGGCCTCTTCCCCTTCAAAGGGGATTGCACAATGAGGCAGCGAGGCAATGAGATGGAATCATTGCGCGCTGAAAGCGCGCAAAACCCCTTTCTCACTGCCTCATTGTGAATCACATTTCATTCGGCCCATTCGGCCGAAGGTGCTCACAGCGGGGTGGCGAGCAGGCTCGGCACGGCGAAGCTGTCGAGCAGGACCAGCTTGTCGCGGAATTTGAGGCCGCCGCCCTCCGTCGTGATCCGGTCGCAATAGAGGCCGGTCGCGAACAGCCGCGTCTCGCCGTCCTGATCGGTCTGGTAGAGGGCGAACGGCGCCTCGGCCGAGAGCCCGTCGCTCTCCTCGCCAATGATCCGCGGCAGGCCGATCAGGTGCCGGTCGCTGTGGATGTTGAAGCGGTTGGCCTCGCGCAACGCGCGGATGCGGTCCTGGAGCATGGCGCGGCTGTCGCAGAAGACGAGCGCAGCCGGCAATCCCTGCTCGCGGTTCTCGCGCGGCACGACGTGATAGCTGCAGGACGCGGCGAACAGCCTCAGCCATTCGTCGTATTGCGCGGCGTCGAGGAGCGCTCCGTAGCGCGCATAGAGATCGTAGAGGGCGAGGGGGACGGCGGTCATCGCACGGCGCCCTCGGGCTCGATGCCGAGGAGTTCGGCGTAGTACGACCAGAAACCGCGCAACGGCACGTCGCTGACGCGGTAGTCGCGATCGGAAATGACCCCGCCGCCGCCCAGTTCGATGACCGTCGTGGCGTCGGGAGCGGGTTTCGAGGCGCGGTGGGCGACCTCGATCGCCTCGCCGTCTTCCATCGAGACGAGACCGGCGGGGCCGACCAGATTGGCCTGGCGCAGGCGGTGCAGGGTCATCTCGGGCGGATCGTCAGCATAGCCGAGGAGAGTTTGGAAGACCTCGCATTCGTCGACCCCGCGGGTACGGGTCTGGCGGGTCGCCAGGCTGTTGGCGATCTGCACAAAGGTGCCCGAAGGGAAAACCGAGGTGACGGCAAGGCTGATCCGGTCGGGATATTCGGGATGGAAGGCCACGAGCCCCGGCTCCTCCAGGGTCAGATAGTCGTGCCGCACCCGCGCCGCATTGTAAGCTTCGCGCGCGAGCGCTGCGTCGGCCTCGCTCTCGGCTTCGGCCCAGGTGATGTTGTGGCGATGGCGCGCATCCATCGTGACCCCGCCCTTCTGGGTCGAGCGGTCGAGCCCGAACGTCGCAAAAAAGGCGTGCAACAGGCTCGCGTGGTAATTGTCGCGGGTGTTCTCGGCATAGAGCTTCCAATTGCCGCGGATGCGCTGGCGGTGATAGCCGAGGACCCTGACCGGCCGGTTGAAGAGGCGGCGCAGTTGCGCCGCGACCGGCGCGCCGAGATAGTCTTCGAGCGGCTCGGCGTCCGGGGACAAGGTGCCGAACAGGGCTCCGTTGACGCTCTCGACCCGCACCGGCTCGAGCCCGTGCGCACCCATGTCGAAGCCAGGACCCATCCCGCCCTTGCCGCGGATGCCGCGGCGAAATGGGATCGCCTGCAGGGCGCCGTCGAGCCCGTAGCACCATTGATGATAGAGACAGATGTGCTCCCTGGCGTTGCCGGAGGTCTCGCGGCGCACCAGGGCGCCGCGATGGGCGCAGCGGTTGACGAAGGCGCGCACCGCCCCGTCGGCGTCGCGGTTGAAGACGA
Source organism: Allostellaceae bacterium (assembly GCA_035252905.1). Classification (GTDB taxonomy): domain Bacteria; phylum Pseudomonadota; class Alphaproteobacteria; order ATCC43930; family CGMCC-115725; genus AP-15. The sequence goes on along the minus strand of DATFCQ010000033.1, from coordinate 1,693 downwards.
TCGGCGTGTCGCCGATCATGCTGCGCCGGTAATCGCCGGGCTCGGGGATCTCGGCCTCGAGGCCGAGAAAGCTCCAGGCCGGCCCGCAAAAGATGCGCTGCTGCTCGCGCGCATAGATTTCCGGATCGTGATAGAGGCGGTAGGGCACCCGGCTATAGTCGAGCGCCGGCCAGATCTCTGCGGTCGTCATCGCCATCTCCGCGCGGCTGCGCCGCGGCGATCCTAAGCAAATTCGGGCAGGCGCATCCAGAGGGAAGGGGTTTCTGCCTCGGCGACCGCTCCGCCTGCGCACCCGGCGACCCGCCGGCGTGCTGCAGGTGTTCGAGGCGATGCGCCCGATAGGCCGCGATCTCGGTCGCCAGGGGCAATTCGGGAGCGAAGGCGAGATAGGTGATCGACACGACCAATGCTTCCCCGGCATCCTCTCCCGTGCCGAGATCGAGCCCGCACAGGATGCCGCCGTCGTCGCCGCCATAGAATACCTCTGTGACGGTGCACCGCTGCGGGGGATCGGCGCCGGGCGATCGCCGCCGCAGGGCGGCAGCCAGCTCCGGCGTGACGATCGCGGGGAGCGGCAGGGCGGCTTCCAGCTTCTTGGTGAGCCGTTCGGCTTGTCGCGGGTCGCCGATCATGCTTCGGGTGCCGCAAGAGGGCGGGGATGCGCGATCCTCCGCGGCGAGGATAGTGCTTTCGCTTCCCTCCGACTACGGAAGGCGAGCCACGCCGCTGTCGCTACGCGGGCCGGCGGGCGCGCGGATGCGCCTTCTCGTAGACGGCGAGGAGGCGTGCGCCGTCGACCGCGGTATAGCGCTGCGTCGTCGACAGGCTCTCGTGGCCCAACAATTCCTGGATCGCGCGCAGGACTTGCCCCGGACCGGCTTCGGGGTCGTCGCCGGCCTCCAGCAGATGCGTCGCGAAGCTGTGTCGGAGCGCGTGCGGCGTCGCCGTCGCGGGGAGCCCGAGCGCGGCGCGCAGCGCTTCCATTCGGCGCTGCACCTGACGCGGGTTGAGCGGGCCGCCCTGCGCGCCGACAAAGAGCGGACCGTCCGGGGCGAGCGGCCAGGGGCAGGCGGCGAGATAGTCGGCGACCGCCCGACGCACCGCCGGCAGCACCGGCACCAGCCGCTCTTTGCTCCCCTTGCCGCGGATCCTCAGCGCCTCGCCAAAGGGCGCCGCACCGCGCCTGAGCCCGAGCGCTTCCGAGATCCTGAGACCGCAGCCGTAGAGCAGGGTCAGGACCGCCGCATCGCGCTTGCCCTGCCAGCCCCCCGTCCCCGGGCGATCTTCGGTTGTGAGCGCCGATGGCAGCGTACGATCGGTTCCGTCGCCGGTTCGCCCGGGGATCGCTTGCGGCGAGCCGTCGGAGCTAAGCCCGGGGTCCGGCGCCGCGACTGCGGCGAGCGCGTCCGCGACTGAGAGCGGCTTTGGCACCGCAACCGGCAGCCGCGGCGAGCGCAAGGCGGCGAGCGCCCCTCCTGAGCTTGTCGAAGGGCCGACCAGCCCGCTTCTCTTCAGAAAACGGAAGAAGCCGCGCACCGTCGACAGTTCGCGGGCGAGCGAGGTGCGCGCGACCGGAAGCGCCGCGCGGCGGGCAAGAAAGGCGCGGAAATCGGCCGGGCGCAGCCCGGCGAGCGCGGCGAGCGCGGGCGGCCCGCCGAGATGCCCGGTCAGAAAGTCGAGAAACAGGGCGAGG
>DATFCQ010000032.1:0-18288 GCA_035252905.1 Allostellaceae bacterium | reverse complement strand
GCCTTGCCCTTTCTCACCCTGCTTGCGCCCTCAGAGCGCTTTTACGCCGCCGCGCCGCGCCCGCCCAAGACGCGGCTCGACTGGGCCCGCCAGGCGGTCCTGCAAATTCACCGCTGGCTGCCCGAGCGCCGCATCGTCATCGTCGCCGACAGTGCTCCTGAGCTTGTCGAAGGGCCGTCCCTGCCCCATCAAAAGGGAGGGAGCGCACGACGGCGGCTTTAGGCAAGTTTGCGGTTGGGCGGCAAGACGCTCCCCGCGTTCCGGTCAGCCGAACACGACGTCCTGAAACAGCATCGCGAAGAGCCCGAGCGCGAGGCCGGTCGTTGCCTCGTTCGCGCAGCCGTGCTTGTGTGTGTCCGGAATGATCTCATGCCCGACCGCCTCCTGCCAGGGTGGCAGGTGCCCGTCATTTTCCGGATTGCCCGCGATTGCGGGGCCGATCACACTGCTGCGGCAGTTGGGAATCGGCTCCCTGCAAAGGAGACCACATTCATGACGATCGATGTCGCGACCGGCATTTGCCGCATTCTCAAAGAGGAGGGTGTGGGTTGGGTTTCGACCTTCCCCGTCTGCCGGGTCAACAACGCGCTCGGCCGGGAAGGGGTGCCGATGCTGATGATGCGCGACGACCGCTACGCCGTCGCGGTCGCCGACGCGTTCTCGCGCATTACCGGGGGCTCGCAGATCGGGGTGTGCACCTTCCAAGGGGGCGTCAATGCCGCCGGCATGCAGTACGCCTACGCCGGGATGGCGCAGGCCTATGAGGACGGCTCGCCCGTTCTGTGCATCACCGACGGCGTGCCGGCCGGCAGCTCGGGCAACAGCCAGTACGACGTCGCATCGGCCATGAAGACCGTGTCGAAGTGGTTCGGCTATCTCGACAAGCCCGAGCGCACGCCCGAGCTGATGCGCCGCGCCTTCACGATGCTGCGCAGCGGCAGACCGGGCCCCGTGATCCTGGCCATTCCCAATGCCACGGCCACATACGACGAGACCGTCGACCCCTACCGTCCGGTGAAGGGCTGGAAATCGGCGCCGGACCCGGCGGATGTGCGCATTGCCGTCGACCAGCTCCTGGAAGCCCGCAACCCGCTGATCTATGCCGGCGAGGGGGTCATCTACTCGGGCGCCTCGGAAGACCTGAAAGCGCTGGCGGAGCTGGTGAATGCGCCGGTGATCACGACCCTCAAGGCGAAAGGGGCGTTCCCGGAGAACCACCCGCTGTTTGTCGGCGTGCGCGGCGATCAGGTGGCGCACTACCTGGACAAAAGCGACCTGATCCTCGCCGTCGGCTCGAGCCTGTCGCCGCTCCGCTTCAGCCACGCCATTCCTGACGCGGCGAAGAAGACCATCATCCACTGCAACGTCGACGAATTGCACATCAACAAGATCTATCCGACGGCGCATGCGGTGATCGGCGATGCGCGCCTGACCTTGCAGGCGCTCCGCCGGGAAGTGTCCGACCGCACCTCCGGCGCCGGACGGAATGCGGGTGATGTGGCGGCGGAAGTGCGGGCGGCGCGCGACGAGGCGCTCGCCCGATACCGGCAGGTCATGAACTCCGACGAGACGCCGATCAACCCCTATCGGGTGTACGGCGATCTGATGCAGGTGCTGGATCTGCGCAATTCGTTCGTGACGCACGAAAGCGGCAATACGCGCGACCAGTTGAGCACCGTCTTCGACACGCTGATCCCGCGCGGCTTCCTCGGCTGGGGCAACGTCTCCACGCTCGGCTTCAGCCTGGCTGCCGCCATTGCCGCCAAGAAGGCGTTTCCGCAGAGGGCCTCCGTGGCGGTGACCGGCGAGGCGGGCCTTGGCTACATGCTCGGCAACCTCGAGGTTCCGCTGCGCGAGAAACTCGGGATCACGGTCGTGCACATCAGCAATGGCGGCTTTGCGGGCTATGGACCCGGCTTTTGGGGGCCGGGACACGATCCCTTCACGCACCGGGTGCTGGGGCCCGACGAGGTCGACATGTCGAAGGTGATCGGCGCCCTCGGCTTCCACACCGAGCGGGTCAGCGAGCCGGCCGAAATCATCCCGGCCCTGCGGCGGGCGCTCGACGTCAATAATTCGGGTCGCCCGGCCTATATCGAGTTCATCTGCTGCCAGTACCCCGTCTACGGCGGGTGGGTCGGGCGGGGCGCGGAGTGAAACGATGCCGAAGCTGATCCCGGTCCCCGACGCTTTGAGCAAGCCCTTCTGGGACGCCGTCAATCAAAGGCGGCTCGTCCTGCAGCACTGCGCGTCCTGCGACCGGCTGCAATACCCGCCGCAGCAGGCCTGCCAGGTCTGCAACTCGGCCGCCGGTCTGACGTGGCAAGAGGTCGAGGGCAGAGGCCATATCGCGACCACCATCGTGATCGAGGACGGCCGCCTCAACCGGCGCATGCCCGATCAGCCCTATAACCTGGCAATGGTGACATTGGACGCGGACCCGCGGGTCAATTTCTATTCCAATCTCCCGGGCACCCCTCCCTACCAGGCGCCGGTGGGCGCCGCCGTCGAGGTGACGTTCGAGGAGGTGGCCCCAGGCCAGCTCATCCACGAGTGGCGGGTCGTCGCCTAGCCTGATAAATTCACAATGAGACAGCGAGGCAGTGAGATTCCGGGGCTGACGCGATGCCATTCGAGAGTGATCGATTAACAGAGAAGATAATTGGGCTTGCAATCGAGGTGCATCGGCATACGGCGATTGATGTTGTAAGTATCTCACTGTCTTACCGCCTCATTGTGAATAAATAGGAAAGGAGGAGCCATGACCGCGCCGGACCGGTATCAGTGGCGGCGAGACAAGGACGGGCTCGGCGTATGGGAGCACCGCGGCAAGGTCGCCGTGGCCGGCATCGGACATTCGCCGGTCGACCGTCGCTGGGACGGCGTCTCGATGGACAAGACGCTCGGCGCCTACTCGATCCTGGCCTGCCGGAAGGCGATGGACGAGGCCGGCGTGACGCCGGACCAGATCGACGGCGTCATCTGCTGCGACAGCCATATCGCGGGCGGCAGCGGCGGCTCCGCGTCGCAGTGGGCGCCGCGGCCCTACTTCGCCCCGCCCTACGATTCGGAGTGGGGGCTCACGCTGGTCAACGCGCAGTGGCTGATCGAACAGATGGGCCTGCCCAACGTCAAATTTGCTCCGACCGGAGTGCCGACCATCAGCGAGATGGTGGGCATGGCGGCACAGGCCGTGGGGGACGGAATTTGCCACACCTGTCTCGTCATCTACCCGACCGGCAATCTCGAAGGCCGCTATCGGCGCGGCGGCGAGAACGCCGACGACTACGCCCGCGGCGCCCGCCAATGGACGGCGCCCTGGGGCAATCACGGCGGCAACGATTTCATCAACATCTTCCCGCACGGTCAGTACTGCCTGAAATACGGCGGCAGGCACGACAACCTCGCCCCCTTTGTCGTCAACCAGCACCGCAACGGCCTCTTGACGCCGTGGGGGTACAATGCCATCCACAAGGTCCCGCAGCTCACCGTCGCGGATTACGTCAATTCGCGCTACGTCCTGAACCCGTTGAGGCTGTGGGACTGCGACCGGCCGGTCAACGCCTCGGCCGCCTATCTCTTCACGACGGCCGAGCGCGCCCGTGACATGCGGCAAAGGCCGGTCTTTGTGCTCAATCACTCGCAGCACAACTTCAGGCAGCGCAGCACGCAGGCCGATCTGGACGAGATCGAGGACTGGACCGACCGCGCCGCCCGGAGAATGTACGAGGGCGCCGGGCTTGGGCCCGAGGACGTTGACATCTTCAATCCTTACGACGGCTACGCCATCATGACGCAGTTCTTCCTGGAGGCCTTCCAGTGGCACGGCGTCAAACGCGGCGACGCCTTCGCGTTCTACGCCGGCGACATCAGGGTCGAGGGACCGCACCCGTTCTGTTCGAGCGGCGGCAATCTGGGGAACGGGCGCACCCGTACGGCCATGTACACCGACAGCATCGAGCAGCTCCGCGGCACGGCCGGCGCCCGGCAGGTCAGGGTTCGGGCAGAGACCGCGCTGGCGGCATTCACCACGCCGAGCAGTGGCGGCTGGATCATGTTCGGCAAAAACCCGAGCTGACGGCCGGTGACACCGGAGATCACTGGCTCGCAGCGATCACTGGCAGCCACGTGCAGTGCTATTGGTCAAAACCTAACGCTCGGTACCGGGTCCGAAGGTCCGCTGATACCGCACAGCGGCGGTTCGAGTTCGTGGCGCTAGCGGTCGGTTGTGCGCCGTGAGCTGACCTCGCACCGTTGCCCGCAGAGATTCCGGGTTCGACCCAAAGCTTTCCATATCGGTGGGCTCCGTCGAGGTTAGCCCAATGAGCAACGGAAGTCAGTCGGCTCGTCGCCAGATCACGGTCGCTCTGCCGCCGGCCGACGCATTTGGATCGGTATAGGTGAGCTCAGTTCCAGTGATGGAAAACGCGCGTCTTTGTGTTGTATTATTCCAATTTGGGTAGGTGGAGCACTCGATGTGGAACGTGAAGCTCCTGTCCGCTTCGTCGACATTGTAGGTCCCAAAATGAGAGAGAGTGCCAGCGATGACCATCTTATTCTCGTCGGGCGTCCCGGCCTTGCGGTTGTTTGCCACGAATTTCGGAAGCTCGGGATTAATGAAGGTGTAACGGCCATGCGCGTCAAACACCAGGACCCCCTTCGCGGTCGCGCCGAATATGTCGGATTTGGCTCCGTCTTTTTCGGTTACCGCTGAGACGAGGGTCCAGCTGCCGACCAGGTCTTTAGCAGTCTGACCAACAGCCCCGACCGGGACGCCGGCCGAGATTGCCAAACAGATCAACATTACCGAGCCAAATCTAATCATCCGTCATCTCCCGAGCGGTCATTCCTCAACGTTCTATTGTCGGAACAGGTACTGTCAATCGCGAATTTCGGGGGCGATGGCGGATGTAACCGATTACGGTGACGGATTACGGTGACAGTTTACAAGATTGCGCCACGCCGCTATGAACATCTCGTAAATCAGCGGAAGGAAGCGCAGGCATGGCCCGGCTCGCGCGCGTTGTTGTGCCGGACTTGCCCCACCATGTCACCCAGCGCGGTAATCGGCGCGAGCCCGTGTTTTTCGAGGCCGACGACTATCGCCTCTATCGGCGTCTGGTCGCCGCGGCAGCGCGGCGCGCCGGTGCCGCAGTTTGGGCCTATTGCCTGATGCCCAATCACGTCCACCTGATCGTGACGCCGGCGGACGCGGACGGGTTGCGAGCGACCTTTGCCGAAGCGCACCGCCGCTACACCGGGGCGATCAACGCTCGGTTCCGGTGGACGGGCCATCTGTTCCAGGGTCGCTTTGGGGCGGTGGTGATGGACGAGCCGCATTTGTTGGCGGCGGCCCGTTACATCGCTCTCAATCCGGTGGTTGCGGGGTTGGTGAGCCGTGCCGAGGACTGGCCATGGTCAAGCACGCGGGCGCAGCTCGCGGGCGAGGACGACGAGCGCGCAACGGTGGCGCCGTTGCGCGCACTGATTCCCGATTTTGCGGCGCTTCTCGCCATCCCGGCGGACGCGGCGACGACAACCCGGATCGAGCGGGCCCCCACCATCGGCCGCCCGCTCGGGAGGCCGGAATGGATCGCGATGCTCGAGCGCCGGCTCGGCCGCCCTTTAGCACCCCGCAAACCCGGCCCAAAGCCGCGAGTGGAGCGAGACACCGCACGGCAAGCGCAGCTGCTGTGAAACGTAAAGTAAACTGTCACCGTAATCCGGGGTGCTTCGATCCGTGAGAAGGCGACGCGAGGGTGGACTGAACCTGGGCGAAGCCGATCCTTTTTACACTCTTGCTGGCCGGGCCCGAACGGATCATCCTTGACCTCGGCGATCATGGCCTGCGCTTCCGCGCGCGTGAGGGCATTGCGCAGCGCGCGCGGGTCCCCCTGTTTGCTACCTGGACAACCCTCTTCCCGTCGCACGCAGAGTTATTTCTATTTCGCCGTAATCATGCGGATTCTCATCGCCGTCGACAGGACCTTCCCCGGAGCAGGCGGCAACGACGAGGATGCGCTGCTTGCGGCCGTTTCGTGGCGGCTCCGCGCGTCGGGGCCGGGAGGGGAAGGGGCGCCGCTCGTCAGCCCGGGCGACCAAAGCCAATTTTGCGCCACAGCTCTGGAACTATCGTCGCTCATCCAACGTTTGCAGTTTCTGGTGATCTCTTGTAGATTGAACTGCTCGATCATTGTCTCAACCTGAGAGGAACAAATATGTCCGACACAGCCGAAAAATCGGCCCGCTGGAGGCTGCTGCGCAATATCGCGATGATTGCCGTTGTGGTTCCCGCGACGCTCGTCGCGGGGTGTGCCCAGCAAGAGGCCGCCCCGCCGCCGCCACCGGCCGTCTCTGAGGCCCCGCCGCCTCCGGCTCCGCCGCCTCCGCCTCCGCCTCCGGCTCGGGTCATCCCCGAACGGGGCTAGTCAGCGGGGACGCAAGAACCCGAGCCGCCGGCCGTCGACCCGATCCTGACCGCTATCGAGAGGGCCTCCAGGCGGCCGCCAAACACGCGCGTTGGCCAAGAACGCCCGCGCTGTTCCGACCTGGGTGCCTCGGCGGCACGGCTCGGCCGAGCGTCATCGCCTACGCCGCTCGCGTCTAATGTGGGGTTCCTCGGCATCCGGTGATGGTGATAGCGATTCCAGCCGGCAGCTCCGGCTTGCCAGCAGTACTTTGATGGGGTGCCATCGGGATGCGTAGGGATGTCGAGTGCGCTTTGCAGGTCTTTGCGAACGCGCGGGCGTCGTCATGCGAAAGGTAAGGTTCGTCCCGCGCTGCGTAGAGACGGCTCGGCCGGCGTTGCAGCCGCGATGAACCGACTTGCGGTTGCCGTGCTGTTGGCCGCCGGGGCGCTCGCGGCCTGTGCTCCGATGGGCCCGGCAACAACATCGGCGCCAGCCCCCGCCGCGCAGCTCTATGCCGACACTGAAATCGATAGGCTGATCGACACGCCTGGGCTCGCCGTCGCCGGCGAGCGGCTGAAAGTCGGGTTGCTGCGACGCTTCTACGCGGCCCATCGCTTCGAGCCGATATGGACGACGCGGCAGGCGCAGGCGAATGCACTGGTGAATGCCGTATTGCGCGCCGGCGATCACGGTCTTTCCCCCGAGCTGTTTCACGCGGACCTGTTGCGGCAGACGGCGACGTTGTCGCCGCTCGAGCGCGACCTGTTGCTGTCGGACGCCTTCCTGTCGTATGCTGACGCGCTGGCCCGCGGCGCGATGCCGGTTGAGCGCCGAACCGACGACGAGGCCCTGACGCCTGAGCCGATCGACGTCGCTGCTGCGCTCGACGCCGCTATCGACAGCCCGGATCCGGCAGCGGCGATCGAGGCGCTGGCGCCGACCGCGCCGACCTACCGGGCGCTGCGTCAGGCTCTGCAAGGCTATCGCCTGGGCGCCTCGCCTGGCGACAGGGCCGAAACAAACCGCTTGCGCGAAATCGAAGTAAACCTCGAACGCCAACGCTGGCTGCCGCGGCGGCTGCCGGCGGATCGCGTCTGGGTCAACGTCGCGGACGCCCGCTTGGTGCTGTATCTCGCCGATCGGCCGGTTTTCGCGACGCGCGTTATTGTCGGTCAAGACGACGAGCGCAATCAAAGCCCGGAATTCCGCGCCATAATCAACGGTATTGTGTTCAACCCTCCATGGAACATCCCGGAGGACATTGCCAAGGACGAGATCCTGCCGAAGCTCACGCGCGACCCGAATTATTTGACACGGCACAATATCGTGATGCAGCCCAATGGCATGCTGCAGCAGCTGCCAGGACCCGACGCAGGGCTCGGACAGCTCAAGTTCGCGATGGACAACCGGTACGGCGTTTACCTGCACGACACCCCGTCAAAAAATCTGTTCAGCCGCGATGACCGCCGCATCAGCCATGGATGCATCCGGGTGCAGAATGTGCGCGAATTGGCCGCCCTGCTGATGCAGCAATCGATCGACAAGATCAATCAAGCGATCGCGACGGGCAGCACCACCCAAGTCAATCTGCCGGAACCGGTGCCGGTATTCGTGGTCTACCAAACCGCGTTTGTCGATAGCGACGGTACGTTGCAATTTCGCCCCGATGTGTACAACCGCGACGCCGAGATCTGGTCGCACCTGCATCCGGCGGAGAACCCGGTGGTGGAACGCGAGCCGCCGGGGCAACCTCGCGGCTGACCTTTGAACGCATCCGCATCCGCTGTAGAGGCCTCTCAACCACTTGCCGTGCTTATGCGCCGCGAAGCACGACGAGGGCGTCTACCGCCTTCACGCCCTGACCTGACGGCAGCACCATCAGCGGATTGATGTCCAACTCTGTCAAGTGTCCTTCAAGGTGCGTGGCGAGGTACGACATGCGCACGTCCATCATCCCCCTTCCCCGTTGCGATGCTGCGCCAGCGGCGCATCGAGCAGCCCTTGCCGGTAATAAAAGCTCGTCGCCTTCAAACGCGCGAAAGCCTCGGCGAGATCGACCAGTCCCTGCCGCGCCGCGATATCGAGCACGCCCAGCGTGCCGGTCGTGACGAGACCCTGCCGGCGCGCCACCGTCACACCGGCCTGATCGTCCATCAGAACGAGATCGGCTTTGATCGCCAGAGCGAGCGCGATGGCCGCGCGCTCGCCCCGATCCAGTTTCGGTCCTCCGCCCTCGTCGCGGGCGCTGGCATCGGGCCGCACGTCGAGCCAGGCGGGCGCCTGCGCGATCTATGCGCGCACGGCCGCCGGCGCCTCGGGATCGGCGAGCTCGTCGCGAACGGTTTGCGGCACCAGGACGCGCTCGAACAGCTTGGGCAGCAGCGCAATGTCCCCGGTCAACGTCAAGTAGTGAAGCGGCCCGGTATCGGAGACGACGAGCATCCCTCAGAGGCCAAGCCGCGCAAGGTCGCGGCGGTCGCGCTCCAGATCCTCCGCCGTATAGGTGCCAAAGATCCCGTGCGCCGTCAGGAACTCATCGAGCTTGCCGCGAGTAGCGAAGCCGAGCAGTTTGCGCAGCTCGGCCCGGCTCAAATGCCCCTGACGGAACTCATCGAGGGCTAACGCTTCCAACACCCGGCGCTCGACCTCGCCGCTGGCACCGACCAGGCGGGCCAGCTCGTCGGGAAGGCGGACAGTGATTTCCGTGTAGGGGCCGACGCCCGGATCAGGGATATTGTCGTCCATTTTCTGTTCCTACCGCCGCCCCGAGTCGCGATCGAGGAAGAGCATTCGATAAGGACATTACCATATATTGGCATCAGGCCGAGCGCGCGGGCGGGCGCAAAGGGGCATGAAGAGCAGATGCCGCCGAGAAGACTGAGGGTCTGCTATGGGTCGGACTCCCGCCGTAGCCGCCGGGCACCAAGCGTCAGGTTTTGACCACTATGCGCCGCGAAGCACGACGAGGGCGTCGACCGCCTTCACGCCCTGACCTGACGGCAGCACGATGAGCGGATTGATGTCCAACTCGGCCAAATGTCCTTCGAGGTGCATGGCGAGGTACGACACGCGCACCAGGGTCTCCGCGAGCGCTTCGAGATCCGCCGCCGGCCGTCCGCGAAAGCCCCGGAGCAGCCGGGCGCCTTTGACCTCGGCGATCATCGCCTGCGCTTCCGCGCGCGTGATCGGGCAGCGTCGCAGCGCCACATCGTTGTAGACCTCGACCATCACGCCGCCGCTGCCGAACAGCAGCACCGGGCCCAATTGCGGGTCGCAATTGACGCCGATGATAACCTCTACACCGTCTCGTATCATCTCCTGCACCGACACGCCGAGGATCCGAGCCTCAGGCGCATGGGCCTTGGCGCTGGCCAGGATCTCGGCGTAGGCCGTCCGCACTTCTTCCGCATCGCCGAGGTTCAGCCGAACCACCCCGGCCTCCGTCTTGTGCGGAATATCCGGCGAATCGAGTTTGAGAGCCACCGGAAACCCGAGCTGCTCCGCGGCCGCGACGGCGGACTCGGCAGAATTTACCCGGCGCTCGCGCGCACTCTCCACGCCCCAGGCTGCCAGCAGCTCTTTGCTCTCGGACTCCGAGAGTGCCAGACGCCCCAAGCCAAGCGCCTGGGCGATGGCCTGATCCTGCGGCGCCGTGCGCGGCGGGGCCGCGGCAAAGCCGTCGGCCAGGCGACGCTCGCGCCATGTATGGTATGCTAGGCGGCTCTGCAGGCCTCGGGCCAATTTGTCCGGCGTGTAGAAGATCGGGATCCGGGCGTGCTTGAGCTGTGGGAGGCCGGTCTTGGCATCCCGGCTTCCCGTCCACAAGAACACCACGCCCTTGTCGGTCCGGTCACGCTGGCTGATGACCTGCTGAGCCTGGGCGTCCGCCCCGGCGCTCGCCACGACGAGCGTCCCCATCCGGGGATCATTGATCATAGGCTCCATGATCTGCGGGAAGGACTCGCTGTTGGCAAAGCCTGTCACATCGGCCGGGTTCGCGGCCCACCCGAAGCCCTTCAGGATCCCGTTGATGCCGTCGCGCGCCTCCGGCCCGAGCGGCGGCAGATCGAGACCGGCCTGACCGCACATATCGGCGGTCAGCGAGCTGATGCCGCCCGAGTGGGAGACCACCGCGATGCCGGGCACGCGGGGCTTGGGGGTGTGGGCCAGGAGGTGCGAAACCTCCAGGAGTTCGTCGTAATCCTGGACCCGGATCACCCCGTACTGGGCAAAGATCGCATCGTACCGGGCGTCCGCGCCGGTCAGCGCGGCCGTATGCGAGCGCGCCGCCCGGGCTCCCAGTTCCGAACGCCCGATCTTGATCAGGACGATCGGCTTGCCGCGCTCTGCGGCGAGCTTTGCCACTTCGAGAAACTTGTCGGCCTCTTTGAAGCCTTCGACAAAGCCGGCAATGACCCGAGTCTCCGGATCGTCCAGCAGATAGCGGGCGAAATCCGTAAAGTCGAGGTCTGCTTCGTTCCCTGTCGAGATGATATAGCTGAAGCCGATGCCGTTCTCGACCGCCCGCACCAGAAACGGCCCGAACGCCGTCGCGCCGCTTTGGCACACCAGGCCGATCGGCCCGGTCAGACCGGACGCCCCGCGCGAGGAAGAGGTGGCCCAGATGTCGTCTTTGACATTCGCGAGCCCCAGGCAGTTGGGGCCGCTGATGCGCAGGCCCGAGGCGCGGGCAAAGGCGCCCAATTCTCCCTGCAAATCACGCCGGTCGTCGACGCCGCGCTCGGCAAAGCCCGCCGAGATCACGATCGCCGATCCCGCCCCCTTGCGGTGGCTCTCCTCCAGGACATCGAGCACCTGGTCCCAGGGCACCACGATGCCGACCAAATCGGGGGCTTCCGGCAGGTCCGTCACACTCGGGTAGGACTTCACCCCCATGATTTCGTCATAACGCGGGTTCACGGCATAAACCCGCACCCGGTCTTTGGCCTTGAGCGCCGCAGCCAGAAACCGCCCGCCATACTGCATCCGCGGCGTCGCGCCGACGATCGCAATCGAGCGCGGGTTGAGCATTTTGTGGATCGACGCCATCTGCGGTTCTGTCCAGAACGCCATGACACCCCCTGAAAAGAACGTGGTCCGTCGGGCAGGCCAAGCCCACGCTCTACGAACGGGGCTGCCATCGGCCGATATTCCCGCATTATTGCCTGAAGCAGAGCGCTTGCGGCAGACGATGCCGGACGAGAAGATTTGCTCAAGACGATCATCGACCGGGGCGAGCTCCGTCCGAACGGTCTGCGGATGATCCTGTCGCTCGTCCCGCTCACGCCGGCCGCAGCGCCATAGGCGTGTGCCTGGGGCTAACCGTTCACGGTATAGCCGGGCGGCTCCTTTGAGGTCCGGCCATCCGGCGCCGGGTCGAAGGCAGAGATGCCGGTCTTGAGCCGCCAGCGGTTCTTTTTGAGGCCGGCGGCGGCGAGGAGGCCGTCGATCTTCCATCCCATCATGCTGCGCCGGGCGAGGCCGGCGGTCGTCCACGGGATAAGCGGCGCCGGCGAGGGGAACGGGCTGCGCCGGCCATAGGCCCAGATCTCGACGCGCAAGGACGGGGAAAGGCTGGGGCCGCGCGCATGAAAGCCGAAGGTATCGGCAACGACGAGGGTGTTGGCAGGCACGGCAAAGGCGCGCGGCGGCGGCAATCCGAGCGCGGCCAGTTCCTCCGGGTCGAGGCGGAACGACCCGGCCCGCGTGTCGGCGTCGGGCGCGTGGCGCGCCTTAAGGCTCATGTGCCGCTCCCAAGCGAGCCGGGCCGGGGTCAGACGATGCGAGCCCGGGACATAGGTGAAGGGACCGGCGTCTTCGGCGACGTCGGTCAGGAACAGCCAGGCCTTGACCGTCGGGTGAAAGGTGTCGGCGTGCAGAAAGGTCTGCGGATCGGCCGGTCCGTCGCAGGCGTGGCGCAACAGGCTCTGCACCCACACGACCGGCGCGGCGTCGCGGCTGCCGACGTAACGCACGAGCCCCTGCCACTCAGGCGAGCGCAACACCGCCCGCAATGCCGGCAGGGCCGCAAGCGCCCGCCGGTCGAGCGGGATCTTGCGCATCAGGGTGTCGCCTTCCGCCATCTCGCGCAGGAGGCCGCGATAGGCGCTGACCTCGGCGGCGAGCGCCGCAAACTCCCGCGCGGGCAGGAAATTGCGGCGCACGACAAAGCCGTCGCGGGCGAAGGCGGCGCGGTCTTCGGCCGAGACGAGGCCGGCGAGCCGGCGCCGGCGGCGCGTCGCCAATTCATAGGCGAGCCGGACGCGGGCGGCGTGCAGACCCCATGCGTTCAGGCGCCGGCTGCCGATCAGCGGGTTGTCCTCGAAGGATTTGGCTGCGGACAGCAGCTGCGCCGCCCAGAAGGGCGCGAGGACCGCCCGACTCCATTGTCCCGACACGACCGTCCCCTCAGTCGCCGCGCGAAGATTCACCGGACAAGGCCGACGGTTCCTCGTCCTCGTCGATCGGATCGGCGGGCGCAACGAAAACGGTCTTGGCCCAGCCGCCGAGAACCGGCGGGATCAGGGCGGCGGCATGCCGCCCGACCGCCAGCGGCGAGGGGAAGCCGACCTCCTTTTTGCAGCGCTCGACGCCGCGGCGGATCCGATGGGCGATGCGTTCGGGATCGAGCGCGACCCCCTGCGGCTTGTACGGGCCGGCCAGAATGCGGGTGGCGAGCGCGCCCGGGGCGACGATCGACACCGCGACCTTGTCCGCGCGCAGGCGGCGGCGCAAGGACCGGCCGTAGGCGATAATTCCGCCGCGGCAGGCATAATAGGCCGGGATGTCGGTCGGCAGCGAAAACACCGCAAACGAATCGACAATCACGATCCGTCCCCGCCGGCGCCGTTGCATCCGTTCGGCGATGGTTTCGACGATCGTCATCACGCCCAAGAGGTCGGCCTCGACGATACGGCGCCTGAGCCAGGCCGGCTCCGCCTCGCCTTCATTATGGTCGCCCGCCCCTTCGGCATTGGCGAACAGCAGATCGATCGGGGCGTGCCGGTCGAATTCCTTGAGGCGCGCGATCAGCCCCGCGCCGTCGCCGCTCTCGACCTGGGCGGCGTCGACCTGGGCGCCGCGCTGCCGGCAATCCTCCGCCGCCGCGGCGAGCCCCTCGGCCGAATGCCCGATCAGGCACAGGCGGACGCCCGGCGCCGCATAAGCCCGCGCCAAAGCGAGCCCGACCCCGCTCGATGCGCCGGTGACGACGATCGTGCGGCCGGGCGGACGCGCCGCACGCCGGGCCAACTCGGCGGCGGACAAGGGCGACAGTGGATAGAGCCCTCGTTCGAGCCGCTCGGCCATCTCGGCAATCGCGTGCTGCTGCGAAGCGCGCTCGTAATAGCCGCCGCGCACCTGGGTGGCGGCGATGACGACGCGCAGGAAATCCTCGACCAGTTTCGGGTCGGGCGGCTGGGGATCGTGCCAGAACGCCTCGAGCGGCTGCTGCGCGGTCAAACCGGGCATGTCGAAGATCGCATTGCCCAAGACCTTAAGCGGAACCCCGAGGCGCAGGGCGGTAATGCCGACCGTGCTGTTGACGGTGACGATGCCGACAGCATTGCCCATCAGCCGCAGCGGGGTCCCGCCGTCGAGCACCTCGACCCGGTCGGCGACGCCATGCCGCCGCGCCTCGCCGACGATCAGAGGGCGCCAGCGGACAAGCCCGTTGTCGAGCGGATGAATGACGACGACGAGCCGCCGCTGAGTGCCGCTCGCGGCGAAGGAGGCGACGACTTCGCGCACCGCCTCGCGTATGTCCGGATAAGGAGAATGAGCGCGGATCTGGTAATCCGTCGCCAGTTGCAATGGAAACAGAAAATACGATCCGGCTTCGGCTCCAAGGCGGTCCTTGGCCGCCTCGGTGACGCGGCGCAGCAATTTGCGCCGCGCCAGGGCGACGCTCCAGCCGGCATATTCGGCCAGCGGATGAAACAGGGCGTGCCGCCGGTAATGCGGATAGAGCGGCCGGCCCACGACTTCGGCAAGGTTGTAGGCGACGTCGAGCGCCGCCATCAGCGGAAACGGCGTGTGGAAGCGCGGTTCGAGGTCCGGTTCCGGCAGGCTCGCGGCGAGTTCGGCGATGACCCGGGGATCGCGCGGCAAGCGCGAAAAGGTCGACATCCCGTCCTGTTCGAACGTCACCCAATCGGGCCGCACATAACCGAGATCGGTGCAGATCACGGCGATGCCGCGCGCCCGCGCCTCCTCGGCGGCGACGAGGTGATAGGGGCGGCGATCACCCAACAGGATCAGATCGGTGACTTCGTGCCTCTCCATCTCGCGGGCGATGAAGGCGCGCCACTGATCGAACCGCCCGCGGAAATGCACCGCCGGCAAGCGCCAGAACAACTGGTCGCCGAGGTTCAGATTGACCCGGTGGACGCGGTGGCCGCGGGCGATCAATTCACGGCCGAGCCGGTCGAAAAAATCGCAGAGCGGTCCCTGCAGGAACAGGAACGAGCGCGGTTTCCGGTCTGCCGGAGGGGCGGTTTCTGGCAAGGCGTTCACCCGAACCCTCCGCCCTCACGCGGGATCAAAGGCCGAGACGCCGGCCCGGGCCTGCCAGCGCTGCCGGCCGAGGCCGGCGGCGGCGAGGAGATCCAGCGACTTCCAGTAGAGCAGCGGCTTATTCAACGACAGCGCCCCGATCGACCAGGGGTCGAGACCGCTCCACGGCAGAAACGGGTTGCGCCGCCCCGACGCCCAGATCTCGACGCGCATCGTCGGCGCCGCGCTCGGGCCGCGGGCATGAAAGCCGAACGTGTCGGCGACGACGAGCGTATTCGCCGGAACCGCGATCGCGCGCGGCGGCGGCAATCCGAGTTCCTCCAGGGTCGTGGGGTCGATCGCGCGCACCAGGCGCTTTTCAGGCAGATGGCGATGGCGGCTCGCCTCTATGCTCATCCGCCGCTCCCATAGGAGCCGCTGCGGCGTCACCCGATGCGAGCCCGGCACGTAGAGGAACGGCATCGCGTCGGCGGCGACGTCGGTCAGAAACAGCCAAGCCTTGACGGTCGGATGAAAAGTGTCGGTGTGAAAATCGGTCTGCGGGTCGGGGGGGCCCGGGGAGGCGTGCGAGAGGATGGTCTGGATGTAGGTCATCGGCGCCGCTGCCGAGGAGCCGACATAACGGATCAGGCCGCGATAGAGCGGCATCGCGAGCAACCGGCCGAGTGCCGGCGCCTGCCGCAACACGGCCGAATCGAGAGCGATATGCCGCGTGATCGTGTCGCCCTCGACCATTTCGCGCGCCGGCGCGCGCAGGGCGCGGACCTCTTCGACGAGAGTGCGGAACAGTTCGGCCGGCAGGAAATCGCGCTTCAGGACAAAGCCGTCGCGCTCAAAGCTGTGCCGATCCTCGGCCGGGACCAGCGGGGCCAGCCGCCGCCGCCGCGCCGCCGCGAGGCGGTGGGCGAGGATCACGCGCGCGGTGTGGAGGCCGTGCTCGTTGAGCCAGGGATTGCCGATGACCGGGTTGCGCGCAAAGAATTTTTCCTGGCTCAACACCTGGGCGAGCCAGAACGGCATCAGCAGGACCCGGCGCGCTAGCGAAGCCATCGCACCGTCCCCTGAGACCAATCGGGCCGGTCCGGCGCGGCTGCTCCTCGCCCGGACAGAATTAACTCATGTACAGACTTCGTCCGCCTTGCGGCGGCTCTACCCAATAACACCCGGTGATCCCCCCCAACCGGGGCTTATCGCGCGCCGAGCGATGACCGACGCGCTTAAGCTCTCAGAAGAGCTAGTCTGGGTCAGCTCGGCGCTGAATGTCTACGAATTTCTGCAACCGGACGTGCCGATTTTTTCCGCTGTCTCAGACGACCCCTGCGGCACGGAAGGCTGCGATCTCTCCGGAGCTGTAGCCGAGTTCGGCGAGGACGGTATCGGTGTCGGCGCCGAGCTGCGGCGGCGGTGTCTCGATCGCCGGCCCGCCCTCGGCGAAGGTGAAGGCGGCGAGCGGCACGCCAAAGCCGCCCTCGACGCCGGGGGCGGATTCGTGGCGGTGGACGACCCGGCGGAACGCGAGGTGCGGATCGGCCATCGCCTCGTCGAGCCTGCGCACGCGGGCGGCGGGCACGTGGCGCGCCTGGAAAAAGCCCTCCCATTCGTCGGCGCTGCGCGTCTTCAGAATCTCGGCGAGGAGGGCCGCCTCGCGCTCGCGGTCGCGCTCGCGCGCCTCATTGTCGGGTTTGACCATGTCGGGGCGCTCCAGGGCCAGCCAGAGCCGGCGCTGCTGGCGCAGATTGCTGGCGCCGAGCATGACGAGACCGTCCCTTGTCGCGTAGCAGCTATTGGTCGCATGCGGGTTGCGATTGCCCGAAGGTTCGGGCACGGCGCCGGTGCGCATGTAGTTGGTCAGGTGCGAACTCATCAGGATCATCGCGACATCGAGCATCGCCAGATCGATGCGCTGGCCGCGGCCGGTGCGCTCGCGCTGAAACAGGGCGCTGGCGAGGGCAAAGGCGGCCATCGTGCCGGTCGCGTAATCGACCGCCGGCGAGCCGAACTTGATCGGGTTGACCTCCTCCGTCCCGGTCGTCGCCATCAGCCCCGAGGTCGCCTGGATCACGTGGTCGTAGGCCGTCTGCCGGCCGCGCGGTCCGTCCTGGCCGAAGGCCGAGATCGAGCAGTAGACGAGGCGCGGATTGAGCGCCGCCATCGCCTCCCAGCCGAGCCCCAGCGAAGCGAACGCGCCGGGTCGATAATTCTCGACCATGACGTCGCTGTTGGCGACCAGCCGCTTCAAGATCTCGCGGCCGGCTTCCTGCTTCAGGTCGAGCGTCAGGGAGCGCTTGTTCGAGGCCTGGGTCAGATATTGCGTGCCCATGCCGCGGCGGCCGAGCGCGCGGTCGCTGCCGCCGCCGCGGGTCTGATCGGGCTCGTCGGGGTTTTCGATCTTGATCACCTCGGCGCCGAGCAGGCCGAGCTGATAGGCGGCGAAGGGGCCGGCCAGGACATGGGTCAAATCGACGATGCGGATCCCTTCAAAGGGTCGGGTCATGGCGTTCTCCGTTTGGCACGTCACAGAATATCCGTCGATCCGGTCGCGATTGCATTCAGCCGGAATGCGCGCGATCGAGCCGCAGGGTCAAGGCGGCGACAAAGATGATCGCGGCGGCGCCGGCGCTGACGACAAAGGCGCTCGCCGGGATATGGGTGGCGTCCCACACGGCGCCGCCGACGAGCGGGAACAGAAAGGTCAGCGTATAGCCGAGCGTGAACATCCCGGCCGACAGGTGATGAACCTCCTCGGCGGGGACCAATAGCGGCGGCAGGGCCAGGGTCAGGATCAATACGAAGGCGCCGAAAAAGCCGAGCGCGCCCGCCCCGGCGATCGCCAGCCACGCCGCCGGGCCGAACAGAAAGGCGGCGAGGCTCAAGAGGATCGCGGGCGGCATCAGCAGCAGGGCGGCGCGGTTCGCGGTCAGATGCCGCGCCGCAACCAGCGTGATCGCCGAGGCCGGCAACTGGCCGAGATTGAGCGCGGCGAGGCAGGCGGCGACCAGTCCCTGCCGACCGATCGCGTGCAGATAATCGGGGATGAAGGTGTTGAGCGAGTAATAGAGCCCGCCGCTGCCGACCGACATCAGCCCCAATTGCCAGGTCAGCGGGCTCTTCCAATCGGGCCACCAATCGAGCGGCGGCGCCGCGGCCGGCCGCTTCTCGTGCGGGGTCGCGAGCGCCAGCAACAGGGCGGTCAGAGCCGCCGGCGCCGCCCACACGGCGAGGCTCGCCCCCCAGCCGCCGCCGACCAGCGGCAGGATGAACGGGATCGTCAGCGCCGCCGGCAGGCCCTCGCCGAGCAGCAGGCCGTTGGCGTAGATCGCGGTGGCGAAGCCCGGCATCGCCGCGAACCATTCGCCGACCAGCG
>DATFCQ010000031.1:0-4005 GCA_035252905.1 Allostellaceae bacterium | reverse complement strand
CGGCGAAATGGGGTACGGCACTGCGGCCCAGCTGACCGCGATCGGCGATGCGGTCAACATCGCCAGCCGCCTTGAAAGCCTGACCAAGGGATATGGCGTCGAACTCGTGCTGTCCGAGGACACCGCCGCCCGCGCCGGGCTCGATCTGTCCGCCTTTCCGCGGCAGGAGATCGCAATCCGCGGCCGGCGCGAGAGGCTCGCCGTGCGCATGCTGACAAAGGCCTCCGAATTGCCGCGGTTTGGCGCCGACGCGGCGCCGCCGCTCGCCGCCGTCGCCCCTGGCGAAGCGTAGGGCGGAAAGCGCAGCGTATTCCGCCGACTTCGCGACGCGACGACAACTCAAACAGGCTCTCAGTGTCGTCCCAGCGGGCCCCTGGGCGAACCGGCGACGGAACCGATCTTGCCCAACCGCAGGCGCCTGCGACCGAAGATGGCCCGGGGCGGGACCCACTTTTCCACCGTTCGGAACTTTCAAGCAGAGGCCATGCCCTACCCGCCATCGCTGGCCCGTGCAGAGGAATCCCCGGCTTTCGCCGGGGCGACAAGAAAAGGGTACGGTGACAGGAATTCTTGACCGGCCTTTACGCTTTTCCGCCCTGCAATGTTTCTGCGCCATGGCTGCGCGTCGACCGCCGTGAGCCGCGAGGACAAAGGACGGTCACGGCCGATCCCGCGCATGGTCCTCCCGCCCGTTGGTGGCGTCGAGGCCCAGCATCAGCAGCAGGTTCTGCACCGCCGCGCCGGAGGCGCCCTTGCCGAGATTGTCGAGCCGGGCGACGAACACGGCCTGACGCCGCGCCTCGTTGGCAAAAACGTGGAGTTCGAGCCGGTTCGTGTCGTTGAGCGCCTCCGGTTCGAGCTTGCCGCCGCCGGCGGCAACCGAGACATGCTCCGCACCGCGGTAATACGTGCTCAGCGCATCATAGAGATCGGCGCCCTTCGGCGCGCCCGGCAGGGTATCGAGATGCAGCGGCAGCGACACCAGCATGCCCTGGCGGAAATGCCCGACCGAAGGCACGAAAATCGGCCGCCGCGCAAGCCCGCCATAGAGCTGGATCTCGGGCAGGTGCTTGTGTTCGAGAGCGAGCCCATAAAGCTCGAATGCCGGGCCGCCGTCGCGGTGATGGGCCTCGATCATCGCCCGGCCGCCGCCGGAATAGCCGCTGACTGCGTTGATCGTGATCGGGTGGTCGGACGGGATCAGCCCGGTCGCGACGAGCGGTCGGATCAATCCGATCGCCCCGGTCGGATAGCAGCCGGGATTGGCGACCCGCGGCGCGCCGGCGATGCGCGCGGCCTGCTCCGGAAGCATCTCGGGAAAGCCGTAGACCCAGTGCGGATCGACCCGGTGCGCCGTGCTCGCGTCGAGCAGTTTGGGAGCGCGGGGGCCAAGCTCGGCGGCAAAGGCCGCCGCTTCGCGCGCCGCCTCGTCGGGCAGGCACAAGACGACCAGGTCGACCTCGGCCATGATGTCGCGCCGCGCCGCCGGGTCCTTGCGATAGGCGGGCGGCAGGCTCTTCAGCGCGATTTCGGGCATGTGCTCGAGCCGTTCGCGAATGCCGAGGCCGGTGGTGCCGGCCTCGCCGTCAATGAAAACCTTGGGCCTGTCGTTCGCCATCTGTGTGCCCTCCAAACCGCATTGACCAAACAAAAGCCCCGTCGACTCGATCGACGGGGCTTTTGCGCTTTCGGTGTGGAACGTCGGCAATCTGTGGAGCGGTCTAATCCTCTGCCAACGCGCCGGTCCGCTTGCACGCGCATGCCCCGCCGCAGCGACGACGTCGGGTTCGGGCGCGCAATTTGGACGAAATCAGCATGGCCGATCGGTACCACGGGGGGCGGAGCGCGTCAACCGAAGCGCGGCCGTGCACCGCGGATGGCCGCTGGTCGACGCAACCTCCGCTTGGGGTCGCCTGTCGCAAGCCGCGCAAAGTTTCAGCTCAAAGCTCGATCGGGTCGAGCGGCCAGACCGGGCGGCGGACCTTGGTGAACAGCTCGGGAGTGTAGACCTCGGAGCATAGCGCGCCGGTGTCGACGAGCACGACCTCGCGGGCGATCGGCTCAAAGGCGGCACGGAAGTGCTGCATCGATTTGACCGCGACCGTCGTGTAGCGCGTCGGGTCGATGCCGAGCGAGGTGAACTGGCCGAGATCGGTCGCCTGCCCGTTGTTGGTGATGACGACGATATCGATGCCGCCGACGCGGAACACCATCGACGGCCCGTAATTGCGCTCCACTCCGCCGCCCATCGGGCCGTAGGCGATGAACCGGCCGTTGGTCAGGCACACGACCTCGCCCTCGAGGGCGAGCGGCCCGCCGCCCATCGACGGGTCGGTCTTGCCGCCGAGCGTCAAGACCGTCCGCGCCCCGATCCCGGCGCGCATGCCGTCCTCGACTGCCGCGGGGTCGCAGATCGCATGAAAGGCGACGCGCTCGACCCCGGCCGCCACTAATCCGGCGAGGAATGCAGTCGCGTCGCCGTAGCCGCCCCCGCCGGGATTGTCGGTGTAGTCGGCGACGACGAGCGGCTTGTCGCCGGGCTTGCCGGCTTTGGCGCGCGCCACCGCCTCGTCGACCGGCAGCAATTTGACGCTGGTGAAGCCGCGCGTCTGCCAGGCATGGCCCATGAATTCTTCGGCAATGGCCGCAGCCTGCGGGCTCGCGCCGTCGGTGGTTACGGTCACCGAAGGGCCGACGTCGCGGATATTGGCGCGGCTGAAGCCGGCGCAGATGCTGACGACGAGCGTCTCGCCCCTGGCTTCGAGGGCCTCGCCGCGAGCGATCAATTCGGCCATCGGCCCCCTCTGGGTGCGCCCGTGGTCGAGGCCGTAGATCATCGGCCGGCGGGCGATCACGGTCCGCGGCCGGACCTCGCCGCGCATCGCCCGTTCAAGTAATCGGGCGCCCTGCCAGGCGCGCTCGTACTGATCGATATGCGGATAGGTGCGGTAGGCGATCAAAGCGTTCGCGTTGTCGGCCATCCGTTGCGTCACATTGGCGTGGAGATCGAGGGTCACGACGATCGGCACCTCGGGCCCGACCTGCCGGCGCAGGCGGGCGAGAAATTCGCCTTCAGCATCCTCGAAGCGCTCGCTGACCATGGCGCCGTGCAGATGCAACAGGGCGCCGTCGATCGGGCCTTTACCGGCGACCGCATCGAGGATCAATGCGGCGATCGTCTCGAACGCCTCGTCGGTGACGATCCCCGACGGGTTGGGGCTGGTTGAGACCGGGTGAATGAGGCTCCAGTCGAATTTGTCGGCCGCCTCGATGGTCGCGCCCAAGGCCGAGCGGGTGCCGCGAAACGCCTCCGGGATCTCGTTTTCGCGGTGAAACTCGCGGCGGCGGAACGCCGCCATGTCGGTCGGCACCCGGCTGAAGGTATTGGTCTCATGCATAAAGCGAGCGGTCAGAACACGCGCCACGGCCGGTCTCCAGGGCAGGGATCGCGAGCTTAACACGCGACAGAGGTTTCTGACCAAACCCACCTTCCCGGCAGCCAAGGCGCCGCCGCAGATCCGGCTCGCGCACAGGAGCCGAAAGGCGCATTCTTACAGTGACGCCGCGCGAGGCGATCGGGGTGGAGAGTTGGGCCTCATGAACCGTTTGATGCTCTTCCTGCCGGTGGAGCGGCCCCGTGGAGCGGCCCCGTGGCGCCGCCCTCACCCCGTCCCGGCCACGGGCTGCTGCGCTGCCCGATCTGCCGGCTCGGTCTCGGCGCCGCGGCCGGCGCGCTCGTCTGTCCTAACCGCCACAGCTTCGACATTGCGCGCGACGGCTACGTCAACCTGCTGCGCGGCGGCGGCCGGCGGCCGAAGGCGGCGACCGGCCCGAGCAATTGGGGCATCGCGCGGCCTTTCTGGAAGCGGGTCATTTCGGCTTTGTCGCCGCGACAATCCTGGCGCATCTGCGGCAGGCCGCCCCGCCGGCGGTCAGACGTCGGCGCATCCTCGACGCCGGCTGCGGCACGGGCCATCACCTCGCCCGGGTCGCCGCCGGGCTCGA
>DATFCQ010000030.1:0-3560 GCA_035252905.1 Allostellaceae bacterium | reverse complement strand
GGCGCCGGACTTTGCCGAGGCGCACAATACCCTGGGCGACGTGTTGACGGCCCTGGGCCGGTTCGGCGAGGCCGAAGCCTGCTGCCGCGAGGCGGTGCGCCTCCAGCCGGGATACGCCGAGGCTTACAACAACCTCGGCATCGCCTTGGCGTTGCTGAGCCGTCCACAGGAGGCCGAGGCCTGCTATCGGGAGGCCCTGCGCCTCAAACCGGGGAATGCCACGGCTCTGAAAAATCTCGGGCTGGCCCTCTTCTCTCTCGGCCGTCCGGACGAGGCCGAGAGCTGCTATCGGGAGGCCCTGCGCCTCGAACCGGGGAATGCGGCGGTCCTTAAGAATTTCGGCAATGCCTTGTTCCTGCAGGGAAAGCTGAGCGAGGCCGCGGATGCCTTCGAGCGCGCCGCCGCCTTGGAGCCCGACGATGCCGATGCGTTGGCGACCTGGGCTTTTATCAAGCAGCAGATGTGCGATTGGTCCGCTCACGACGAGGACGAGGCGAGGTTTCGCGCCGGGCTGAAGGCGCAGGCGTTGCAGGCGACGCCGAGCGTCGCATTCAGGTTGCTCGGAGTATCGTCGACGGCCGAAGAGCAGCTCGCCTGCGCGCGCCGCGTCGCCGCCGGGCTTGCCGCTCACGAACCCGCACCGTTCCCGATCCCGCCGCCGCGCTCGGGCGAAAGGATCCGGCTCGGCTATCTCATCCGACCGCATCCCACAGGTCATTTGATCGCCGGATTGATCGAACACCACGACCGCCGACGGTTCGAGGTCATCGGCTATTGCATCGGCCTGGACGATGGGAGCGGGGTGCGCGACCGCCTCGCCAAGGCTTTTGATCGCTTTGTCGATATTGTGCCAATGCAGGATCCGGACGCGGCCCGGCTCATCCATGCCGACGCGCTCGATGTACTGGTCGATCTCAGCGGCTTCACGCCGGTCGGCAGACCCAAGATCCCCGCCTATCGGCCGGCGCCGATCCAGGTCAATTACCTCGGCTATCCCGGCACGATGGGGGCGGACTTTATCGACTACATCCTTGTCGATCGGTTTGTCGTGCCGCCGGAGCAGCAGTCCTGCTTCAGCGAGCGGGTAGTGTATCTGCCCGACTGCTACCAAAGCAACGACGACAAGCGGGCGATCGCCCCGGCGACGCCCGCGCGCGCCGAATGCGGTCTGCCCGAACAGGGCTTTGTCTTCTGCTGCTTCAACGACAGCTACAAGCTCACTCCGAGGTTTTTCGATGTCTGGATGCGGCTGCTGCATGCGGTGCCGGGAAGCGTGCTCTGGCTCCTCGAACCCAACCGATTGGTGGCAAGCAATCTTGCGCGCGAGGCCGAGGCGCGCGGAATTGCCTCCACCCGGCTCGTTTTTGCCCCGCGCCTGCCGCTGCCCGAGCATCTCGCCCGGCATCGTCTCGCCGATCTTTTCCTCGACACCCTCCCCTACAACGCTCATACCACGGCAAGCGACGCGCTGTGGGCGGGATTGCCGGTATTGACGTGCGCCGGCGACACCTTCGCCGGCCGGGTCGGCGGCAGCCTGTTGCAGGCGGTCGGGCTCGGCGAACTCGTCACCGCCTCGCTCGAAGACTATGAAGCTCTCGCTCTGCGGCTCGCCGGCGATGCCGGGATGCTGACGCGGCTGCGCGCCC
This sequence comes from Allostellaceae bacterium, assembly GCA_035252905.1. Classification (GTDB taxonomy): domain Bacteria; phylum Pseudomonadota; class Alphaproteobacteria; order ATCC43930; family CGMCC-115725; genus AP-15. The sequence goes on along the minus strand of DATFCQ010000030.1, from coordinate 1,914 downwards.
GCCTCGCGCAAAACCGGCAGACTTTCCCGCTCTTCGATACCGAGCGCCTCACCCGCAATCTCGAGGCGGCGTATCTGCGGATGCATCAGATCAGAAAAGCGGGGGGATCTCCGATGGCCTTTTCCGTGTAGCAGATTGGCGGAATACGCTGCGCTTTTCCGCCCTACGAGGATCGTGTAGGGCGGAAAAGCGCAGCGCAGCGGAGCCCATCCGCCGCGAGCCTGCGGCTCAGGCGACGCCGTAATGGGCGATTGCGCTCTCGTCGAATTTGAGGCCGAGCCCGGGGGTGCTCGGCAACAAGAGTTCGCCGTTCTGCGGCCGCGGCACCTCCTCGAACAGCCGGAACAGCCGCGGCATGTATTCGACGGTCAACCCGTTCGGGACCGCGCCGACAAGATGGAGGTGAATCTCCGGCACCCCATGGCTGACCACCGGCAGGTTGAGGGCCTCGGCCATGCCGGCGATCTTGAGCCACGGCGTGATGCCGCCGGCGCGCACCTGGTCGATCATCACGATGTCGACCGAGCGCGCCTCCATCATGTGCCGGAACGGGGCGATCCCCCACAGATACTCGCCCCCGGCGATCGGCGTCGTGAGCGCGGCGGCGACGCGGGCGAGCCCCGGATAATCCTCCGCCGCGGTCACGTCTTCGAGCCAGAACAGGCCGACGCCTTCCCTTTCGACGCGGCGGCCGAGAGCGATCGCCTGATCGATCCGCCAGCGCTGGTTGATGTCGCACATCAGGACCATCTCGGGCCCGACCGCCTCGCGGATCAGCCGCGCCCGCTCGATCTCCTTGACCGGCGCGGTGTTGCCCGGCAAGGCGAGCTGCATCTTGGCCTGGCGCCAGCCCTGATCCTTGAGGCGTCGCCCGGCCTCCATCGCCTCTTCGAGCGGCAGGCCGCGCCGCAGGGCCCCGCTCGCATAAGTCGCGATGCGGTCGCGCCCGCCGCCCAATAATTTCCACAAGGGCAGGTTCAGCGCCTTGCCCTTGATGTCCCACAACGCGACGTCGAGCGCCGACAACGCCATCGTGAAAATCCCGTCCGGACCGGACGATCCCGCCGCCGCGGCGAGCTTGCCGGCGATGGCCTCGACCCGCAGCGGGTCCTCGCCGATGATAAGCTCGGCCAATTCGTCGACGGCGAGCCGCAGGCTTTTGGTCAAGGCGCCGCCGAAATAGGTGACGCCGATCCCCTCGATCCCGTCTTCGGTCGCGACGCGCACGGCGACGATCGGGTTCTTCGCGTCCGGGTTCTCGGAAAAGCCGGCGAGCGGCTCGTCGTTCGGCAACAGGACGATGTGGGTGCGGACCGAGGCGATCTTCATGCCGCCGCTCCGTGACGCCGGATCGCGTCCTGATTGAAGGCGAGCCCCAGGCCCGGTTTCTGCGGCATGGCCAGTTCGCCGTTCTGCATCTGCGGCACCTCCTCAAAGAGCGGCATCAGCCACGGCATGTACTCGACCGTGAGGCCATTGGGCACGGCGCCGATCAGGTGGACGTGCACCTCCGGGATCAGGTGGCTGACGACCGGCAGGTTGAAGGCTTCCGCCATGCCGGCGACCTTGAGCCATTGCGTGATGCCGCCGACCCGCACGAGGTCGATCATCGGAATATCGACCGAGCGCGCCTCCATCATGTGGCGGAACGGCGCGATGCCCCAGACATACTCGCCGCCGGCGACCGGGGTGGACAGCGCGTCCGAGACGCGCGCAAGGCCGGGGTAGTCGTCGGCCGTCGTCACGTCCTCGAGCCAGAACAAGCCCACCCCGGCGTCCTCGACGCGGCGGCCGATGTCCATGGCCTGTTCCGGGCGCCAGCGCTGGTTGATGTCGCACATCAGCTTGATGTCGGGGCCGATCGCTTCGCGAATCTTGACCATGCGCTCGACCTCGATTTTCGGCGTCGTCTCG
>DATFCQ010000029.1:0-2037 GCA_035252905.1 Allostellaceae bacterium | reverse complement strand
GGCGCCGGACTTTGCCGAGGCGCACAATACCCTGGGCGACGTGTTGACGGCCCTGGGCCGGTTCGGCGAGGCCGAAGCCTGCTGCCGCGAGGCGGTGCGCCTCCAGCCGGGATACGCCGAGGCTTACAACAACCTCGGCATTGCCTTGGCATCGCTGAGCCGTCCGCAGGAGGCCGAGGCCTGCTATCGGGAGGCCCTGCGCCTCAAACCGGGGAATGCCACGGCTCTGAAAAATCTCGGGCTGGCCCTCCTCTCCCTGGGCCGCCTGGGCGAGGCCGAGAGCTGCTATCGGGAGGCCCTGCGCCTCGAACCGGAGAATACGGCGGTCCTCAAAAATCTCGGCAATGCTTTGTCCTTACAAGGAAAGCTGAGCGAGGCCGCGGATGCCTTCGAGCGCGCCGCCGCCTTGGAGCCCGACGATGCCGATGCGCTGGCGACCTGGGTTTTCACCAAGCAGCGGATGTGTGATTGGGCCGCTCAGCGCGAGGACGAGGCGAGGTTTCGCGCCGGGCTGAAGGCGCAGGCGTTGCAGGCGACGCCGGGCGTCGCATTCCGATTATTGGGGGTGTCGTCCACGGCCGAAGAGCAGTTCGCTTACGCGCGCCGCGTCGCCGCCGGGCTTGCCGCTCACGAACCCGCGCCGTTCCCGAGCCTGCCGCCGCGCTCGGGTGAAAGGATCCGGCTCGGCTATCTCTTCCACCCGCGTCCCATAGGTTATTTGATCGCCGGGCTGGTCGAACATCACGACCGCCGGCGGTTTGAGGTCATCGGCTATGCCACCGGCCCGGACGATGGGAGCGGAGTGCGCGACCGCCTCGCCAAGGCTTTTGATCGCCTTGTCGATATTGTGCCAATGCAGGATCTGGACGCGGCCCGGCTCATCCACGCCGACGCGCTCGATGTACTGGTCGACCTCAACGGCTTCACGCCGGCCGGCAGACCCAAGATCCCCGCCTACCGGCCGGCGCCGATCCAGGTCAATTATCTTGGCTATCCCGGCACGATGGGAGCAGACTTTATCGACTACATCCTTGTCGATCGGTTTGTCGTGCCGCCGGAGCAGCAGCCCTTTTTCAGCGAGCGGGTGGTGTACGTGCCCGGTTGCTATCAATGCAACGACGACAAGCGAGCGATCGCCGCGGCCACGCCGTCGCGCGCCGAATGCGGTTTGCCCGAAGCGGGCTTTGTGTTCTGCTGCTTCAACGACAGCTACAAGCTCACTCCGAGGTTTTTCGATGTCTGGATGCGGCTGCTGCATGCGGTGCCGGGAAGCGTGCTCTGGCTGCTCGAATTCAATCCATGGATCAGGACCAATCTCATGCGCGAGGCCGAGGCGCGCGGGATTGCCTCCACCCGGCTCGTTTTTGCCCCGCGCCTGCCGCTGCCCGAGCATCTCGCCCGATATCGTCTCGCCGACCTCTTCCTCGACACCCTCCCCTACAACGCCCATGTGACGGCGAGCGACGCCTTGTGGGTAGGACTGCCGGTATTGACGTGCGCCGGCGAAACCTTCGCCGGCCGGGTCGGCGGCAGCCTGTTGCAGGCGGTCGGGCTCAGCGAACTCGTCACCGCCTCGCTCGAAGACTATGAGGCTCTCGCTCTGCGGCTCGCCGGCGATGCCGGGATGCTGACGCGGCTGCGCGCCCGCCTCGCGCAAAACCGGCAGACCTGCCCGCTCTTCGATACCGAGCGCGCCACCCGCAACCTCGAAGCGGCCTATTGGCGGATGCATCAGATCAGAAAAGCGGGGAGGCCTCCGATCGCCTTTTCCATTTCGCCTTCGGAGAGGACCTTGTAGGTCCGCATTTCCAATCCGCTTGCACTGACTGAAGCGTGTCTGGGCAGGCAAAGCGGGTCAGGATGACGCTGAAACCCGCGGCCATCTGATGAATATCCGGCAAAATTTCTTGCCTGTTATGCCGTCCCGGAGATTTCGATGACGAATGAGCCCAACGAAATTACTGCTGCCGCAGAGATCTTTCAACGCGCCGTGGGGTTCCATGAGCAAGGTCGGCTCGATCAGGCCGCGCAGCTCTA
>DATFCQ010000028.1:0-31627 GCA_035252905.1 Allostellaceae bacterium | reverse complement strand
GGCGTGCGCGGCGCCCCGCCCGCCGACCGCGCGGCGCTCGCCGAACTGATCACGCAGGTCTCGCGCTTTGCCGCCGACCACGCCGAAGCGATCGAGGAGATCGACCTGAACCCGGTCATCGTCCATCCTGAGGGCCAGGGCCTCAGCGTCGTCGACCTGCTGATCGTCAAGCGGCAAGGATGAAGGCCCCTCACCCCGGCCCTCTCCCCGCGCGCGGGGAGCCCGCGAAGCGGGAGGGTGAGGGGCAGATACAAGGGAGAACGCAGCATGAGCAGCACCGCCGAATACCGCGATATCGCGGTCAGCCGCAGCGGCTTTGTGGCGACGATCGAGATGCGCCGGCCGCCGCACAATTTCTTTGACAGCGCCTTGATTGCCGAGATCGGCGCCGCGTTCGAGGCGCTCGACGCCGATCCGGGATGCCGCGCGATCGTCTTGGCCGCCGAGGGCCGCTCGTTCTGCGCCGGCGCCGATTTCTCGTCGCGCATGGACACCGGAACCGTGCGCGAGAGTACGCGCAGCCCGGCCGGACGGCATCTCTACAAGGAGGCGATCCGGCTCTTTCGCACCCGAAAGCCGATCGTCGCGGCGGTGCACGGCGCCGCCATCGGCGGCGGGCTCGGCCTCGCTCTCGTCGCCGATTTCCGCGTGACCTGCAACGAGGCCCGGTTCAGCGCCAATTTCTGCCGCCTCGGCTTTCATCCCGGTTTCGGCCTGACCGCGACCCTGCCGCGCCTCGTCGGCGCACAACAGGCGGCCCTGCTGTTCTATACCGGCCGGCGCATCCCGGGCGGCGAGGCGGTCAGGATCGGCCTCGCCGACCTCCTCGTGCCGCAGGCCGAGGTGCGTCAGGCGGCTGAGGCGCTCGCCCTCGAAATCGCGCAATCGGCGCCGCTCGCCGTGATGGCGACGCGCGAGACGCTGCGCCGCGGCCTCGTCGACCAGATCGAGGCCGCCACCGAGCGCGAATTGATCGAGCAGGACTGGCTGCGCCGCACCGAGGATTTTTCCGAAGGCGTCAAGGCCATGGCCGACCGCCGCCTGCCCGATTTCCGCGGGCGCTGAGTAGTGCCTCGGTTTAACGTTTTAATATTGCATATGCGTCGTGCGTGCTTCGAGACGCGCCCTGAAGGGCGCTCCTCAGCATGAGGGTGTTCTTGAAGGCATGAAGAAAAATCCTCATCCTGAGGTGCCTCGCAAAGCGAGGCCTCGAAGGACATAGGACAGCTTTCCAAGCGAAACTGGGACACTACCGGGTGCTGACGGGGTTCACGAACCGGGAGAAGACCATGCAATACGGCCTCTTTACGATGCCCTCGCACCCGCCGGAGCGCGCGCTCTATGACGGGCATCGCTGGGATCTGCAGACCCTGCGCTGGGCCGACGAACTGGGCTTTGTCGAGGCCTGGATCGGCGAGCACCACACCGCGCCGTGGGAGCCGCACCCGGCGCCCGACCTGTTGATCGCCCAGGCGCTGATGGAGACGCAGCGGATCCGTCTCGCGCCGGGCGGCTTTCTGCTGCCCTATCACCACCCGGCCGAACTCGCCAATCGGGTCGCGATGCTCGACCATCTGGCCCAGGGCCGGCTCAATTTCGGCGTCGCCGCGAGCGGGTTGCCGAGCGACTGGGCGATGTTTCACGTCGACGGCAATGCCGGAGAGCACCGCGCGATGACCCGCGAGGCGCTCGACATCATCCTCAAATTGTGGACCGCCGAGGAGCCGTTCGACTATCCCGGCAAATACTGGCAGGTCAGCAAGACCGAACTGATGCTGGAGACCTTGCGCCCGCACATCCGGCCGCTCCAGAAGCCCTACCCGCCGATCGGCGTGGCCGGGGTCAGCAAGGGCTCGGACACGCTGAAATTGGCCGGCGAGCACGGCTTTCTGCCGATGAGCCTCAATCTGAACCCGGCCTATGTCGCAAGCCACTGGGATTCGGTCGAGGAGGGCGCGCGCCGCACCGGCCGCACGCCGAGCCGGGGGCAATGGCGCCTCGTGCGCGAGATCTTTGTCGCCGACAGCGACGAGGAGGCCTGGCGCCTGTCGGTCGGGGCGCAGATGGGCCGCATGATGCGCGAATATTTCCTGCCGTTGTTGAAGAACGTCGGCGTGATCCAGTTCCTGAAGCACGATCCCGAGGTCGCCGACAGCGACGTGACCCCGGAATATTGCGCCCGGCACAACTGGCTGATCGGCTCTCCGCAAACCGTCGTCGCCAAGATCGAGCGCATGTACGAGGAGGTCGGCGGCTTCGGCTCGCTGCTGTTATTTTGCTTCGACTACAGCGAAAACCCGCAAGCTTGGCATCATTCGATGGAACTGCTGGCGCGCGAGGTCATGCCGAAGGTCGCCCACCTCTCGCCCGCTTGAGCGGCCGCGCCCTCACCCGCCTCGCTTCGCTCGGCACCCTCTCCCGCAATGCGGGAGAGGGGGGACCAGCCCGCAGGGCTGGTGGGTGAGGGTCAGGTCTTCTCGACGTTCCACATGAAGAACGCCGGGGCTTCGATATAGCCCGTGACGTTCTTGCGGAAAGCGGTCTTCGATTCGAACTGGCCGGTCGGGATATAAGGCACGACCTCAAAGGCGCGCTGCTGGATCTTGGCGGCAATCCCCTGGCGCTCCTCCTCGTCCTCGGCCTTCAGCCATTGGCTGCGCAGGGCTTCGAGCGGTTCGTCGGTGGGCCAGCCGAACCACGCCTTGCGGCCATTGGCCCGCAGCATGACATTGGCCGAGGGATCGATCAGGTCGGTGCCGGCCCAGCCGGTCTCGAACACGTTCCAGCCGCCCTCGGCCGGCGGCTTGGTCACGGCGCGGCGCGTCACCACGGTGCCCCAGTCGCTCGCCATGTATTGGACATTGAGGCCGAGCTTTTTCATCTCGTCGGTCGCGACCAAGGCCTCGGCATGGACCAGGGGCTGGTCGACCGCGTCGAGCAGGATGATCGGCTCGCCCTTGTAGCCGGCCTTTTTGATCAACTGCTTCGCCGCTTCGTAATCGCGCTTGCCGGTCAACGCGGTCGAGCCGGCCGTGCTCGCCATCGGCCCGCCGCAGGTAAAGAAACCGGGGCACACGTCCCAGTTCTTCTTGTCGCCGACAAAAGCGGTCATGTAATTGGGCTGGCTCGCCACCATCATCACCGCCTGGCGCATCTCGGCCTTGTCGAACGGCGGATAGAGCCAGTTGAAGCGCACGCAGCCCATGCCGCGGACCGGGTCCGACGAGTGCAGATAGACATCGGGATTGGCGGCCAATACCGGCCACAGATCGCCCGGCGGGTTCTCCCACCAGTCGTCCTCGCCGCTCTGCATCGCCGCGGTCTTGGTCGTGGCGTCGGGGATCACGTGCCACTCGACCCGGTCGACCTTGACCACCTTGCCGCCCGAAGCCCAGTCGGGCGGCTCCTTGCGCGGCACGTAATCGGTGTTCTTGACATAGACGATCAGATTGCCGGGACGGAACTCGCTCTGAACGAATTTGAACGGCCCCGAGCCGACCATCTCCTTGACCTGCTGATAGGGGTCGGTCTTGGCCAGCCGCTCGGGCATGATGAACGGCGCGAGGCTCGACACCTTGGCGAGCGCGTCGATCAACAGTGGAAACGGCTCTTTCAGACGGATCGAGAAGTTCTTGTCGGTGCCGCCCTCCATCTCGGCGATCGCGGTGGCGAGCGTCTGGCCCAAGGCATCGCGCGCCATCCAGCGCTTCAGCGAGGTCGTGCAGTCGATGCCGCGCACCGGCTGGCCGTCGTGGAATTTGAGCCCGTCGCGCAACGCGAATTTATAGGTCAACTTGTCGGGCGACACGCTCCATTCGCCGACCATCTGCGGGTGCGGCTTGAACTTGTGGTCGATCGCGAACAAGGTGTCGAACACCATGTAGCCGTGGTTGCGCGTGACATAGGCGGTGGTCCAGATCGGGTCGAGCACGCGCAGATCGGATTGCGGGATGAAGCGCAAGGTCTTATTGCCGGCACCCGCCGCCCGGGCCCTGAACGACAGTGACGGAGCCGCCAGCGCCGCCACCCCGGCGCCGATCGCAAAGCGCCGCCGCGTCATGCCGTAAGCCATCCCCGACCTCCCGTTTTCGTTGTTCAAAGTACGAGCTTAGCACAATTCGCCTCACCCCTCACCCACCAGCCCTCCGGGCTGGTCCCCCCTCTCCCGCATTGCGGGAGAGGGTGCCTCGCTCCGCATATGCGGGGCGAGGCGGGTGAGGGCCGCCGGCGCGAAGGCAGCGGCCTCGGCCTCGCGCAGATGGCAGGCGACAAAATGGCCGGGCCGCACCTCGCGGCTTGCCGGCTCCTCCTCGGCGCAGCGGGCAAAGGCGTAGGGGCAGCGGGTGCGGAAGCGGCAGCCGGAAGGCGGGTTGGAGGGGCTCGGCACATCGCCCTTGAGGAGGATCCGGCGGCTGCGGGCGCCGGGGTCGGGGATCGGCACCGCCGACAGAAGCGCCTCGGTATAGGGATGCTGCGGATTGGTGAACAAGGTGTGCTTGTCGGCGATCTCGACGATCTTGCCGAGATACATGACGGCGATGCGGTAGCTGATGTGCTCGACCACGGCGAGATCGTGGGCGATGAACAGGTAGGAGAGGCCGAGTTCGCGCTGCAGGTCGCGCAACAGGTTGACGACCTGCGCCTGCACCGAAACGTCGAGGGCCGAGACCGGCTCGTCGCAGACGATCAGGCTCGGACTGAGCGCGAGCGCGCGGGCAATGCCGATGCGCTGGCGCTGCCCGCCCGAGAATTCGTGCGGGAAGCGGTCGAGCAGATCGGGCCGCAGCCCGACCCTCTCCGCCAGTTCGGCGATCCGCAGGGCGAGCCCGCCGCCGTTCGCGGCCTCGTAGTTGAGGAGCGGCTCGGCGATAATGTCGCGCACCCGAAAGCGCGGGTTCAGTGACGAATAGGGGTCCTGAAAGACCATCTGCAATTGCCGGCGATAGGGACGCATCTCTCGGCGCGACAGAGGATCGATGCGTTCGCCGAGGACGCGGATCTCGCCCGCGCTCGGCTCGATCAGTTTGAGGATCGCCTTGCCGGCAGTCGATTTGCCGCAGCCCGACTCGCCGACCAGTCCCAGGGTCTCGCCGGCGGCGATGTCGAAGGAGATGCCGTCGACCGCCCGCACCTGGCCCACGACCCGGCGCAGGATCCCGGCGCGCACCGGGAAGTGCTTGACCAGTCCCCTGACTGAAAGCAAGGGGACCGACAACAGGGGCGCGGCGGCCTTCATCGGGCGAGCCGGTCGGAATGAAAGCAGGCGGCGAAATGGCCCGGCGCCTTCTCGTCGAATTCCGGCATCTCGCGCCGGCAGACCTCGCTGGCGTAGCCGCAGCGCGGGGCGAACGGGCAGCCCGGGATCGCCGCGCGCAAGGACGGCACGGTGCCCGGGATCTCGGCGAGGCGCGGCGGCTCGGCAAGGCCGACCGAGGCGCCGAGCCGCGGCACCGAGGCCAGGAGCCCCTGCGTATAGGGGTGCAGCGGGCGGCGGAACAACTCCTCGACCGGCGCCTCCTCGACCTTCTTCCCGGCATACATGACGACGACGCGCTCGGCCATCTCGGCGACGACGCCGAGATCGTGGGTAATCAGGATGATCGCGGCGTCGATCTTGGCCTTCAATTCGCGCATCAGATCGAGGATCTGCGCCTGGATCGTCACGTCGAGCGCGGTCGTCGGCTCGTCGGCGATCAACAGTTTCGGGTTGCAGGCGAGCGCCATTGCGATCATGACCCGCTGGCGCATGCCGCCCGACAACTGGTGCGGGTACTCGCCGGCCCGGCGCGGGGCCTCGGGGATCTGCACGAGACGCAGCATCGCGACCGCCCGCTCCATCGCCGCGCGGCGGTCGAGGCGCTGGTGCAAGATCAGGCTCTCGGCGATCTGCCGACCGACCGTCAGGACCGGGTTCAGCGAGGTCATCGGCTCCTGAAAGATCATCGAGATGTCGTTGCCGCGCACCGCACGCATCGCGCTCTCGGACAGATCGAGCAGGTTGCGCCCGCCAAAGCGGATCGCGCCGGAGACGATGCGCCCGGGCGGCTGCGCGATCAGGCGCAGGATCGACAACGCGGTGACGCTTTTGCCGCAGCCCGACTCGCCGACGATCGCCAGGACCTCGCCGGGCAATACGTCGAAGGAGACGCCGTCGACGGCGCGCACAATGCCGTCGCGGGTGAAAAACCAGGTCTTGAGGTCGGCGACTTCGAGCAGCGGCAGGGGCCGCGTCTGCGGCAATGGAGCGGCGGCGAGCGCCGCCTCGGGCTCGGCCATCGTTACATCCGCCGCTGCAGGCGCGGGTCGAGCGCGTCGCGCAGCCCATCGCCCAGGAGATTGACCGCCAGGACCGTGATCGACAGCATGATGCCGGGAAACAGCACGAGGTAATAGGCGATCTGGAACCAGGTCCGGCCCTCGGCCATGATGTTGCCCCAGCTCGGGATGATCGGGGGCGTGCCGACGCCGAGAAAGGACAGATAGGCCTCGACGATCATCGCCGAGGCGGCGGTAAAGGTCGCCTGCACGAACAATGTCGGCAGGGTGTTGGGCAGGATGTGCCGGCGCAGGATGCGCAAGGCCGGGGTGCCGCTCGCCACCGCCGCCTCGACATAGGGCATCTCGCGCAGCCCCAGGACGATGCTGCGCACGAGCCGGGTGAACCGCGGCACCTCGCCGACCGTGATCGCGATGATGACGCCCTTCATGCTGGCCCCGGTCAAGGCCATCAGCGCGATCGCGATCAGGATCGACGGGATCGACATCAGCCCGTCCATGATCCGCATGACGATCGCATCGGTCCAGCGGTTGTAGCCGCTGACGAGGCCGATCGCGAGCCCGAGCCCGGTCGACAACACGGCGACGCTGAACCCGACGATCAACGACACCCGCGCGCCGTAGATCGTGCGGCTGTAGACGTCGCGCCCGAGCGAGTCGGTGCCGAACCAGTGCGCCGCGGACGGCCAGCGCAGGCGCTCGATCGGCGAGATCGCCTGCGGGTCGACGGTGCCGAGATAGGGCGCCAGGATCGCCATCGCCGCCATGATCGCCAACAAACCCGCGCCGAAGACGATGGTCGGGTGGCGCCGGATCGCGCTGCGCCAGCTGCGCCGCGGTGCCGCCGCGGCCGGAGCGGCAATCGTGAAATCGGTCGGGGCGACGGTCATCGCGGCTCTCAATACCGGATGCGCGGGTCGAGAAAGGTATAGCTGAGATCGACCAACAGGTTGATCAGCACATAGGCGGCCGAAAAGACCAGGATGATGCCCTGGATCACCGGATAGTCGCGGTTGAGGATCGCGTCGACGGTCAGGCGGCCGATGCCGGGGATGGCAAAGACCGTCTCGGTGATGACGACGCCGCCGATCAACAGGGCGATGCCGATGCCGATGATCGTCGCAATCGGCACCGCGGCGTTCTTCAAGGCGTGGCCGATCAACACCTGCTCGTTCGACAGGCCCTTCGCCTGCGCGGTGCGGATGTAATCCTGCGCCAACACGTCGAGCATGCTGGCCCGGGTGATGCGCGCGATCAAGGCGGCGTAGATCATGCCGAGGGCGATGCTGGGCAGGACGATATGCGCGAGAAACGGCAGAAAGCCCTGATTGATGCTGACATAGCCCTGCACCGGCAGGATCGGGAAGGCGATCGCAAAGACATAGATCAGGATATAGGCGAGGACAAAGCTCGGCGCCGAAAACCCCAAGACGGCAAAGACCATGGCCGCCCGGTCGATCCACGAGCCGGCCTTCCAGGCGGCGATGACGCCGATCGGGATCGCGATCAGGACCGAGACGATCAAGGTTGAGATCGTCAAGGCGACGGTCGGCCCGACCCGTTCCGCGATCAAGGTCGTGACCGGCAGGTTGGTGAAAATCGAGATGCCGAGATTGCCGTGCAACAGGCGCCACACCCATTCGCCGAACTGAACGTAGATCGGCTGATCGAGACCAAGCTCGGCGCGGATGTGCGCGATGGCGGCCGGGGTCGCGGCGTCGCCGGCGATGATCGCCGCCGGGTCGCCCGGGCTCAGATGCAACAGCGCAAAGACGAACAGGGCGACGACGATCATGATCGGGATCGTCGCCAGGATGCGGCGAACCGTATAGGCGAACATCACGCTATCCGCGCGGCGGCGCGGGCGGAAGTGCCAGACCGGAGGCGCGGGAGCGCAACCTCATCGGAGCCTTCCCGTTCGGGACTTTTCTCGGCGCAAGCTTACGCGATCCGCCGCAATCGGTACAATGCCGTCTGTCCTGGAGGAGGCCCCGTATTGTCGCATTCCCGTCAGGATCCCGGGATGCCGGCATGAAGATCCGCGACGCCATCCCCGCCGATGCGCCGGCCGCCTGCGCCGTGCTGCGGCGCTCGATCGTCGAATTGTGCGGCGCCGATCACGGCGGCGATCCAGAAATCCTGCGGCACTGGCTCGCCAACAAGACGCCGCAGATCGTCGCCTCATGGATCGCCAAACCGGGCAATGCGGCTACCCGATGTCAAAGCCGCTGCCGGCCCGCGGCGATCGGGCAGATAGAGAAAAATAAAATCTTAGCGCCTGTTTGAGTGAGGCAGGTGGCGGAATGCGCTCCGCTTTTCCGCCCTACAACCGTTCCCGATGCGCATGAAGCGTAGGGCGGAATAGCGCAGCGTATTCCGCCGACTTCACGACACGATGGCGACTCAAACAGCCTCTTAACGCAAAGGTTTCGCCAAGGGCGCGAAGCGCTTACGTTCTATCCCTTGGCGTCCTTTGCGCGGCCTTAGCGTCCTTTGCGTTGGTGTTTTTCTTTCTGTCGCCGCATCGGCAGGTTCGGTGCGATTGGAGGCGCTACAGCGCGCCGCCCGGCCATCAGCGCCGCAATGGCCGCCGCGTCATTGCGGTCGAGATGGAGGCCGAGTTTGGACCGCCGCCACAACACATCCTCGGCGCTGCGCGCCCATTCCTCGGCGACGAGCCAGTCCAGTTCGCGCTCGCTGAAGCCGCAGCCGAACCCGCGGCCGAGATCCTCGGCGCGGCGCGCGGAACCGAGGATGCGCCTTGCGTCGCTGCCGTAGCTGCGCGCGAGCCGGCGCGCCGCGGCGGGCTCCAGGAACGGGTAATCGCGGGCAAGGCCGGCGGCATAGGCGTCGATGTCGCGATCGGGCAGATCGCCGCCCGGCAATGTCGCGCCGGCCGTCCACGCTCCCCTGAGGCCGGGCAGGAACGGCGCGAGTTTGGCCATCGCCTGCTCGGCGAGCCGCCGATAGGTCGTGATCTTGCCGCCGAAGACCGACAACAGCGGCGCGGCGCCGGCGTCGAGGTCGAGGACATAGTCGCGGGTCACCGCCGCGGCGTCCCTCTTCCCGTCGTCGTAGAGCGGGCGGATGCCGGCATAGCTCCAGACCGCGTCGCGCGGCGCGACCGGTCGGGCGAACCAATGCGACACGGCGCGGCACAGATAGGCGATTTCGGCCGGATCGATCGCTGCGCCTGCGCCGGCGTCGGCGACCGGAATTTCGGTCGTGCCGATCAGGCTGAAGGCCTCTTCAAAGGGCAGCACGAAGACGACGCGGCCGTCGTCGTTCTGCAGGATATAGGCCTGCGCGCCGTCATAGAGGCGCGGCACGACGATGTGGCCGCCCTTGATCAGCCGCAATGCGGCTCTCGGCCGCGCGACGCCGGCCCGGCGCAGGACGTCGCCCGCCCACGGACCCGCCGCATTGACGAGAATGCGCGCCGCGACCTCCTCGGTCCTGCCGTCCCGCTCGATCGTGATGCGCCAGTGGTCGCCCCTGCGCCGCGCCCGGCGCATCTCGGTCCGCGTCATGATCCGCGCACCGCGCGCCGCGCCGTCGCGCGCGTTGAGCACGACCAGCCTGGCGTCGTCGACCCGGCAGTCCGAATAGGCAAAACCGGTGGACAGGCGCGCCTGCAGCGGATCGCCATAAGGATGGACGCGCAGCGCCACGGTCTCGCTGCCGGGCAGGGTCCGGCGGCCGCCGATATGGTCGTAAAGGAACAGGCCGAGGCGCAGCAGCGCCCGCGGCCGCAAACCGCGGTCGTAGGGCAGGACAAAGCGCAGCGGCCGGATCAGATGGGGCGCGCTCCGAAAGAGCACCTCGCGCTCGGTGAGCGCCTCGCGCACCAGGCGGAACGCGCCGTGTTCGAGATAGCGCAGCCCGCCATGGATCAATTTGCTCGAAGCCGACGAGGTGGCGCCGCCGAGGTCCTCCCTTTCGACAAGCTGCACCGCAAGGCCCCGTCCGGCTGCGTCGCGCGCAATGCCCACGCCGTTGATGCCTCCGCCGACGACCAATATGTCGAGGATCTCGGGCATGCCGGCGGCGGATCACCCCCACCCCGGCCCTCCCCCATCAAGGGGGAGGGAGGCACGGCGGAGCCTTCCCGAGCCCTCCCCCTTGATGGGGGAGGGTTGGGAGGGGGTGAAAAGACAGGGCAAGAAGACACCGCCGGACCGTCATGGTACAGTCAGTCTATCATAAAACGGCAAGACCATGCCGGGAGCGGTTGCGAAAGGGGAGACGATCACGTGAAGCGCCGTACCTTGTTGGCAGGCACCGCATCCCTGTTATTGGCGCGGCCGGCCTTTGCCGCCCCGCGGACAAAGGTGCTGTTCTGGCACGCGATGAACGCCGCGCTCGGCGACGAATTGAACGCATTGATCGCCCGTTTCAACCGCGGGCAAAGCGCGGTCGAGGTCGTCGGGGTGTTCAAGGGCGGCTATCCGGAGACCTTGACCGCCGCGATCGCCGCCTGGCGCGCCGGCCAGGCCCCGCACCTCGTTCAGGTGTTCGACGTCGGCACCGGCTCGATGATCGCCGCAGGCCAGGCGGTCAAGGAGCTCTGGCAGCTCGTCAAGGAAACCGGGGCGCCGATCCGGCCCGAGAGTTACATCGCCTCGGTCCGCGGCTATTACAGCCTGCCCGACGGCCGGATGGCGTCGATGCCGTTCAACTCCTCGACGGCGGTGATGTGGTACAACCGGGACGCCTTTGAAAAGGCCGGCCTCGACCCGGCAAAACCGCCGGCGACCTGGCCCGAACTGGTCGCCGCCGCCGAGCAGATCAAGGCCAGGAACGCGACCAAATACGTCGTCACCACGTCCTGGCCCACCTGGATCCATTTCGAGCAGTTCGCCGCGATCCACAACCTGCCCTATGCGAGCGAAGCGGACGGCTTCAAGGGACTGGACGCCAAACTATTGATCGACGCTCCGGGTTTTGTCGCCAATCTGCAGCGCCTCCTCGACATGGCAAAGGCCGGCACCTTCAAATACGCCGGGCGCGACAACCTTCCCGACCCGGTGTTCTATTCGGGGCAGGCGGCGATCACCTTCAACTCCTCAGCCGCGCGCGGCGCCCTGGTCAAGACCGCCAAATTCCGCTTTGCCGAGGCCTACCTTCCCTATGATCCGAAAATCATCGCGAAGCCGATCAATTCGATCATCGGCGGCGCCAGCCTGTGGACGATGACCGCACCCCAGCGCACCCCGGAGGAGTACAAGGCGGTCGCCGCCTTCCTCGCCTTTCTCGGCGCCCCTGCGCAGGACGCGGAATGGGCCGCGTCCACCGGCTATGTGCCGGTCACCTTCGCCGGCTCGGATCTGTTGAAGCAGCGGGGGTTCTTTGACAAGAACCCCGGCACCGAATTGCCGATCCTGCAATTGAAGCGGCTGCCGGTGACCGACAATTCCCGCGGCATCCGCCTCGGCAACATGCCCGAGATCCGCGTCATCATCGAAGAGGAGTGGGAAAAGGCCCTCGGCGGCCAGCAGGACGCCAAGACGGCCCTGACCAACGCGGTCGCCCGCGGCAACGCGGTGCTGCGCAACTTCCAGCGCGCGATGGGCGGGTAGGCACACTTGGCGAGAATGATCGACAAAAGAACGCGCATTTTAAATTCCCCCTCTCCCCCCGTAAGCGGGAGGAGAGGGTTAGAAAATTGCAGCGCGGCGTAGCCCACCGATGGAGCGCCGCACGATCTTCGGCGGCTGGCTGTTGCCGGCGGCGCTGGTCCTTCCGCAGGTGGCGGTGACGGTCATCTTCTTCCTGCTGCCGGCCGCCGAGGCGATCTATTCCAGCCTGACCGCAACCGACGCCTTTGGATTGCACACCCGTTTTGCCGGCGGGTCGAACTTCGCCGCTCTGTTTAGCGACGGCGGCTATCTCGGCGCGCTCGCGCGCACCTCCGTCTTCTGCGCCTTGGTCACTGCGCTGGCGATGGCCCTTGGCCTCGTGCTCGCGGTGTTTGCCGACCATGAGATCCGCGGCCGCGCCCTTTACCGCACCCTGTTGATCTGGCCCTATGCGGTGGCTCCGGCCGTCGCCGCCGTGCTCTGGGTGTTCGTGATGCATCCCGAGGTCGGGCTCCTCGGCCGGCGCCTCAACCACGCGGGCCTCCATTGGGATTACACGTTGAACGGCACCGAGGCGATGGGCCTCGTCGTCGTCGCCAGCGCCTGGACCCAGGTCAGCTACAATTTCGTGTTCTTTCTGGCCGGTCTGCAGTCGATCCCGCGCGCGGTGATCGAGGCGGCGCGCCTGGACGGGGCCAGGGGGTTCCGCCGCTTCCGCACGATCCTGCTGCCGCTGTTGATGCCCACGACCTTCTTTCTATTGATCGTCAACCTCGTCTACGCCGCCTTTGAGACCTTTGGCACGATCATGGCATTGACCCGCGGCGGGCCGGGCCAGTCGACCGAGACCTTGGTGGTCAAGGTCTACCGCGACGGGGTCGTCAATCTCGACCTGTCCGGCTCCTCGGCGCAGTCGGTGATCCTGATGCTGGTGGTGATCGGGCCCGCCGCATTGCAGTTCCGCTTTCTCGGGCGGAGGACCGTCGCCTGATGCGCCGTCGCCTGACATGGGGGCGTCCGGACTGGCTCGCCCATCTCGTGCTCGGGCTCGGCGTGCTATTGTTCGCGCTGCCGGTCTGGCTGGTCTTTGCCGGCGCGACGCAGGATGCGGGCGCGATCAACCGCGGCGATCTGTCGTTATTGCCGCGCCTGTCGCATCTCGACGTCTTCCTGTCCGTGTTGCGCGCGGGCGCGCCGAGCAACGCCGCCGTGCCGGTCTGGCACATGCTGATGATCTCGGCCGGCATGGCGCTGGCGATCGCCGTCGGCAAGATCGTGATCTCGCTATTGTCCGCCTACGCCGTCGCCTTCTTCCGCTTCCGCTTTCGCATGGTCGCGTTCTGGACGATCTTCATCACCTTGATGCTGCCGGTCGAGGTGCGGATCATCCCGACTTATGCGGTGATGGCGGATTTTCACATGATCAACAGCTTCGCCGGATTGACCGTGCCCCTGCTCGCCTCGGCCACCGCCACGTTGTTGTTCCGGCAGGTATTCCTCGCCGTCCCGGACGAGCTGATCGAGGCGGCGCGGATGGATGGGGCGGGCCCGATCCGTTTTCTCTTTGACATCCTGATCCCGGTCTCGGCGGCCAATATCGCCGCCCTCTTCGTGATCCTGTTCATCTACGGGTGGAACCAGTATCTGTGGCCGCTCTTGGTCGCCACCGACCCTCGCCTTGACACGATCGTGATCGGCATCGTGCAATCGATCGACACCGGCTTCGCCTTGACCCCGTGGAACACGATGATGGCGATGGCAGTATTGGCGATCCTGCCGCCGGTCGTCGTCGTCGTCGCGATGCAGCGCTGGTTCGTCAAGGGACTGACGGAGGTCGAGAAGTAATGGCCGCCCTCGAACTGCGCGGTCTTGCCAAGAGTTTCGGAGCGGTCGCCGCCCTGCACGGGATCGACCTCGCGGTCGGTGACGGCGAGATGGTCGTCGTCGTCGGCGCCTCGGGCTGCGGCAAGTCGACCCTGCTGCGCCTCGTCGCCGGGCTCGAACAGCCGAGCCGGGGGCAGGTCGTTCTCGACGGGCGCGACATCACCCTGCGCGACCCGGCCGAGCGCGACATCGCGATGGTGTTCCAGAACTACGCGCTCTATCCGCATATGAGCGTCTACGACAACATGGCCTACGGGTTGCGCATCCGCCGGATGCCGCGCGCCGAGATCGCCCGGCGCGTCACCGAGGCGGCGGCGTTGCTCGGGATCGAGGAGCTGCTCGGGCGCAAGCCGCGCGCCCTGTCGGGCGGCCAGCGCCAGCGCGTCGCGATGGGGCGGGCGATTGTGCGCGAGCCCAAATTGTTTCTGTTCGACGAGCCGCTGTCCAATCTTGACGCCAAACTGCGCCTGCAGATGCGCGCCGAGATCCGCCGCCTGCAGCGCCGCCTCGGCGTCACCACGCTCTACGTCACGCACGACCAGGTCGAGGCGATGACGCTCGGCGACCGGCTCGTCGTCATGCGCGCGGGCCGAGCCGCGCAGGTGGCAACGCCGATGGAGGTGTTCTCCCGCCCCGCCGACATCTACGTCGCCGGCTTCATCGGCGCGCCGGCGATGAATTTCCTGCCGGCTCGCCTCGCCGAACGGGGGCAGGCGGCGGCGCTCGCGGCGGGGCCGCTCCTGGCCTTTGCCGATGGGTTGCGCGACGGGGCCGAGGGCTGTCGCCTCGTGATCGGTATCCGCCCCGAGCACGTCCTGCTCGACCCGCAGGGCCTGCCCCTCGCCGTCGACCTGATCGAGCCGCTCGGCTCCGAGACCCTGGTGCACGGCCGCCTCGCCGACGACACCCCGCTGGTGGTGAAGGTCGCCGGCGCCGTCCCAACCGGCGAGGCCTTCGCGGTGACCCTGCCGCCCGCCCACCTGCATGTCTTCGACGCCGAGACCGGCCGCCGCCTCGACCCCGCCCCGACCGCAGCCGAACCGCTCGCCGAGCTGCCGGCGATTGGCTGAAAGCCTGTTCCGGCAGCTCCGGCCTGATCACGAGTTTCTCAAATACGAGATTTCCCCTTGACACTATGAAAGCGCCGAGCTCCTAATTTAACGCAAATCAATCGTAATCAAAATTGGGGGATCGCCATGGCTGGCAGGTTCGCTGTACTGGTCCGAGATCTCGGGCTGTCGCTGTTCGTTGCGCTTGGAATGGCCGGTCAGGCCTGGGCACAGGCTTATCTGCCGGACGGGCCGAACGTCCCGCTGGTCACGCTCAATGAGGGCCAGAGCGGCGCGGCCGGCCTGCCACCGCTGCCCGTGCCGCCGCCCAACGGGTGGGACCAGCAATCGATCTGGAATATGCAAGTCGTCGGGTTCAATGACAACCAGGGCCGCGCCAGCTCCGACGACGGCTGGATCGAGGATGAGAACGGCCGCTACATCGCCTATGTGGCCGACAGCCCCGGCTCGGCACCCAATCCGCTGACCGGTCAACCCGAGCCAAACGGCACTTCGCTGATCGACGTGACGAACCCGGCCAAGCCGGTCTTCCTCCACCACATCCCGGCGGTGATACCCGGCAGCAGCGGCTCGACACACGTCGCGGTGTGCGGCGGCGCCACATTGCCGGGCGTCAAGAACCAGAACAAGTGGTTCCTGATCCGGCACAGCGGATCGGTCGATCAGGAGATCTGGGACGTCTCCGACCCGTCGAATCCATCCATGATCAGCGTCCTGATCGGCGGGCCGAACGCGGTGTCCAGCAGCCTGACGGGCGGCCGCTACCTGACCGCCAACCACCACATCTGGTGGGAGTGCGACACCGGTGTCGCCTATGTTATTGCGCAGTCGGACTTGAAGGGAAGTCCGCTTAATTGGAACGAGACCGGGTCGAAGCAGCACATCTACATCTATGATTTGAGCAATCCGTACAATCCGGCCTTCATCCGCGAGTTCGGGCTGGTCGGGCAGCAACCCGGCGCCGTCAATTCGGGCAGCTGCTACAACGCGCCGGGGCCAAACTGCTATGAGGGCAATACCAATCCTCCCGGCGGCATCCATCAGGTATATTCGGCGGGCCTATACAACAATCGGGTTTACCTGCCCTATGGCGTCGGCGCCGATGGCGTCGTCCAGGTCGTCGATCGGACGAAGCTGCTGACCGGCTGTACCGTCGCCGGCGCATCCGCTAATTGCGCGGACTTTCCGACCCAGGCCGACCTGCTGTACCCGCAGATCAGCTATATCACGATGAAAACCACGCAGGGGGCGCATACCTCGATCCCGATCTTCGGGATTCCGATCCCTGAAATGCAGGCGAACTATCTCGACGGTACGCCGCAAAAATGGGATCTGCTGGCGATCACGTCGGAGCAGACCGCCAACGACTGCGCGCCGCAGGATTGGAAGAACCCGCAGCTGCTCGACATCACCCCATCGACGAACTCCAACGGCGTGCCCACTGAGACGCTCTGGCCGATCTCGACCCTGCCGGTCGGCCAGTTCCCGGGCGATTTCTGCAACAAGGGCGCGCGCTTCGGGATACATGAGCTCAATCGGGAGATCTACGCCCCCTATTACGGCCGGCTCATCGTTGCGGCATACTTCAACGCCGGATTGCACGTCTGGGACATTCGCGACCCGTATAGCCCCAGGCAGGTCGCCTATTTCATCCAGGCGCCGAACGCCAACACTTTGCCGAACTGTTCGAGCACCAACCCGAGTTACTGCCGGGCGGCGACCTTTTCCGACCTCGGGGAAGTGGATGATCGCGGCTATATCTACAACATGGATCGGGCCGGTTCGGGACTCACCATCCTGAAGCTGACCGGAAACGCCGCGCATGTGGTGACAGGACAAGGCGACGAAGGGCACTGAGAGCCTGTTTGAGTGAAGAACGTGGCGGAATGCGCTACGCTTTTCCGCCCTACGGCGTTCCCGACAGACGGGGAGTGTAGGGCGGAATAGCGCAGCGTATTCCGCCGACTTCGCGGCACGACAGCGACTCAAACAGGCTTTCAGATAGACCGATAAGGCATTGATTGCTTGTCTTCTCGGAGTATGCGGATGGGGAATTTTGGATTGCTTCTGATCGGCGCGGCGGCGCTCGCCGCGCCGCCGATCTCGGCGCGGGGCGCGCAACCGGCGACCACCGGACCGCTGGTCCTGCAAGGGAAATGCACGTCCGCCAACAAGTCCGAGGCCTGTACGTCGTGCGCGGTTACGTTGGCGCAGGATTTTAAGCAACCCGCAGGCGATCGGGTCCTCACAGGGTTGTGCCCAAGGATGGCAGCCGGCCGCTACAGGCTCAATATCGCCGTTCCCGTCGAGCTTGTCCCGGCGCAGCCTGCTCTGAAGATTTTTGCCCAGCTGCAAGAATCGTTCGGCGCGACCGCCCGTGACCCGAGCGGCCGCGCCGATGGCGCGTTGGCCGAAACGCCTCCGGTGACGTGGAGCTGGTGGGGTCCCTCCGGATTTGTGATTGACCAGACGATGCCGGTCACGATTGATCGCGACGGCGGTATCGACATCACTTTCAAGCTTCGAAACCTCCGATACTTTATCCCGCACCGGACCCAGGGGCCTGCCCACCATGACGGCGAGCTGATCGTGCGAAAGGCCGAGCTGATCAGCTTGGAGCGGCTCTCCGTGCCGGGCTCGGCCGCCAGCCGCGCGGCCGATCTCGGGGCACCGCGGGAGTTCAGCGCCAAAATCCTGGCCGAAGTGGTCCCCGGCCGCACCACGAAGAAACAGGTCAAGGCGCTGCTCGGCGAGCCTTGGCGCACCGATGCAGGCGACGAGGACGAGGCAGTACCCGAGAGCTGGGATTATCGCGGGAAAGGCGCAAACGGCACCTACCTCATCCACATCGAATTCGATGATCGGGGCACAACCAGCCTCATTGTCAAGATCCCGGACAAAACCCACACCGCGCAGCCGAGGGTGGCAAAAACACCAGCAGGCCCCACTAAGCCCTAGCCGGAACCTTCCTCGATTGGAAACAGCAAGCCACTGATACCGCCCGACCTTATCGGTGAGGCGGCGAGTATTTCAGGCGCTGCCGCGAGCAATATGCACCCCAACCGAGGAGCACGTTTGTCGTGAAGGGTTATGGTGTCGGGCTATCGGATACTGATCCGGCACTCCCGAACGGGAACACCAACACTTTACCGCAAAGGGCGCAAAGGGCGCTGTGAATCCCTCTGCGTCCTTTGCGTGTCCTTGGCGACCTTTGCATTCATGCGTTCTCTATTGAACGACCGATCCGGTCGATGGCTTCCGCTGGGGCGAAATGAGAGGCGTAACGGGCCTGCTCGGTTTCCCGCACGTCGGCAGCAATCGTCCGAATCTGGCATAATGTTCGATGCCGACCATCAGAGGGGGACTGCTCAATGAGCGCCGGCGGGCTTGCCGCCGAGTTTGGCATTTCAGGTCTGTTGCGGTTCGAGGACACACCATCGCGCCGCACCGGACGCGGCCGGCACCCGCCAATGCTGACTATTGGCGGCGCCCGGAATGCCGCCCGGCAGGTCCGCGTTGGGTCCGCAGGATCGACAACGTCGGGAAATCTGACGTAGACTTCTCTCAGCAGATTGCAATGACAGGAGTTTCTGCACCAGGCGCGGACCTGGCCCGCTGACCCCCATCAGCGGTAGGCGCCGCGGGCTGGTCGGATGATGTCTTGACCCCTGCTGCCGCCGACATTAACATGCCTCAATCGGCAAATTTGTTCCGGCAATTTGCGCACAAGTTGCAGCCTTCGCCCGGAGTCTCCAATCATGGCGACGTATTCTCCCATGCCCCAGGGCAGCGTCAGACCGCGGCGATGGGTTGCATGTATTTCGGCAATATTCGTCTTAACGCTGCTTGCAGCGCCCCCCTCCGCCCTCAGTGCCACCAGCGCGACGCTGGTCGGCAGTCAGACCATCTATTCACCGGCAGATTCGAACACGGCGGGGAGCGCCGAGGCATTCCGGGCGACGGCGAGCGCGTCGGGCACCGTGATCTCGCTCAGCCTTTACGTCGACTCGGCCTCCCGCGCCACGAGCATGGTTCTCGGTCTTTACGCCGACAAGGGGGGTACGCCGGGCAATCTTCTGACCCAGGGCCAGCTCTCCAAGCCTGCGGCGGGCTGGAACACCGTCTCGGTGCCGGCCGCCAATGTCACCGGCGGAACGGTCTACTGGATCGCCGTGCTTGGACCCGCCGGGGCGGGCAAGCTCATATACCGGGACAACGGATCGAGCGGCACCCGCTCCGAGGAAAGCGCCCAGACCAACCTGACCACCCTGCCGGCAAGCTGGACTACCGGGGGGGTCTGGCCGAGCTCTCCGGTTTCCGCCTATGCCTCGGCCGCGGCCTCGACCCAGCCTGTCCTCTCGGTCTCGCCGTCCAGCCTGATCTTCACGGCCGTCCAGAACGGCAGCAATCCATCGCCCGCCTCGCTGACTGTGAGCAATACCGGCAGCGGGGCGCTCAGCTTCACCGACGGCGCGAACCAGTCCTGGCTCTCGGTTTCCCCGTCCGGGGGAACCGCTCCGCAAACCCTGCAAGTCGGTGCGTCGGTGACCGGGCTGGCGGCAGGCACCTATACCGGAACCATCACCATTACGGCGACGGGCGCCACGGGTTCGCCGGCGAGCATTCCCGTCACCTTCACCGTCACCTCCTCCTCGCCGCCACCGCCGACGGGCAGCGACTGGCCGACGGTCGATCACGACCCGACGCGCACCGGCAACGCCACTGGCGAGTCGGTGATCAGCCCGAGTAACGTGAGCCAACTGGCTTTGCAATGGTCGGCGCCGGTGGACGGCAAAGTGACTGCCCAGCCGATCTTTGTCAGCTCAGTCCTGGCCGGCGGCATGACCCGCGACGTCGTCATCGTCGCGACCGCCGGCAACTCGGTCTATGCGCTCGATGCGATGACGGGCGCGCAAATCTGGCGGCGCAACTTCGGAGCGCCCGACGGAACCGGGGAGATCCCGGGCGGCTTTGGCATCGCCGCCGCGCCGGTCGTCGATCGCACCAGCGGGCGGGTCTATGCCGTGTCGCAAGACGGGGCGTTGCGCACGTTCTCGCTCGCCGACGGCACGGACGCCGCCGCCGCCCTCCCGATCATCACCAGCAATGTCGCCACAAACAAGGTGTGGGGCGGGCTCAACCTGGTGGGCAGCAATCTCTATATCGCCACCGCCAGCGACGGCAACGACACCCCGCCATGGAAGGGTCGCATCGTGCGCGTCGATGTCTCCGGCACAACCCCGACGGTTGCCGGAACATTCTATGTGGTGCCGAGCATCCCGGCGCCGGACGGCGGCGGCGGCATCTGGGGATATGGCGGCGTGGCCGTCGATCCGACGAACGGCCGGGTCTATGCAGCGACGAGCGCCACCGACAGTTATCCGACGGAGACCTACCAGCTTTATGCCGCCAGCATGATCGCCCTCGGCGCCAACCTCAATCTGCTCGGCTACTATCAGCCGACCCCGCCGTCCTGCCAAACTACGCAGTGCGACTGGGATTTCGGCGGCACGCCGGTCGTCTATACGCCGCCGGGCTGCCCGACACTGCTCGCTGCTCTCAAAAAGGACGGCAAGCTCTATCTGATGAAGGCCGACGACCTCGCCGACGACCCCAACGGCACGATACCGCCGATCCAGGTTCTGGCGCTGAACGATGCCTATGACGGGCCAGGCACCGGCGGTCTGTACGGCGTACCGGCCTATTGGCCCGCCGGCAACATGCTGTTTGTTACCGACGCCGGTCCCGGCGTCAACGGCATCAACGCCGGCGTCGTCGGGCTGAAAGTCAACTCCGCACCCGCCTGCACCCTGTCGGTTGCCTGGAGCCTTTCGCTGCCGACGGTCGGGGACAATCAGCCGCCTTCCACGCCGACCGTGGCAAACGGCGTGGTGTTTGTCGGCACCCCCAATGGCGGCGCCGTGCACGCCTATGACGCGGCGTCCGGCACCGAGCTGTGGAACAGCGGCAACGCGATCACCGGCGGGGGCACATTCGCGGCGCCGACGGTGGCTTTTGGGACCTTGTATGTCGCCTCGTGGAACGGCTACGGCACCTCGGATGCCGGAACGGTGCGGGCCTTTGCGATCGGGTCCGGCTCGCCGCCGCCCCCGCCGCCGGGCACCGTGCTTCTTGGCACGCAGACGGTGGAGTCCACGGTGGACTACAATTCCCTAGGCACGGCGGAGGCGTTCCAGGCCACTGCCTCAATCTCCGGAACAGTCGGCGTCCTGTCGGTTTACGTCGATCCGTCCTCGACGGGGACGGCGCTGGTGGCCGGTCTCTACTCGGACTCCGCGGGTCATCCCGGCACGCTGATCGCGCAAGGGACCCTCGCGCAAATGACCGCCGGAACCTGGAATAATGTGTCGATTTCCGGCGCCATCGTCACCGCGGGAACCCCGTACTGGCTGGCGATCCTCGGCACGCAAAGCGGCGTCTTGCGCTTCCGCGACGGCACCGGTTGCACGAGCATGGAAAGCCAGCAAACCAATCTGACCAGCCTGCCCGCGACCTGGGTGAGCGGACAGTCCTGGCCGTCCTGCCCGCTCTCGGCCTACGGGGCGACAAGTCCATGATCTCCCGATCCCGCCCGGTCTACACGGCGCGGCATAGTCGACATCGTTCGGCCTCGAACGCTCACACGCCGGCAACCGTCTGTTCGAGTTCGGCCTTCCAGGTCGGATCGTCGAAGATGCTGGTCGGCCACGGCAGGCCGTAATGCTCGCGCAGCATCGTCCCGGCATATTCGGTGCGGAACAGCCCGCGCCGCTGCAGGATCGGGACGACCTCGGCGCTGAACGCGTCGAGCTGCGCCGGCAGCAGCGGCGGCATCAGGTTGAACCCGTCCGCCGCGCGGTCGGTGAACCAGTCCTCGATCAGATCGGCGATCTGTTCCGGCGTCCCGGCGGTGACGAAATGCCCGCGCGCGCCGGCCAGATAGCCGAGCAATTGCCGCAAGGTCGGCTTGTCGCGCTTGACCAGATTGAGGATCACCTCGGTGCGGCTGCGCGCCGCCTCGACCGAGCCGGGATCGGGAAAATCCTCGGGCGCGAGCGGGCGGTCGAGCGGCAGATGGGAAAAGTCGTGGCCGCCGAAGCGGCCCGACAGCCGCTTGCGCCCGACCTCCGGATCGCTGAGGTCGTTGACCTCGCGGGCGAGGCGCTGCGCCTCGGTTTCGGTGCCGGCGATCATCGGGCTGAGGCCGGGTAGGATCAGAATATGCTCCGGCCGGCGTCCTTCGGCCGCCGCCAATGCTTTCAGATCGGCGTAAAATTCCCGCGCCGTCATTTTCGCCATATGGGCGGTGAACACGGCGTCGGCATGCCGCGCGGCGAAGCGGCGACCGGTGTCGGACGAACCCGCCTGCACCAGCACGGGCCGGCCCTGAGGACAGCGCGGCAGGTTGAGCGGTCCGGCCACATTGTAGAAATCGCCGCGATGCTTGATCGACCTTATGCGGTCGCGCCGTGCGTAGAGCCCGGCGGCCCGGTCGTCGACCACCGCATCGGCGGCCCAGCTGTCCCACAGCGCCTTCACCACCGCCATGAACTCCTCGCCGCGGACATAGCGGTCGGCATGGCTGACCGGCCCGGCGCCGCCATAGTTTTCCGCCGCCGTCGCCAGCCAGGAGGTCACGATGTTCCAGGCCGCGCGACCCTGGCTGATATGGTCGATCGAGGCGAACTGCCGCGCGAGGTTGAACGGTTCGGTATAGGTCGTCGAGGCGGTCGCGATCAACCCGACCCGGCTGGTTGCCGTCGCCAGCGCCGCCAGGACCGTGATCGGCTCCAGCCAGGTCCGCGGCGCCTGGGCGACGTCGCCCCCCAGCGCCAACTGGTCGGCGAAGAAGATCGAGTCGAACAGCGCGGCCTCGGCGCGCCGGGCCAGATCCTGATAATAGCGGATGTCGGTCAACGGCAACGGCGATGACGCCGGATGGCGCCACGACGCCTCGTGATGCCCGCGGCCGTGAATGAACAGGTTGAGGTGCAACTGCCGTTTCATCGAGCCGGTCCCTGCTGGTGCCTGCCGCCCGATCCGCGATGGGAGGGGACGCCGGCCGGCAACCTATGCCCCGGCGGTCGGGTCGGGCAAGCCGCTTCGCGCCCACCCGGCACCCGTCGAGAAGGCATGGGCCTGCGAGCGGATCGCCTCCCGATCCCCGCCGACCGTCGGTGCGGCATGTCCCCCGACAGGGGCATCACATCATGTTGGCGTGGAGATTGGCGATGATCCAGATCGAGCCGACAATGACGAGAAAGACGACCATCACGCCGAATGCAAGGGCCACGATATTGTTTGTGTGATCGGGCCCGCTGCCCAGATGCAGAAAGAAGACGAGATGGACGCCGATCTGGGCAAAGGCGAGCACGACCAGGCCGACCGCGACGCCCGGGGCCCACAGCAGATCGGTTTGCGCCACGACGAACGAGGCGATCGTCAGCAGCAGGGCAAACCCGAGCCCGGCCGTGTACGACAGAAAATTGGCCGTATCCTCGTAATGCTCCACACCCGGCGTACGGTCGCCGAACACGCGGTCGTCACCGTCCATCACCGTGCTCCCATCAGATAGACCATCGTAAACACCCCGACCCAGATGATGTCGAGCGCGTGCCAGAACAGGCTGAAGCACAATAGGCGCCGCAGCACGTGCGGGCGCAGGCCTTTGGCGACGACCTGCGCCACCATATAAAGAAGCCAGATCAGACCGCAGGTCACGTGCGCGCCGTGCGTGCCCACCAGAGTGAAGAAGGCGGACAGAAAGGCGCTGCGCGAGGGTCCGGCGCCGGCGCCGACCAGGCCGGCAAATTCCGAGCCCTCGATAAACAAAAAGGCGGCGCCGAGCACAAAGGTGAAGGCGGAGAAGATCAGGAAGCCGCCCGGCTGCCGCCGTTCGGCCGCCAACGCTCCGAGCCCGCAGGTATAACTCGAAAACAATAGGCAGGCGGTCTCGATAAAGACGTTGCGGAAATTGAACAATTCGGCGCCGCTCGGTCCGCCGGCGGCGTTGCCGGACAGGACGGCATAGGCGCCGAACAGCCCCGAGAACAGCACGAAGTCGCTGAGCAGGAAGATCCAGAAGCCGTAGGCGACGACGACGCGCGTCGGCGCCGGCCCGCCGCCGCCGCGCCCGCGCGCCAGCTCGGTGGGAACGAAGTCGGTCGTTGCGATCGTCATGCCGCCCCCCGCAAGCCCAGCCGGGCCTGTTCCATGCGTGCGATCTCGCTGGCCGGGATCTCGCGCTGCCGGTCCTCGCTCCAGCCGAACGCCAGGAACGTGACCGCGGCGGCGGCGAGACCGAGGATCGCGAGCCACCAGATATGCCAGATCAGCGCAAATCCGGTCGCCACCGCAAAGAAGGCAATGACAATGCCGGTCGGGCTGTTGCGCGGCATCTCGATCGCTTCATAGCTCGGTTCGACCGCGGCCAGACCCTTCCGCTTGAACTCCCAGAAGGCGTCGATCGTCTCGACCCGGGGCAGCACCGCGAAATTGTAGGCCGGCGGCGGCGAGGAGGTCGCCCATTCCAGGGTGCGGCCGCCCCAGGGATCGCCGGTCAGGTCGAGGTGGCGCCGGCGCGTGCGGATGCTGACGGCGAGCTGCGCGATCTGGCAGAGAATGCCAAGGAAAATGACGACCGCACCCGCCTCCGCGACCAGTAGCAGCGGCTGCCAGCTCGGGTCTGAGATGTGCTGCAGGCGCCGGGTCATGCCCATCAGGCCGAGGACATAAAGCGGCATGAAGGCGAGATAGAAGCCGATCAGCCAGCACCAGAAGCTGGCCTTGCCCCACCCTTCGTCGAGGGTGAAGCCGAACACCTTAGGGAACCAGTAATTGTAGCCCGCCAATGCGCCGAACAAGACGCCGCCGATGATGACATTGTGAAAATGGGCGACCAGGAAGACGCTGTTGTGGAGCACAAAATCGACCGGCGGAACCGCCAGCAGAACGCCGGTCATGCCGCCGATGACGAACGTAACCATGAAGCCGATAGAAAACAGGACCGGTGTCGTGAACACGATCCGGCCGCGGTACAAGGTGAACAGCCAGTTGAAGACCTTGACGCCGGTCGGCACCGCAATGACCGTCGACATGATGCCGAAGAAGGCGTTGACGTCGGCGCCCGCCCCCATTGTGAAAAAGTGATGCAGCCAGACCATGAAGGAGAGGACGCAGATCCCCAAGGTCGCCAGAACCATCGAGCGGTAGCCGAACAGCGCCTTGCCGGAGAAGGTCGCGATCACTTCGGAGTAGATGCCGAACGCCGGCAGGATCAGGATGTAGACTTCGGGATGGCCCCACGCCCAGAACAGATTGACGTACATCATCTGGTTGCCGCCGAAGTCGTTTGTAAAGAAATGCATGCCGAGGTAGCGATCGAGCAATAACATCGCGAAGGTCGCGGTCAGGATCGGAAACGCGGCAATCACCAGCATGTTCGCCGCCAATGCGGTCCAGCAGAACACCGGCATGCGGAAATAGGTCATGCCCGGGGCGCGCAATTTGAGGATCGTGGTGACGAAATTGACGCCGGTCAGCAGGGTGCCGATGCCCGAGATCTGCAAGGACCACAGGTAGTAATCGACCCCGACATCAGGGGAAAACGGCAGCTCGGACAGCGGCGGATAGCCCATCCATCCGGTGCGCGCAAAATTGCCGATGACGAGCGAGGCGTTGATCAACAGCGCGCCCGACGCCGTCAGCCAAAAGCTGACCGAGTTGAGCACGGGAAAGGCGACGTCGCGCACCCCGAGCTGCAACGGCACGATAACATTCATCAATCCGATGACGAGCGGCATCGCCACGAAGAAAATCATGATCGTGCCGTGCGCCGAGAAGATCTGGTCGTAGTGATCGGGCGGCAGGTATCCCTGGGCATGGCCGACCGCGATCGCCTGCTGCGAGCGCATCATGATCGCATCGGCAAAGCCGCGCAGCAGCATGATCAGCCCGAGACACATGTACAGGACGCCGATGCGCTTGTGATCGACGCTGGTCAGCCACTCCCGCCACAGATAAGGCCACCAGCCCTTGACGGTCACGATCCCGAGCACGCCGAGAGCGATGATAGCCACCGCCGCCGCGCTCAGCAGCGGGAGCGGCTCGTTGAACGGAATGGCCGCCCAGCTCAGCCGACCCAGCATGTCAACCTCCTGTCTGCCGCGCCGGCGCGCGCCAGGCCGTGCCGGCGGCCTTTGCGCGACCCGACGCCGTCTCATTGACGATGCGTTCGAACAGCTCTGGCGCGACCGAGCGGTAGGTGGTCGGCGGCACGGCTCGGCTGGGTTTGGCCAATTCGGCATAGCCGGCAGCATCAAGCGCCGATCCCGACCCGCGCGCCTGCGCGACCCAGCCCGGGAACGCGCCGGCCGGCACCGCCTTGACGACGAACCGCATGTCGGAAAACCCGTCGCCGCTGAAATTTGCCGAGAGGCCCGGATATTCGCCGGGTTTGTCCGCCAACAGGTTGAGATGCGTCGTCATGCCTCCCATCGTGTAGATCTGGCTGCCGAGCTGCGGCACGAAGAACGAATTCATCACCGTCGCCGAGGTCAGGCGAAAGCGAACCGGGGTCCCTGCCGGGACGACCAGCTCGTTGACGGCGGCAACCCGCTGATCGGGGTAGATGAACAGCCATTTCCAATCGAGCGCCACGACGTCGACCCGGAGCGGCTTGGCCGCCGCCGCGATCGGCGCCCGCGGATCGAGCTGATGGGAGCCGATCCAGCTGACCCCGCCCAGCAGGATCACGATCAGCGCCGGAATCGACCAGACGACAAACTCGATGCGCCCTTCATAGGCTTCGTCCGGGCGATGGCTGGCGCGGAGATTGGACGAGCGATACCACCAGGCGCACCCCAGGGTCGCCAGGATGACCGGAACAACGACCACGAGCATGATCGCGGTGCAGTTGATCAACAGGAGCCGTTCCGCCGAGGCGATCGGCCCCTGCGGGTCGAGTATGCCGGCCTGATGGCAGGACGCTAACGGCACTAAGGCGCACAGGGCCAGCGCGATCGAGCGCCTGCCGCGCCGCCCCTCGTCCCTCTCCGCGACGGTGCGGATGTCTGAAAGCCCCTCACGCAACGTCCCCGACATCGTCATCCCCCAATCCCGGAGACCTGGAGAATCCCACAAGAGGCTCCCCTCTACCAGCGATATCGTTATCCTAAGTTTAAAGGCCTGACACGGTGAAAAGGAGCAGATCGGAAACAGAGGATGGTGGCGGAATGCGCTACGCTATTCCGCCGATTTCGCGACAGGACGACTCAAACAGGCCCTCAGGCAACCTCCCGCGAGATGTCCCGGTTCGTGTAGTCGGGCAGCGGGAGCGTCGCCAGGATGCTGATGAGTGCAGATAACAGGATATAGGCCGCGATGGCATAGCCGGAGCCGGACCATGCGAGCAGCGCCGTCGCCACCAGCGGCGCCGGTCCGCCGGCAATGATCGAGGCGAGATGGAAGCCGAGCGAGGAACCGCTGTAGCGCAGCCGCGGCGAAAAGCATTCGGCGATCAACGCCGCCTGCGGTCCGTACATCAAATCGTGCGGAATGAAAGACAGCACGATGGCGAGAAAGATCACACCGGGGATCGCGGTGTTCAACAGCGCGAAATAGGCGAAGCTGAACACGCCGATGGCACAGGCGCCGATCATGTACATCCGCTTGCGGCCGATGCGGTCGGAGAGGTGTCCGGCGATCGGGGTCGTGATCGTCGACACCATCGTCGCGACCATGACTGCGGCCAATAGCAGATTGCGCGAGCTGTGCAATACGGTCGTCCCGTAGGTGAAGACAAAGCCGGCGAAGATGTAGAACGGGCCCTGCTGCCCCATCCGCGCCAACGCCGTCAGCGCGATCTGTTTCGGCTGCCGTCTGATGACTTCAAGGACCGGCACGCGTTCGACCCGCCGCTCTGCGACAAGACGGGTGAAGGTCGGCGTCTCGAGAATGCCGAGCCGGATGTAAAGCCCGATCCCGACCATGATGATCGACAGCCAGAACGGGACGCGCCATCCCCAGCTCAGGAATTGGCTCCCGGAGAGTGCGCTGAAGACGAGCACGATCAGGTTGGCAAGGAACAGACCGGCGGGGCCGCCCCATTGCGGCCACGACGTGATGAAGCCGCGATGGGCGTTGGTGCGCGCCCATTCCATCGCAATCAATGTGGCGCCGCCCCACTCGCCGCCGATGCCCACGCCCTGAATGAAGCGCACAAGGGTCAGGATGACCGCGCCCCAGATGCCGATCGAGGCGTAGCCCGGCACAAAGCCGACGGCGAAGGTCGACAGGCCCGTCAGCAACAGCGTCGCGATCAACGTCACCTTGCGCCCGATGCGGTCGCCGTAATGGCCGAACAGCGCCGCGCCGAACGGGCGGGAGATGAAGCCGACGGCATAAATGCCGAAGGCCTGCAAGGTTCCGACCAGAGGGTCGGACGACGGGAAGTACAATTTTGCAAAAACGAGCGGGGCCACCTGAACATAGAGCAGGAAATCGTAGGCTTCGATGATCGTGCCGACGGTGCCGGCGACCACGGCGCGGCGCAACTGCCGGCGCTGTTCCAGATCGGATAGGTTCGGCACAACCGCTTCGGCTGTGGTCATTGGCGCTTCTCCCGGTTCGTCTGCCGTTGCGGCGATCGGCACCGCCGCAGGCATCTCTTGTTCTCGGGCGTTGCCCGTCGCATTGCGAAGAGGAACAGCCCCCCGACCCCTATCAATAGCTGTCCCGGCAACGCGCCGAAAGTACTCTCTTCGCGTGGTATTCAATAGCGATTTAACCGCCGTCCCCGCGCAAGCGCTAGGGTACGCACAAATCTTCATGCCTCCATCCCGTCATGCCCGCGAAAGCGGGCATCCAGGGCTGTATATCAAGGCTTTCTGCCCTGTGGCCCCTGGGTCCCCGCGTTCGCGGGGACGACGGGTAAAATGAGCGCTATTGGGGTGCGGACCACCCACGTCCCCTCTTGTCATCCCGGCGAAAGCCGGGATCCATTGCTCCGTAAGCCCTTGCTTTTGATTGCATTTCCCCGATCTGGCGAGATTGGCAGCGAGCGTGCAGTGGGACCATGGATCCCGGATTTCGCCGGGATGACGACAACCGATCGAATGGATCACGCCTTTTCGCGGGCATGACGGCAAGCTGCGACCGGACCATGCTCTGTCGTGATCAGTTTTGTCGGAAGTATCAGGCTCCGGGTATCGCTTGACATGACGTTTCGGAGTGTGCTTGCATAATCTGAACAGGTTTTTCCATTTACCTGATCCTTATGTATAGGAACAAACAATGAGCGGCTTCTTCGGCAGGGCGGTTGAACAGCTCGGTGGATTGTTCAATAGCGGCCAACAGGGCGCCGTCGGCAATCTGCTGTCGCAGGCCATGTCCGACGCCGGCGGACTGCCCGGCCTCCTCGCAAAATTCGACGAGGCCGGCTTTGGCGACCACATCCGCTCCTGGATCGGCAGCGGCGGCAATCTGCCGATTTCCGCCGAGGAGATCACCAATATCTTCCCGCCCGAGCAGATCGAGGCTTGGGCGCAGCAGCACGGGCTGCCGGCCGATGCCGTGCCGCAGGTCCTTGCGCATCTGCTGCCGCATGCCGTCGACAGCGCAACGCCGCAGGGCGAAATGCCGTCGGATGCCGATGGCGGCACGCCGTCCGGCTCCGATCTGCAGGGCCTCCTCGGCCGCTTCCTCGGTCGTTAAAACCACTCGTCGCACCCGACCCGGCCGGCGCTGCCCGCGGAATGATGGATGACTTCGAAGCCCGCGAAATCGGAACCGGCGAGGCCACGATCTTCACGCAGCGGGCCGGGTCGGGAGACCCGATCCTCCTCCTGCACGGGTTTCCGCAAACACACCTGATGTGGCGGGGCGTCGCCCCATTGCTCGCCCGACGCTTCACCGTCGTCTGTGCCGACCTGCGCGGCTATGGCCGCAGCAGCTGCCCGGCCTCCGCTCCCGGCCATACGCCTTACGCGAAGCGGGCGATGGCGCAGGACATGGTGATCGCGATGGAGCGTCTCGGATATCCGCGCTTCTCGGTTGCAGGGCACGACCGCGGAGGCCGCGTCGCGTATCGGCTGGCCCTCGACCATCCGGATCGGATCGGCCGCCTCGCCGTCCTCGACGTGTTGCCGACGGCGACGGTGTGGGAACGCGCCGATGCGTGCTTCGCGCTGGGGTTCTGGCCCTGGTCGCTGCTCGCCCAGCCCGAACCGCTCCCCGAGCGCATCCTGGCGGCGGCGCCCGAAGCGATCGTTGACGACGCGTTGGGGAGGTGGGGCTCTCCCGCAGACGCATTTCCGCCGGAGGTGCGGGCGGCCTATATCCAGGCCTTGAGGAGCCCCGCGAACGTCCACGCGATCTGTGAGGAATATCGGGCGGCCGCGACGATCGACCGCGAGCACGACAACGCGGACCGGCGGGCAGGCCGGCGCATTTCCTGCCCGATCCTCGCGCTCTGGAGCGCCCGGGGGGCACTCGACGCCTGGTATCGGGAGGCCGGCGGACCGGCGGCGCTGTGGCAGGCTTGGTGCGCAGAGATCGTCCAGTCGCAGCCCATCGATGCCGGACATTTCTTCCCGGAGGAGGTTCCGGAGCAGACGGCGGATCTCCTGGCGCGCTTCTTCACCGCGGGGTGAAGCCGCAAGCCATATGCGCCAGGAATTGCGTCGGGTCCTGACCGCGGCATGGGGCGCCGCGGCTATGAATTTTCACGAAAATACAAAGTCGAACATTCCCATCCGACCCCACGGTTCCTCTCTTTGCCGGATCAGAAGCGCCTGGTCAAACAGGGGGTCGGCGGCGTTGTGGGCCTCATGCGGGAAATACAATTGGGTTGTGAAGACCGGCTGGCCGGGCGCCTGCACCTTGACATGGATGTGCCGCGTGCGGCCGGGATACAGACCGGGAACGATTGTTTCCAGCCGGTAGCGCCCGGCATTGTCGGTGTATTGATGGCCGCGCAGGCGAAACCCCGCATTGTCGTAATGGCCGCCGGCATCGGCCTGCCAGAAATCGAGCAGAGCCCCGGCCGCCGGTCGGCAGGCTGTCGACATCACGATACCGGTCAGCACCAGGCGGGTCCCCTGCAATCCGGGTTCGAGCAGCGAAGCCCGCTGCGGCGAGCGCGGCTTGAAAAACGGCCCTTCGGTCTGCCTCGGCGCCGGTTCGCAAGCAGGCGCAGAGTGCAGGCCCTGCGCCGCCGGGCGCCGGCTGCCGGCAGACGCCAGCGCCAGCGGCGCCAGCGCAAGCGCCCGCAGCACTCTTCGGCGCGGCGGGTGGGTTGCGGATTTCAGCACGTGAGGTTCCTTTTCCCGAGCCGACAACGTCCTTTATGAGGGGCAATCGGGATAGCCGTTCTCTCCCCGACTTAAACACGACTGATCATACTACAAAATCGTCTAGCGACCGAGGCCTAACACGGCGCGAGCGCCTCGCAAATCTTCTATTGACAAATCAACAATAATATGATATACGCAACGCCAATTGCCGCGTTGGTTTTGCCCGGGCGCTCCCCTTTCTCTGTTATCGTTCGCTGTTGTCGCGCTTCAACAACAGCGAAGAACAGCCATGCGTCTGCGGCGGAAAACGAGGATTCGCGCGGCGGAAAGATGAGGTCATGGCTGATAGTACGCTGCAGAAACAGCGAAGGCGGGGGCCGGGGCGGCCGTTCGAGAAGGGGCGGTCGGGCAATCCGGCCGGACGCCCCTTGGGTTCGCGCAGCCGGGCGGCGCGCTCGGCCGAAGCCTTGCTTGAGGGCGAGGCCGAGGCGCTGACCCGCAAGGCGATCGCGCTCGCCCTCGCCGG
>DATFCQ010000027.1:0-3987 GCA_035252905.1 Allostellaceae bacterium | reverse complement strand
CTATCCATGCGATCCAGGAACCGACAAGTCAGACCCGTGTCAATCACAATTTACGCCGATCCCACCCCCGCCCCGCAAACTCGCGCTCCGCGCCCGCCGGATCGGCACGGAAGTCCGGTAGCCTACCTGGGCAGTTACCATGAAGGTAAGAATAGCAGATGACGAGGCCGGGCTCGGGAGCAGGCAGGGGCATGTCCGCCTATTCGAGTTCGCGATCGAGAGGGCGATGACGGGGATCCATTTCGGTCTCGGCGATGGCCGCGAGTTCTGCGTCGGTGAAATCGCCGGCCTGCAACACTTCCCGGGCACGCCGCTTGAGCCGCCGGTATTCCTCGGACGAGAGCACAACGAGGCGCTCCCTTCCGTTGCGGGTGATGGCGACCGGGTGCTTCAGCGCCTCGTCCTGATAGCGGCCGAAGTTCCTTTGGAATTCGGCGGAAGAAATGGTGATCATCGTTCCCTGATTCTGATGATACGGATCTTACGGATCATACAGAAGCTCTATCGGCATGTCACGATTTGCTCCCAAAGCGCGGAGGTAAGCGGCTTGCACGGTGCGGCGCATTCGCGCTGAAATGCCGGGCATGGAGACCGCGATCCCGGGATTTGTGCGCGCCTGCACTCTGGCGGAGCTGCAGGAAAGCGGGCGGTTCGTGTTGCACGGCCGCCATCGCCCGATCCTGCTCGTCTATGCGGACGGGCAGGTGTTCGCCCTCGACAACCGCTGCCCGCATATGGGTTTTCCGCTCGATCGCGGCAGTGTCGAGGACGGCGTCCTGACCTGCCATTGGCATCATGCCCGCTTTGAACTGGCGAGCGGCTGCACCTTCGATCTGTGGGCCGACGACGTCCCGAGCTGCCCGGTCGAAATCCGCGCGGGCGGTGAGGTCTGGGTCAGGCCGGTGTTCGGCCACGCCGATGCGGCCGAACATTGGCGCCTGAGGCTGGCGGACGGTCTCGCCCATAATCTCGGCCTCGTCATCGCCAAGGCGGTCATCGGCCAACTGGCGGCGGGCACGCCGCCGGAAGAGGTGGTACGGCAGGCCGCGCTGTTCGGCGTGCGCAACCGCGACGGCTGGAGCGCCGGATTGACGATCCTGTGCGCGCTCGGCCGGCTCATGCCCTTCCTGCCGCAGGAAGAGAAAGCGCTCGCATTGTTCCACGGAGCGCGCCGCGTCGCGGCGGATTGCGACGGCGCCGCCCCGCGCCGCGAGCGGGCGCCGCTGCGCGGCCGGCCCGATCTCGCGACGTTAACGCGCTGGCTGCGGCGCTGGGTCGCCGTGCGCCATCGCGAGGCGGCCGAGCGCACCGTATTGACCGCGATTGCCGTGGGCCCTCAGCCCGCGCCCCCGGGCGAACCAGTGGTCGGTCAGCCCGAATTACGCGCGTCGGCGGTTCCGTCGCTCGATAGCCCGGGGGTGACCCGCGGGGGCGCCGGACCGGCCGCCCTCGCCGATCTCTTGTTTACTGCCGAGACCGACCGCGCTTGGGCCGATGGCGGGCATTCGCTCGACTTCATCAACAAGGCGTTCGAATGTGTCGACCTGCTCGGCTGGGAGTGTGCGGCCGAGGTATTGCCGAGCGTCGTCGGTCAGATGGCGGCGGCCCGCGGCGCCGAGGAACGGACGGCGTGGCGCCAGCCGGTCGATCTGGTTGCGCTATGCCAGGAGGCCGCCCGGGAGTTTCCCCGCCGTTTTGCCGCCGGCCGGGGGCGCTGCTGGTCGGGTCATGCGCGGCTGGCCCGGGCGCTTCTCGCCGACGATCCGGCGCAAATCGTCGCCGCCCTCAACGCCGCGGCAGAGGCCGGGGCCTCGCCCGCCGATCTCGGGCGCGCGCTCGCCTATGCTGCGGCGCTCCGGGTCGCACAGTTCGGCACCGCCAACGAATATGCCGACTGGGAGACCGCCCACCACGTCTTCACCTATGCCAACGCGCTCCACCAGGCGCTGAAGCGGATCGGCGGCAGGGCGGCCGATCCCGGCGCGCCGAACGCGGCCGTGCGCGGCCTGTTGCACGGAGCGATGGCGCTCTATCTCGCCCGCTACCTGAACGTGCCGCCGGCGCCGCTGCCCGGCGAGGACGGCGAGCCGCTCGACGATCTGCCGCGTGCGGCCGGGGAGATCCGCGCGGCTCTGCTCGACGCCTTCGACCGGCAGAGGCAGATCAATGAGGCGGGGCGCCTCGTCGCCCGTCATCTTCTCGCGGGCCATGCGCCCGAGGCGCTGATCGCGACGCTCGCGCATGCGCTGCTGCGCGAGGATGCCGGTTTTCACGCCTATCAGATGCTCGAGGCGGGCCTATGGCAGTTTCGCGAATGGGGCAACGGCGCCGAGGGCCGCCATATCCTCGTCGCCGTCGCGCGCTATCTGGCGGCCCATTCGCCGACCGAACGCGCGCTGTTGCAGACGGCCGACATCGCCCGCCGGCTGATGCGCGGCGGCGAGCTTCATCGCGCCGGATAGACGCACGGGACAGAGATGACCGGACGACGCCATGTTCTGATTGCCGGGGCCGGGATCGGCGGCCTGACGGCGGCGCTCGCCCTGCTGCGGCAGGGCGTCGATGTCGATGTCTACGAACAGGCCGCCGAATTGCAGGAATTGGGCGCCGGGCTGCAGATCAGCGCCAACGGCTCGCGCGTGCTCCAGGCGCTCGGGCTCGGCGCGGCCGTGCGCGCTGTCGCCTGTATCCCGACCGGCAAAGAGATCCGCCTGTGGAATACCGGGCAGACCTGGAAACTGTTCGACCTCGGGGCCGTGTCGGAACAGCGCTACGGCGCGCCCTACCTGATGATCCACCGCGGCGATCTGCACGGGATATTGCGCCGAGCGGTGGAGCGTGAGAAACCCGGTGCGATCCATCCCGGAATGCGCTGTGTCGGCGTCATGCAGACCGGCGGCGAGGCCCGCCTTGCCTTCGCGAACGGCGCGACCGCGGGCGCGGATGCCGTGATCGGCGCCGACGGCGTCCACTCGCAAATCCGTCAGGCGCTGTTCGGAGAGAGCCGGGCGGAATTCACCGGGATCATGGCCTGGCGGGGATTGGTGCCAATGCGCGATTTGCCGGCGCGGATCGCCCGACCGGTCGGCACCAACTGGGTCGGCCCCGGCGGACACGTTGTGCATTATCCGCTGCGGCGGGGCGAGGTGCTGAACTTCGTCGGCATTGTCGAGCGCGACGATTGGCGCGTCGAATCGTGGACCGAGCGCGGCACGAAGAGCGAATGCGCCGCCGACTTCCGCTTCTGGCACGACGACATTCAGGAGATCGTCGGGCACATCGACGTCCCGTTCAAATGGGCATTGCTCGGCCGCGAGCCGCTCGCGCGGTGGTCGGTCGGGCGCGTCACCCTGCTGGGCGACGCCTGCCATCCGACCCTGCCGTTCCTGGCGCAGGGCGCCAATATGGCGATCGAGGACGGCTTTGTGCTGGCGCGCGTTCTGACGGCGTATCAGGACGTAGAGGCGGCGCTCTGCGCCTATGAGGCGGCGCGCCGCGAGCGGACCGCGCGGATCGTCCGCGGCTCGGCGGAAAACGCCGCGCGCTTCCACAACAAGACCCTGTCGACGCCGAACGCGGCAGAACGGTATATCGACGCGGAATGGCGAGAGGATCGCGTCAAGGAGCGCTACGACTGGCTGTTCGATTACGACGCGACCGCCGTGGCGATTTGAGCGCCGCGGCGACGGACGCGGGCGCAACCGGGGTGACGCGATGACGACGACGCGGTCGGGCATCGGCGACAGGCCGAAGCGGCGGGAGGATCGGCGGTTTCTGACCGGGCACGGGCGCTATCTCGACGATCTCGCCTTTGCCGGCCTCGCCCATGCGGTCGTGCTGCGCTCGCCGCACGCGCATGCCCGATTGCGGCGGATCGAGACCGCGGCGGCGCGGGCGGCGCCCGGGGTACTGGCCGTATTGACCGCGGCGGAGGCGCGCGCCGACGGGCTCGCGCCGCTGCGGCCCACGGCCGAGGCCAATGCGCAG
>DATFCQ010000026.1:0-32261 GCA_035252905.1 Allostellaceae bacterium | reverse complement strand
CCGGATCGACATACACGGCGGCGAAGTTGCGGAATTTGCTGCCGAGCCCGAGCAGCGTCCCGGCGCCGTTGCCGGCGGCCAGTTCGAGCGCGTTGTAACCGGCCCCGCCCAGGACCCGCCCGTTGAACACGGCGCCCGGATCGGCGACCAGCAGATCGTCGCCGCGGCCGAACTGCACCGCGACGCCGGCGCCGCCGCCGATCGTGCCGGCGTCAAACAGCGTCGTGCCGGCGCGATCGCCGCCGGCGACCGCGACGCCGGCCAGGCTGCCGTAGAGCGTCGCCGAATTGGCTATGACGGCCGCGCCGCCGGCGATCCCCACCCCGTAATAGCTCCCGCTGATCACGCCGCCGTTCTCGACAGAACCGCCGGCATTGAGCAGGACGCCGTTGGTCCCGGCGATCGTGCCGCTGTTGAGCACCGCGCCGGAATCGCTGAGATCGATCCCGTTGCCGGGCCCGCTGATCCGACCGGCATTGGTGACGGTCCAGGCAAAGCCGGCGGAAGCGGTGACCGAATCCTGCCCCGCGGCATTGGTCACGTAAGCCGTCGCAGTGATCGTCGGCTGGCTCTGGGTCGCCGGATCGGTGAGCTGGATGCCGTTCGGGTAAACGCCCGGGAAGATGTTGCCGGCGGCGACCGGGGAGCCAGGGGAGCCGGGGGCGACCGGGGAGCCGGGAGTGCTAGGGGAGCTGGGGGTTCCAGGGGAGCTGGGAGTGCCAGGGGAGCCGGGGGTGCCAGGAGAGCCGGAGGCGACCTGGGCGGTGCTGTTCGCCGTCGCCGTCGCCGTCCCCGGCGCGTCGTCGGCCAAGGTCACCGATACCGGCAGCGTCCCGGCGGCGCCGAACAAATGGCTGCCGAAGACCGTGAAAGCGCCGTTGCCGCCCGACACCGTGCCGAGGCTGGTGGTGCCGTCGCCCCAGGCGATCGTCGCGGTGAAGTCGCTCGCCGGGGCGGCCGCGTCGCTGTCGGCAAAGCCGGCCACCGCGCCGCTGAAGGTCTGCCCGGCGACGGCGTTGAACGTCATCCCCTGGGCCGACAGGCTGTCGTCGTCGGTTGCCGTGACCGTTCCGGTGAGAGCGAGGGTGGCGTTGTCGGCGGTGCGCACGACCGTAACCGCCAATGGGAAGCTGCCCTCGTCGGCAAAGGTGTGGCCGCCCTCCACGGTGAAGGCGCCGTTGCCGCCCGCCACCGTGCCGGGACTGGTGGTGCCGTCGCCCCAGGCGATCGTCGCGGTGAACCCGCCGGCGCTGTCGGAGAGATCGCCGTCGCTGAAGCGGGCGACCGCGGTGTCGGCAGGGAGCGCGGTACGCTCCGGCGCCGTGCTCAATACCACCTGGCCCGCCAATCCGGCGCTGGGGTGATCGCTCACCACGGTCCCGCCGCTGCCGTCGGCGGCGAGGGCGAAGGCCGGGCTCACATAGGGCGTGGCCAGCGTGAGCCGGGCGACCGCATTGCCATTGTCGGTCAGGGTCAAGGCGCCGCCGGCATAGGTGTAGCCGTCGGCCGCCACTCCGGCGAGGTCGAGCGTGTCGCCCGCCTGAAAGTTCTGAATCGCCCCGGCAAAGCTGTTTGTGTGGTCGAGTTTGGCAAAGCCGGCCGCATCGGTGAAGACGAGGCTCTGCCCGGCGGCGACGGCGCCGGCGAACTCGGCGGCGCCGGGGCTGCCGAGGTCGATGGCGCCGCTGTGGCCGCTGTCCTCGCCCACCGCCCCGAGGACGAGCCCTCCGGAACCGACGACGATGGTGCCGTCATTGGTGAAGCCCGGCGCCGAAGCATTGCCCGAAACCTGCCACACCGCTCCGGGATCGACCGAGACGTTGGTGAAGCCGGTGAACTGGCTGCCCAGCCCCGACAGGGCGCCGGCGCCGCCGGCGGCCAGTTCGAGCGTGCCCGCGGTGCCGCCGTTGACCACGCCCGAAAACACCGCACCGGGATCGAGCACCAGCCGATTGCTGCTGCCGGCAAAGACGACCGCGGTGCCCCCATTGCCGATGATCGTGCCGGCGTTGACCAGACTGCCGGTAAAGGTCAGCGGAGCCGTCTCGGTCAGGCTCGCGCCGACGCCGATCGCGCCGTCGGTAAAGGTGAAGCTGCCGGAGACATTCCATGAGGCGGAGGCGTCTTCCTGGAGGGTGTCGAACCCGGAGAGGAGGCTGTTGATCGTGCCGGCGGCGGCCCCCGCCGCCAGTTCTAACGTGTTGCCGACAGCGCCAGTGCCGGTGACTGTGACAGTTCCGGAGAATGCTGCACCCGGATCGAGGATCAGCCGGTTGCCGCTGCCGGTGAATGCGACCGCGGTGCCGCTGCTGCCGCTGATCGTACCGGCATTGGTCAAGGTGCTGCCGGAAGCGTCCAAATAGACGCCATCCCTGGTTCCGGCGATCGTGCCGGAATTGACGACCGTGCCGCTGCCGCCGATAATAGCGACGCCGTTGTTAGTTGTTGACGAGATCACTCTCGTATTCGTGACGGAACCGCCACTCTTCAGCAAAATACCGTCGCCTCTCACCAAAGGAAGGGCGCTGCCGCCGTTAATCACGCCGGAGTTGACGACTGTGCCGGCGGTGCCGTCGATCTCGATGCCGTTCAATGTTCCGACGATCGTACCAGCGTTCAATACGTAGCCGCCGTCCTGTAGATGAATGCCGTCCCCGCCGAATAGGTCCGATGAGACGATCGTCCCAGAATTGCTGACCGTCCAAGCATAGGGAGCGAGGCCAGTGATCGCGTCGCCCTGAATACTGGAAACAGTACCGTTCGCTGCGACCGTCGCCGGATTCTGCGCCGGGTTGTCGAGGATTATGTATTGAACGATCGTCTCTGCCATCCCGCGCTCCCAAGACGGCTCGCTGCGGAAGGGTCCGCCGAGCTTTTGCAAACCAATGTGCGTTCCTGCCTGACGGGCGGGATCGCGTTGATTTCTCAAGGTGGCGGAGAGCGACGCAAAAGACGAGATACAATCTAAAATTTAACCATCTTTTTTGATAAACCCGAGCTTGTGTCCCTCCGCGCTCGGCGGATCGTCTGCAGCGG
Source organism: Allostellaceae bacterium (assembly GCA_035252905.1). Taxonomy (GTDB): domain Bacteria; phylum Pseudomonadota; class Alphaproteobacteria; order ATCC43930; family CGMCC-115725; genus AP-15. The sequence continues at coordinate 29,225 of DATFCQ010000026.1, read as the reverse complement.
CCTGAATTTATCCCGCAAGCTCGGCTGCGACGGCGCCGATGACCGGGGCCCAGCGGCCCGGGGCGAGCTGGCGAAACAGGCGCGCGGTCGGGTACCATGGGCTGTCTTCGCGCTGCAGAAGCCAGCGCCAGTCGGGCGCGAAGGGCAGCAGGATCCATACCGGCTTGCCCATGGCCCCGGCGAGATGGGCGACCGAGGTGTCGACGGTGACGACGAGATCGAGACTGTCGAGGACCGCCATCGTGTCGGCGTAATCGGCGATCTCGGGGCCGAGATTGACAAGCGGGGCGCGCCCCCAATAGGTGCCGATCTGCGCCTGGGCGGCGCCCTTTTGCAAGGCGATCAATGCCGTCCGCGGCAGTTGGGCGAGCGGCGCCAGGGCGGCGAGCGCGATCGAGCGGTTGCGGTCGTTGTTGTGGGTCGGCCGTCCCGCCCAGACGAGGCCGATCCGGCGATAGCCCCTGGGCGCGAGCGCCGCGATCCGCTCGGCCCACAACGCCCCTTTGCGCGGGTCGGCGCGCAGATAGGGGATGTCCGCCGGGATCGTCGCGAGCCGCGTGCCGGCAAGGCGCGGCAATCCGGACAACGGGCAGAACGCGGCGAAATCGGGCCGCTGGTCCCAGCGGGCGAACACCTTGCCGCCGCCCGGCTGCTGCGTGACGATGGGCTGGATTTCGGTGCTGCAGGCGAGCGCAATGTCGGGACAGCGCGCGGCCGCCCACGGGATGTAGCGCGCGAACTGGATCACGTCGCCATAGCCCTGGTCGGCGATCAGCAACAAGGTTCCGCGCGCGAGCGGCGCGCCGTCCCATTGCGGTCGGTCGGTCGGCGGCATCAGGCGCGGCACATTGGCGAGCTTGAAGCGCCATTCGTAATGGTCCCAGCCGGGCGCAAAGTCGCCGCGCAGCAGCAGCGCCTCGGCCATGCCGAAATGCGCGCTGGCGAAATCGGGGTCGAGCGCCAGGGCGCGCCCGGCGCAGGCGATCGCCGCGTCGAGTTCGAGGCGGTGATAGTGGGTGACGCCGAGATTGTTGTGGGCGTGCGGGTCCTCGGGGCTGAGCCGCACCGCCCGGCGGCCGGCGGCCAGCGCCTCGTCATAACGGCCGAGGATGCGGTAGACCTCGCAGAGGTTGCGATGATAGAGCCCGGTCGCGCCGGCGCGGGCGATCGAGCGCTCCATCCGCCGGGCCGCCTCGGCGGGACGGCCCAGCTTGAAGGCGACAATCCCGGACAGGTGCAGACCGCCGGCATGGTCGGGCATCAGGGCGAGGAGTTCGGCGAGCGTGCTCTCGGCGGCCTCCAGCCGCCCGGCCTGCTCGTGCTCGGTGGCGCGGGCAATGAGCTGCGCCGCCCGTTCCGCCGCGGAGGGCGCCGCCGCCGCGCCCGGCGCGATCGCGGGGGTCGGGGTGGGGTCGTCAAAGGCCGGGGTCATCGGGCTAAAGCACCGTCAAAAATAATCGCGTCGCCTCGTACGTAGTACAGCGTCATGGCCGGACTTGATCCGGCCATCCACGCTTCTGTACCAGACTATAGTTTTCAAGAGCTTGGCATGGACTGAGCCGCGTGGATGCCCGGGACAAGCCCGGGCATGACGGTATGACTTCATTGTAATTATTCTCTGCCAAACCCTAATCTACCGTATAGCCGAGGCGCTTGATGACTGGTTCGAGCAATGGGATCACCGGTTCGAGCTGCTTGCGGTAATGGCGGTAGCGCAGCCGGGCGCCGGCATAGAGCGGTTCGGCCACCTGCGCATAGCTGGCGGTGCGGGCATAGCGCCGGTTCTCGTGAAACGACAGGCAGCGCGCGTCGAATTCCTCGCCGATGAAGTCGAGCATGCGCCGCACCGTCGCCTCCTGGTCGTCGATCATGTCCTCGTAGCGGACCGACAGATAGCGCAATGTCATCGCGCTGCGGTAATGCTCGACCAGTTCCATGACCAGCAGATAGTGGCGCGCCGCGCTGTCGAGCGCGTAGGCGCAATAGAAGCCGTGCGTCAGGTGGTTGGAGAAGGTCGACAGGACGACGTCGAGAGGATGGCGGATCACGTGGATCAGCGGCGCCTGCGGAAACATCAGCGCGATCAATCCCAGATGGGTCTCGTTCAACGGCATCTTGTCGGTGAACCAGGCGGCGCCGGGAGCGGCGATGGCGAGCTGGCGCGCCCGGTCGAGATAATGGTCGCGCAATTCGTCGAGCCCCAGGCAATGGTCGCCCATCCACAACTCGGCAAGGGCCTCGGGATAGGTGAGCGGGCTGTTGAGGAGACGCGGCATCGCATTGGCGATCTCGTTGACGAAGGGCAATTCGTCGCCGGCCGAGATGCGCGGATGGGCCGACAAGGTCTGCTCGACGAGGGTGGTGCCCGAACGCGGAAAGCCGAGGACGAAGAGCGGCTGCGCGTCGTCTCCGTCGGAGTTGCCGCGCTCCGTATCGCGCGGGGTGCCGGCGCGCGGCAGGATCCTGAGGCGCGTCTCGGTGAAGAAGCCCTTGAGGCGCTCCGCCAATTGCTGCGCGTGATCGGCGAGATAGATGAGGCCGGAGACTTCGCGGCACAGCCGCTTGCCTTCGGCAAAGGCGGCAAAGGCCTCCTCGTAGCGGCCCATCCGGTCGAGGAGGCGGCCCTTTTCGAGGAGTTCGTTGGCGCCGAGCCCGCCCTCCCGGCTGCGGCCGGCGATGCTGTCGAGCACGGCCAAGGCCTGCGCATAGGAGCGGGTGCGGCCATGGAGCACGGCCCGCGACAACAGGACGCTCGGATTGCCGGGCTCCAGGCGCTCCGCCCGGTCGAGCAGGAGGGCGGCGCGGTCGAAATTGCGGTCGGCCTCCTCCATCCGGGCCCAGCCGAGCAGGGTTTGCAGGACAGCCGGCTGCTGCGTCGCGGCTTCCTCGTAAAGCCGGCGCGATTCGGCCATCTTGCCCTGATTTTTCAGGTTCCAGGCAAGATTGGCGAGGACGATCGGGTCGCGCCGGCCGGACAGTTCGAGAACCCGCCGGTAATGGAATTCGCCGATCTGAGGCCGGTTCGCCTCGGTCATGATCATGCCCATCAGATTGTGCGATTGCGGGTTCTCCGGGGCGATGCGGACCGCATTGCGGGCATGGATCTCGGCCTCGGTGATCGCGCCCTTGGCGAGCAGCGCGAGGGCCAGATCGTTGGTCGCCCAGAAGGTGTTGGGGTGCAGGGCGACGATCCGGCGCAACAGCGCGTCGGCCGCGCTCTCGCGGCCGGCGGCCTTGCAGATGCGGTAGAGCAACGACAGCGCTTCGAGCTGGCCCGGCGCCAGTTCGAGGACTTCGCGGCACAGCGACTCGGCTTCGGCGACGGCGCCCTGGGCGTGCTGCGCGACCGCCCGCTCGATGCTCGGCGCCAACAGCCGCGCCGTCTCGCGCGGCGACAGGCGCGAGAAATCCATCTGGCAGCAGCGCGCCGCCCGAAGGCCGCTGCCGCAGGCGCACATCACCTTGTCGACAATCATTGCGCAGTCTCGATCACAGGTCAGGCGCAGGGAACGCAAAGAACGGATTTTCGTCAACGGCTCGTCGCGAGGCGCGGGCCAGGCTACTCGTAAATCATGTATAAAGGATTTTCTGTTCAACCTGATCGGCATGGAACGGCGGCACCACCTTGCCTGGCTCGCCGGCCTGTCGGCCACGGCCGGCGTCGGTTACGGGTTTCCGCTGGCCGGCATCCCGCTCGCACTCGGGCTCGCCGCCTATGCCGCGATTCGCTCGTGTCGGCCCGATCACGTCCTGCGCGGGCGCTGGCTTTCGCCGTTTCAACACCACCGCGCTGCGGTCGTGGGGGGCGGGCTGATCCTCCTCGGCTCGGCCCTGTTCAGCCTGACGATCTACAGCCTGACCCTTGCCGGCCGGCTCGAACATCGGCTGCAACAGGACGCCGCGCTCGGTTTTCAGCGGGGCGAATTGAAAGTCGGTCAGGCCTTTGAAGCCTGCGAGGGATTGGCCTGCGCCCAGGCGCGGATCATTCAACTGGCCACCGCCCGCACCCTCGGAATTGCCCGGCTGAGCGGCTTTGCCATGCACGATCAGACGATCTACGCTTGGCCGAGCCCGACGCGCGCCGCGCTCTCGCGCATCCTACAGCCATTGCGCTGAATCCGTTTTGACGCCTTGCCCGTTTTGATGCCTTGATTGTCGACGCTGGGGTTGCGCCCGGGAGCGGCGCCCTCGCGCGTTTCGCGTGGAACCCTTGGCTGCCCACGACCGTTTTCCAGAACGCGAATGCGGTCCGAATTCAAGCCGCGACGCAGGCGCGATGTCGGTAATGGCGGAGGACGATCATGACCGATTGGAACGAAGCGGACTCGACGACCACGGCGGTCGAGGACCCGATAGCGAGCGCGGCCGAGCGCGGGATCGAGCATGTCAGGACGATCGCCGCAGAGATGGTCGAAGCCGGACGCTCGGCTATCCAGTCGGTGCTCGACGAGCAGAAGGCGGGCGCGGCCCGGCAGGTCGCAGCCGTCGCCGAGGCGACGCGCTCGGCGGCGCAATCGCTCGACCGCTCAAAGCTGCCGACGCTCGCGCGCTATGCCGAAGAGGCCGCCGGCGGCATCGAGGAGTTCGGCACCACGCTGCGCGATCGCAACTGGAGCGAATTGATCGGCGAGACCGAGGACTTTGCGCGGCGCCGGCCGGCCTTGTTCGCCGCAGGCATCGTCCTTGCCGGCTTCCTCCTGGCGCGGTTCTTGCGGGCTTCGAGCCGTCGCCCCGCGGCAGCGCCGGCAAATCCGGCGATGGAGATGGGCGCAATCGAGCGGGAAAGCGAAGCGGTGACTGCGGCGGTCGAATCCGGCTCCGGTGAGAACCCCTTCGCCGAACCGGCCACCGGCATCTCCGGCACCGGCACGCAGGAGCTGCCGCGATGAGTTCAGACGGGGTCTTTGTCACTCCGCCTCCCCCGCCCAAATCCGAGCGCTCGGTCGCCGCGCTCTTGGCCGACCTGGTCAACCAGATCAGCCTGCTGGTCCGCCAGGAGATGGCGCTGTTCCGGACCGAATTGACCGAGAAGATCGGTCTCGCCGGCCGCGGCGCCGCGGCGATAGCGGTCGGCGCCGTGTTTGCCCTCGGCGGCTTTCTGGCGATCATCGCGACTGCGGCTCTGGCTCTGGTGCTGGTCCTGCCGCCGTGGCTGTCCGCCCTGATCGTCGGGATCATCTGTCTCGCAATCGCGGCGGCCCTGGTCCTCTACGGCAAGAGCCGGCTCGAGGCCGAGAAGCTGAAGCCGCGGCACACCCTGCACTCGCTTCAGGAAGACCGGATCTGGCTCAGAGAGCAGGCGCGATGACCCGGCAAGGAGCGTCTTATGGCCCACGGATACGCTGACGGGCCGCACCGGTCCGCCATCGAGATCGAACAGGATATCGGGCGCACCCGGGCCGAGCTCGGCCTGACGCTCGACGCGCTGCGCAACAAGCTGACGGCGCGCAATATTGTGAAGAGAGGCATCGACATGGCGAAATCGATCAGCGATGAAAATCGTGTCAGCATCGGGTTCGACGGGTTTCGCGCCGATCCGGTCGCGCTCACCCTGATCGGTGTCGGGATCGCCTGGTTCCTCGCCAGCAATACCGGAGTGCTTGACACGGTGGCGCAGGACGAGCGGGTGCAGGCGGCGCGGCAGCGCATCGCCAACATGACCGGCATCGGCGGCACGACGGAAGGACAGGGGCCGGAGTTCGGCGGCCCGGCGCTCGCCGCCGACGAGCGCAACCGTACCGGCGGCTGGGTGCACCAGGCGACCGACGCCGCCCGCGGGGCGATCCGGGCGGTGCGCGACACTGCCGGCGAATACACCGGCCGGCCGGCCGGCTGGCTGCGCGACAAGAGCCGGACGGCGCTCGACCAGGCGGGCGGGTATGCCGGTTACGCCGGCGAGCAGGCGAGCCATTTCGGCGGCCGCATGACCGGCATCTTCGACCGTCATCCGCTGATGATCGGCGCGATCGGTCTGATTGTCGGGGCTGTCGTGGCCAGCTTCCTGCCCTCGACCCGGACCGAGGACAGATGGATGGGCGAGAGCCGCGATGAGGCGTTGAGGCGGGCCAGCGACCTCGGCCGCGAGGCCATCCAGCGGGTGCGCCACAACATCGACGACAGCATCGATCGCGCGACCGGCGAGCCGGCCTCCGACGCGACCGCGTTTTGAACGCAGCCGCCCCTTTCCCGGCGCGGGCAGCAGCCCTAAGTTGAAGCCCGCGCCGGCGCTTGTCCGGAGGGACCGTGGGGGGAAGGATCATGGCACAGATCGGTGTCGGCCGGGCGGCGCTTCTCGGCGCCGGGATCGTTGGCCTATTGATGGCGGGGACGGCGCGCGCGCAGATGCCGCCCGAGGCGGCCGAGATCACTTACTGCCTGTGCACGCAGCGCGAGGTCTCGCAACTGTCGGCGGAGATGAGGGCCAAGATGGGCGCGCTCCATCGCGCCAATCAGAGGGTTTCCGATCTGAACGCGCAGCTCCGCCAAGACCGGGAGGGTCTCGACGTCAACAACCCCGCCGCGGTCGAGCATTACAAACTCCTCCTCGAAGAGCACGACAGGGCGTGGAAAGCCTCGGTGGGTCCGGTATGGACGGCCGCCCGCGCCGGAATACCCGCCGCCCCCTCCGCCCTACAGGTAGGTGCCGCAGCCCCTCACCCTCCCGCTGCGCGGGTCCCTCCCTCTCCCCGCTCGCGGGGAGAGGGCCGGGGTGAGGGGCGGCCCGATACCCCTCAGCCTCGGGATTTCGGGTAAAGCGTCTCGGGGGAGACCTGCGGTGCGCTGACGACCTCCCAGCCGCCGTCCCGCCATGCCCGGAAGAAACAGCTGCGTCGTCCGGTGTGGCAGGCGACGCCCTGCTGGTCGACCAGCAGCAAGAGCGCGTCGCCGTCGCAATCGAGGCGCAATTCGCGCAGGATCTGGACCTGTCCCGAAGTCTCGCCCTTGCGCCACAGCCGCGCCCGCGAGCGCGACCAGTAGCAGGCGCGGCCCTCGGCAAGGCTCGCGCGCACCGAATCGCGGTTCATCCAGGCCAGCATCAGGATTTCGCCGGTGTCGTATTGCTGCGCGATCGCCGGCACGAGGCCGTCGGGGCCGAAGCGGATCTCGCCGAGCCTCTGTTCGATGTCCTCTGTCACGCCCTCGTTCTCCTCGCACGCCGCGCCGTTCGCTATCGGGCTTTGCGCCGGCGCGCGGCGCGCCTATACCACAGGCGGCCGAACTGCCGCCGGGATCATGACCGCCTTGTCGACGCCGCCGATCTTGATGGGCAAGGACTGCGCCGCACTGTCGGTGTTCGCGCCCGAGAACCTGCTGCGTGAGGCGCGGCGCCAGAAAAATCTGCCGCAAGAGGCGGTCCCCGAGATCTGCGTGCTCGATCCCGACGGCGATATCGTGCGCATGCTCGCCCACCGGGGCAAGAGCCGGCGCGCCGCCGCCTGGCCGTGCTACCACACCGATCTCTATACCTTCGCGCATCAGGGCGCCGAATTCGGCATTGTCGGCTGCGCCGTCGGCGCGCCCTTTGCCGTGCTGGTGGCGGAGCAGCTCTTTGCTTCGGGCTGCCGCCTGCTGATCAGCATGACCTCGGCCGGACAGATCGCGGCACAGGGGCCCACCCCCTATTTCATCCTGATCGAGCGCGCTCTGCGCGACGAGGGCACCAGCTATCACTATCTGCCGCCCGCCGAATTCGCCGCCGCCGACCCGGATCTCGTCGCCCGCGTGATGCCGGCATTGGCGGGGCTCGCGCCGCCGGTCTATCGCGGCGCCAGTTGGACCACCGACGCGCCGTTCCGCGAAACCGCCGCCGCCATTGCGCGGTGCCGCGCCCGCGGCATCCTGGCGGTCGAGATGGAGGCGGCGGCGCTGTACGCCTTTGCCCTGAGCCGCCGCCGTCAAGTCTTGTGCTTTGCCCATGTGACCAACCAGATGGCCGTGGTCGAGGGCGATTTTGAAAAGGGCGAAGCGGCCGGCAGCCTCGACGCCCTCGCGGTGATCGCTGCGGCGGCGCGCGCCTGGCGGGACGGCTCCGCCGACGGCAAGCCCTGATCCGGAGCACGGGCAGCGGGAGACGAGCGGAATGAAGCCTAACCCCTATTCGGACGTCATCGCCTTTCTGGCGAAACCCGGCTGGCCCTATCATGCCTTCTGGGTGCTGCTGATCCTCAGCGTCCTTGCGGCCGCCTATGCCTTTGTGACGATCCCAGAGCAGCGGCGCTTCAAGCCGGCTGCGGACTGGCTGATCCGGGTCGCGATCGGGGCGATGTGGTGGCAGCAGACCTTGTGGAAATTGCCGCCCTTTTACACCGATCATCCCGACAAGCCGTTTGGCGTGACCGGATTGTCTTACTGGATGACGGTGATGGGAAAGTCCGCCGCCATTCCGGCCCAGGCGGATTTTGTCAACCACATCGTGTTACCGAATTTTTACCTGTTGGCGCCGATTGTCTACAGCCTCGAAGTGCTGACCGCTGTGTCATTGACCCTCGGATTGTTTGTGCGCTTTTGGGGCGTCATCGGGGCGCTGCAGATCCTGAACCTGTGGCTCGGCCTCTACAACGCCCCGGGCGAGTGGCCCTGGACCTATTTTTTTCTATTTGTGATACAATTGATCTTCGCGATCCACCGTTACGGCCGCAGCCTCGGCTTCGACGCGATCATCGCCGATCGCACGCGTGCTCCGCGCGGGCTTGCCCGCCTGTTCCTCGCGGCCACGACATAACCGGCGCAGGGGGATGCCATGAACGACGCGACACCGAGGCTCGACCGGCCGGCGGAAGCCGTGCGCCTCGAAGAGATCCGCAAGGGGGTCCGCTGGCGCCGTTGGGGACCGTATTTGAGCGAGCGGCAGTGGGGAACGGTGCGCGAGGATTACAGCGAATACGGCACCGCCTGGGAGTATTTCCCGCATGATCACGCCCGCAGCCGGGCCTATCGCTGGGGCGAGGACGGGATCGCCGGGTTTTCCGACGATCAGGCGCTGATCTGCCTCGCGCTTGCGCTGTGGAACGGCCGCGATCCGATCCTGAAGGAGCGCCTGTTCGGGCTGACCAACAGCGAGGGCAATCACGGCGAGGATGTCAAAGAGCTTTACTATTATCTCGACGCGACGCCGACCCATTCCTACATGCGGATGCTCTACAAATATCCGCAGGCCGCCTTTCCCTACAGCGAACTGGTCGAAGAGAACCGGCGGCGCGGCATGGCGGAGCCGGAATTCGAATTGATCGAAACCGGGGTGTTCGCCGACAACCGCTACTTCGACGTCGAGATCGAATACGCCAAGGCCGACCCCGACGACATCCTGATGCAGATAACGGTCCACAACCGCGCGGCGGAGGCGGCGGTCCTGCACGTATTGCCGCAATTATGGGCGCGCAACACCTGGGCGTGGAAACCGGGTTCGCCAAAGCCGCACCTGCAGGCCGGCGCGGACGGCGCGATCATCGCCGAGCACCCGCAGCTCGGGGCGCTGCGGCTTCTCTGCGAAGGTCGGCCGGATCTCCTGTTTTGCGACAACGAGACGAATGTGCGGCGGCTGTGGGGGATGAATTCCGCTTGCGGGTTTTTCAAGGACGGCATCAACGATTACGTCGTCCGCGGCGATCGGGCGGCGGTCAACCCCGAACGGGTCGGGACCAAGGCGGCGGCGCATTACCGCTTCGATCTGGCCGCCGGGGAAAGCGCGCGTCTCCGGCTGCGCCTGACGCGGACGGAGACGGCCGCGACCCTCGCCGATTTTGATCCGGTCATGCGCCGGCGGCAGGAGGAGGCCGATGAATTCTACGCCGCGCTGCAATGCGACATCGCCGATCCCGACGCCCGCCTCGTGCAGCGTCAGGCGCTCTCCGGCATGTTATGGTCGAAGCAGTTCTATTACTTCGATATTCCCGAGTGGCTCGACGGCGATCCGGGGCAGCCGCCGCCGCCGCCGGCGCGCCGTTACGGCCGCAACGCCGACTGGCGGCACCTCAACAACGCCGATATCATCTCGATGCCCGACAAATGGGAATACCCGTGGTACGCGGCCTGGGATTTGGCCTTTCATTGCGTGACCTTGGCGTACATCGATCCCGGTTTCGCCAAGAACCAGCTCATCCTGCTGCGGCGCGAATGGTACATGCACCCGAACGGGCAATTGCCGGCCTATGAATGGGCCTTTGGCGACGTCAACCCGCCGGTCCACGCCTGGGCGACGTGGCGGGTCTACGAGATCGACCGCGCCCATCACGGCGGCAAGGGCGACCGCGCCTTCCTCGAACGTGTCTTCCACAAATTGATGATCAACTTCACCTGGTGGGTGAACCGCAAGGACGCCGAGGGCCGCAACATCTTTCAGGGCGGGTTTCTGGGGCTCGACAATATCGGCATTTTCGATCGCAGCGCGCCATTGCCGACCGGCGGCTCGATCAACCAGTCCGACGGCACCGCCTGGATGGCGATGTACGCGCTGAACATGATGCGCATCGCCCTCGAACTGGCCCTCGACGATCACGTCTATGAGGACATCGCCAGCAAGTTCTTCGAGCATTTCCTCTATATCGCCGAGGCGATGACCAATATCGGCGGCGACGGGATCGGGTTGTGGGACGAGGAGGACGAATTCTATTACGACGTGCTGCACCTGCCGGGTGGGCAGCGCGTGCCGCTCAGGGTGCGCTCGATGGTCGGGCTCATTCCGCTGTTCGCGGTCGAGGTGCTCGACGCCTCGGTGTTCGCGCGGCTGCCCGCCTTCTCGGCGCGCATGCACTGGTTTCTCGATCATCGTCCGCATCTGGCGCAATTGGTCTCGCGCTGGCGCGACGCCAATCAGAGCGAGCAGCACCTGTTGTCATTGCTGCGCGGGCACCGCATGAAGCGGCTGCTGCGTCGGATGCTCGACGAGAGCGAGTTTCTCTCCGATTACGGGGTGCGCAGCCTGTCGAAATTCCACGAGAAGCACCCTTATGTGTTCGAGCACGCCGGCCACCGCTTTTCCGTCGGCTACGTTCCGGGGGAATCGAATTCCGGAGTGTTCGGCGGCAATTCAAACTGGCGCGGCCCGATCTGGATGCCGGTCAACTTTCTGTTGATCGAATCGCTGCAGCGCTTCCACAGCTATTACGGCGACGATTTCAAGGTCGAATGCCCGACCGGCTCCGGCCGATTGCTCCATCTCGGCGAGATCGCAGCCGAACTGGCGCGCCGCCTGTGCCGCATCTTCCAGGTCGACGAATTCGGCAACCGGGCGGTCTTTGGCGGCTCGCCGCTCCATCGCGACGATCCGCAGTTCCGCGACCATGTGCTCTTTTATGAGTACTTTCATGGTGATACCGGGCGCGGGATCGGCGCCGCGCACCAGACCGGCTGGACCGGGCTGATCGCGCTGCTGCTGCACAGAGGACCAACCGCTGCCGGGCCGACGGCGATTGCGGCGCCCCTCGCCGAGCCCGTGCCGGCGCAATGAGCGCTTCCGCGCCGGACCGGCTCGCGGGTCTGCTGCCGATCCGCTTCGGCCGCGAGATCTGCGGCGATCTCGCCGCCGCCGAGCGGCGCGAATGGTGGCTTGCCAACGGGCGCGGCGGTTATGCCGCCGGCACTGTAGCGTTGTCGCTGACGCGCCGCTATCACGCCCTGTTGGTGGCGCCGGTCGACCCGCCTCTGGGCCGCGTCCTCGTTCTCGCCAAGGCCGATGCGACGCTCGACAGCGAGGGCCGCCGCTACCCGCTCTTCACCAATCGCTGGGCGAGCGGCGCCGTTGCGCCGGCCGGGCACCTGCTGCTCGAAAGCTTTCACCTCGACGGCACGGTGCCGGTATGGCGGTTCCGCTGCGGCGGCCGCCTTGTCGAACACCGCATCTGGATGGAACACGGAGCCGACACGGTCTACGCCGCCTGGAGGCTTGAAGACGGTCCCGATACGGCGCCGGCCGAATTGCGCGTGACCCTGCTTGCCAACGGCCGCGATCATCACAGTGAAAGCTGGCCGCCGGGCTTTGCGCCGGAGGTGCGGGCCGAGGGCCCGGCGCTGACGGTCGCGGCGCCGGGCCGCTTCACGCTTGCGATCCGGGCAAGCGGCGGCAGCGCCGTCGCGGCGTCGGACTGGTACGAGGATTTCGACCTGCCGGTCGAACGCGAGCGCGGTCTCCCGACGCGCGACTCGCACCGCCATGTCGGCGACCTTGCTCTGACCCTGACGCCGGGAGAATGGGCGGGCTTTGCCGCGACCCTCTCTTTGGGGTCCCCGCGCGACGGCGTCGCGCGGGGTTGGGGCAGCGCCGATCCTCCCGATCTCTCCACCGCGCTGGCGCGCCGCCGCGACCATGACCGGACCGTGCTCGAACGGGCAATCGCGGCCGACCCGGTGCTCGCCGCCGCGCCGCCTTGGGTCCTGCGGCTTGTGCTCGCCGCTGATCTCTACGTGATCGACCGGCCCGTCGCCGGAGAGGCAGACGGGCGCTCGGTTATCGCCGGCTATCCCTGGTTCGGCGATTGGGGCCGCGACACGATGATCGCCCTGCCCGGGCTGTGCCTTGCGACGGGGCGTTTCGACGACGCCCGTGCGATCCTCGAAACCTTTGCGCGGTTTGTCGATCGCGGCATGCTGCCGAACGTCTTCCCCGGCGCCGGCGGCGTGCCCGAATACAACACGGTCGATGCGGCCCTGTGGTATATCGAGGCGTGGCGCGCCTATGTCACGGCAAGCGGCGACGAGGCCGCGCTCGGGCGCGCCTTTCCGGTCCTTGCCGAGATCGTATCCTGTCACCTCGCCGGCACGCGCTACGGCATCGGCGTCGACCCTGCCGACGGGCTTCTCCATGCCGGCGAGGAAGGCGTGCAACTGACCTGGATGGACGCCCGCGTCGGCGATTGGGTGGTGACCCCGCGGATCGGCAAGCCGGTCGAGATCAATGCGCTGTGGTACAACGCGCTCCGGGCGATGGCGGCATTGGCCGAGCGGCTCGGCCGCCCGTCGGGCGAATACCGCGCCGCCGCCTCACGCGCGCAAGCGGGCTTTGCCCGCTTTATACGGGAAGGGGAGGCGGGGCTTTACGACATCATCGACGGTCCCGGCGGCTCCGACCCGCGGCTGCGGCCGAACCAGATCCTGGCACTGAGCCTGTGGGCGAGCCCGCTCGACCCGGCGACGCAAGCCGCGGTCCTGCGCCGCTGCGCCGCCGCTCTTCTGACCTCCTACGGGTTGCGCTCCCTGGCGCCGGGCGAGCCCGATTATCACGGCCGCTACGAAGGCGGGGTCGTTGCCCGCGACGGCGGCTACCACCAGGGCCCGGTCTGGCCGTGGCTCATGGGTCCCTACGCGCTCGCCCATTACCGCGTCCACGGCGACGCCGCGGCGGCGCAGCACCTGCTGCGACCGATCGGCGACCATCTGCTCGACGCCGGCCTCGGCCAGGTCAGCGAGATCCTCGACGGCGACCCGCCGCACACCCCGCGCGGCTGCCCGGCCCAGGCGTGGTCGGTCGCCACCGTGCTCGAAGCCTGGCGCCGCCTCGAAGCCGCCAAGGCGGGGAAAGGCTGAGGCGGGCGGCCGCGCACCTGCTCAGAGTGTCTCCGGGGAGCGGTCCGTTTCATTTAGCTCGCCGATGCCGCGCAGTCTGACATCGGGCTGGTCGGGAAAGCGAGCAACGATCTCCAGCTTGCCCCCCATCGCCTCGACAAAGCGGCGCAGCGTGGACAGGTACATGTCCGTGCGTCTCTCCAGCTTGGCGATCGAGGCTTGGCCGACATGCAGATCCGCCGCAAGCTGGTCCTGCGTCATTGCCCGCGCACGGCGCAGTTCCGCCAGGGAGAGATCCCGCTCCATCCTGTCCGTGAGGGCGGCGGCCTTGGCGCGGCCCTCAGCCGAGAGGCCGGCGCGCAGCCGATCGAAGGAATGCCTACCCGCCATCGTCCTCTTTCCCTTCTGTCCTTTCGGCCGCGATCTCCGCGAGGTGCTCGTCGTACAGCCGGTCCGCCAGCGGGATCATCCGCGTGTAGAAGTCATCCCGGCCGGTTTTGTCGCCGCCGATCAGCAGGATCGCGACCCGGCGCGGATCGAAGCCGTAGAAGACGCGTAGCGGCCGGCCGCCGACTTGCACCCGCAGCTCGCGCATGTAGCCATGCCGCGATCCGCTGATGCCGCTAGAGTGCGGAAACGGCAGGTTGGGGCCACGACGCTCCAATAGGCCGACTGCGGCGGTGAGGCGGATGCGCTCGTCCTCGCCGAGCGTGTCCCACCAAGCCCCGAACTCGTCGGTGTATTCGACCTGCCATACCACTCGAAATATGTATTCCTTATAAGGAATATTGTCGAGGGCACGGTCTGCTACTGCGCCGTCAATCCGCCGTCGACGACGAGCCCGGCGCCGGTCATGAAGGCGGCGTCGTCCGAGGCCAGAAACACGATCCCCTTGGCGATGTCGAGCGGCTGGCCGAGGCGGCCGATCGGGTGTGAGGCCCGCGCCCGCTCGCGCATCGCCGCGGCATCGTTGGTGCCGGCATTCTGGGCGCGTGCGGCAAAGGTCTGCGCGCCCATGTCGGTATCGATGACGCCGGGGTGGATCGAGTTCACCCGTATCCGGTAGCCCTTGCGGGCGAATTCGAGGGCGGCGGATTTGGTGAACAAGGTTACCCCGCCCTTGGTCAGAGAATAGAGTGGGTCAAGCTGCGAGCCGACGAGGCCGGCGACCGAGGCGAGGTTGACGATGGCGCTGCCGGCGGGGCTCGTGCGCGCGGCCTCGCGCAAGGCCGGCAAGGCGAATTTGGTGCCGAGAAACACTCCGGTTAGATTGACCGCGGCGAGGCGCTGCCATTCGTCGAGGCTCGCCTCCTCGATGCCCTTGCCGAGAAACAGCCCGGCATTGTTGACCAGGATGTCGAGCCGGCCGAAGCGCTCGACCGCGGCGGCGACCGCCCGGCGCCACGCCTCCTCGCCGGTCACGTCGAGCGGGACGTAGACCGCCGCGCCGGCGAGCGCACGCGCCGTCTCGCGGCCGTGCTCGTCGAGCACGTCGCCGAGCGCGACGCGCGCCCCGGCCTCGACCATCAGCTGCGCGGTCTCGGCGCCGATGCCGCGCGCCGCGCCGGAAATCAGCGCCACCTTGCCGTCGAGACGGTTCATCGCCCTATCCTCCCGTCCTGCCCCTCGTGCTTTGGGCTATGATGGCACAGGACCCCGGCCGCTGCGCAGGAGAAGCGACGTGAACATCGAACGCCTCGATCATCTGGTGCTGACCGTGGCCGATATCGGCCGCACCTGCGAATTCTACACGCGCGTCCTCGGCATGGAGGTCGTGACCTTTGGCGAGGGACGCACCGCGCTCCGCTTCGGGCAGCAGAAAATCAACCTGCACCCGGCCGACAATACTCCCGGCCTCGTCGCCGACAAGCCGACCCCGGGCTCGGCCGATCTGTGCTTTGTTACGACGGTGCCGCTTCCCGATGTCGTGGCGCATCTCAAGGAGTGCGGGGTCGCGGTCGTCGCCGGCCCCGGCCCGCGCGCCGGTGCGATCGGTACGATCCAGTCGGTCTATATCCGCGACCCGGATCAGAACCTGGTCGAGATCTCGAATTATTGAGTGGCAGTTGCCAATCGCGAGATTGCGTAGGATGGGTTGAGCAACGCAAAACCCATCATGCTGCGAGTCGCTTAAGGAGTAATGAGGTGCTGCCAGAATTTTCTCTGGGCGGCGCTACGGTATGCACACATCTTTCGAAGTAAAGTCAACTTTTTATTGTCATGGCCGGGCTTGTCCCGGCCATCCACGCGGTGCCGTTCTGGCGAATACATGATGCACTGACAGACGTGGATGCCCGGAACAAGTCCGGGCATGACGAGTATAGATAATCTCTTCAATATAGTAAGACAAAGGTGTGTGGCGATGCTAATGAGCGGCGAGGGGTATTACAAATCGAAAAACTAGCTTTGACAACGGCCTCAGCGAGACGATGGGTTTTGCTCTGCTCAATCCATCCTACTCTGTTATTCTGGAAATGCTAGAAACCTCTTTTCCAGAATCGCCAAATTGTGTCACCGTCCCAACGGATTTCGAGCCCATACTTTGGAGTACTTATAATTGAGGCCCCTCCTTCTCCCCAACCGCCCCCAGCTTTAACCCATATTCTGTCTAGACTCGTAAAAAATCCCGTTGTTGAATAGCCCCTTTCATTGATTATTGGATCTAAAAATTCTCCATCCTGCTTGATTCTCGCAATCCCTCCATCGGGAACACACTTTACTTCACATATCCAAAGACCTGAGATATCAGGGTAAGACGACGATTGCGCATTGGCAGAAGCGCTTGTGATAACCGCAACCGCAGCTGCCGCAACAAATATCTTATACATTTTATTCAATGTTCTCCTTTTCATACTCATTGGGCACCTTGGAAAAATGTAGATTAAATTTATATATACGTCAACGGCTGATATCAATATTGTGGCCATCATTGGCGTGATGTTCGGGCTCGCGAGGCTGCTGGGGCATTGACCGCTTCACTCCTCTGCCGAGGCGGCGAGGATCAGGCTCAAATGGCAGAGCGGGCGGCCGGTCTCGGCCGCCCAGGCGTTGAAATGCGACTGCACGAGGATGCGCTCCTTGCGGCTCTTCGGCGGGGTCAGGGCGGCGCCCCAATGGCGGAGCGCCGCCACGACCGAAGGCGTCAGCAGAAACGTGTCCTTGCCGACCATGCGCAGAAAACTCGCGCCGGAATTGCCGCCCATCTGACGGAAGCGCTTCATCAGCGCCTCCCACAGGCCGACAGTGTCGGTTGCCGGCCAGGCGGCGAGCCAGGCGCCAAAGCCGCCGTGTTCGGCGGCGACGGTGAGCATTGCGGCGGCGTTGTCGCGCACCGCCGCGATCTTGCCCCAATGGCGAATGAGCCGCCGGTCGGCGAGGAGGGCTTCGAGCGCCTCGTCCGGCATCGCCCGTACCCGCCGCGGATCGAAGCCGTGAAAGACCTCTTCAAAGGCCGGCCATTTCGCGTCGACGAGGCTGTGCCTGAGGCCGGCGCGAAAGATCCGCAGCGACATCTGCGACAGATAGCGGTCGTCGCCGACCGCTTGCAGCTCTGCCGCCGAGCGCGGCTGCGGCAGGCGCGCGGCGAGCGCCGGACCGTGGCGGGCCTGGGCGGCGGCGAGGATCGGATCGAACGATGGCGTCATGGCCATGCTTTGCGGGGTCCGAGCCGGTCGGCAAGGCGCATCAGCCGGTAGCCGAGCGCGAGATAGGGGCCGCACGAGGCGTAACGTGCGGCGAATTCGGCGGCGTCGCAGCCTTGCCGCTCGCGCAGATAGGCGACGACCGTCGAATCGACCGGAAGGCGGGTGAAATCCTGCAGCAATATCCGACAATGGGCCGCCGCATAGGGGCCGATGCCCTTGAGGGCGATCAGGTAATCATGGTCCGGCCGGCCCTCGCCGGAGGGATCGATCACGCAATCCGCGAGCATCCGGCGGGTGGCGGCCAAGAGCGTCGCGGCGCGGAAGCCGAGCCTCGTGCGCTCGCGCAATCGAGTTTCGCCGTAATCGAGGATCAGGCCGGGGGGCGGGAAGGCGCCTCCGCCGGGCTCGAAGACAAGGGCCGCCGCCATGCGGCAGGTGCCCGACCAACTGGTGTTGACCGTCAGCAGGGTCTTGGCGAAGTCCTCGTAAAAGGTCGAGCAGCGCAACATGCGGCCGCCGCCGCGCACGACCAGCAGGGCGGCAAGCGGCAAGACCGGACGCAACGCCGCGATCGCCGCTGCCGGCTCCCAATCGGCGGACAGCCAGCGGCCGACGCGGCGCAGGATCTCAGGTCCCTCGTCCGGCCCGAAACCGTTCCAGCGGACGGCCATCGCGGCAGGGCCGGACTGGCCGACTGCGATTTCCCCGAGCCTGTTGCCGATGCGCTCGCTGCGGGAGAGGACCGCGCGTTCGGGGTCCCAACGCCACGGCGCCAGCTCCACCCAGCCGTGGCTCGCCGCGGTCAGGGTGAGATCGATCGGCCAGGCGAGGGAGAGGACCGCCTCGCCCGCGCTCATCCTCCGGCCGCCCGGGTCAGGCCGCCGCTCAGGCCGCGTCGAGCGCTTGGGCGAGGTCGGCGATGATGTCGTCCTCGTGTTCGATCCCGATCGACAGCCGGACATAGCCGTCGGTGACCCCGGTCTGCAACTGCTCTTCGGGCGAGAGCTGCGAATGAGTCGTCGTCGCCGGATGGATCGCCAGGCTGCGTGCGTCGCCAATATTGGCGACGTGGTAGAACATCTTGAGCGCGTCGATGAAGCGGCGCCCGGCTTCCAGCCCGCTCTCCAGTTCGAAGCCGAGGAGGCCGCCGTAGCCGCCCTGCAGATAGGCGTCGGCGCGGCGCCGCGCCTCGCCCGTCATCACGCTCGGATGGATGACTCGGGTGACCTTTTTGTGTTCGGATAGGAAGCGCGCGACCGCCCGCGCATTGGCGCAATGCGCGCGCATTCTGAGGGGCAGGGTTTCAAGCCCCTGGATGAACAGAAAGGCGTTGAACGGGCTCATCGCCGCGCCGAGGTCGCGCAGCAGCGTCACCCGCATCTTCAGGATATAGGCGATCGGCCCGAGCGGCTTTGCCGCCTCGGTCCATACCGCGCCGTGATAGCTCGGGTCGGGCTGGTTGAGGAGCGGAAAGCGGTCGGCGTGCTTCGCCCAGTCGAAATTGCCGCCGTCGACGACGATGCCGCCGATCGAGGTGCCGTGCCCGCCGATGAATTTTGTCGTCGAATGCATGACCACCGCGGCACCGTGCGCGAGCGGGCGGCACAACACCGGCGCCGCGGTGTTGTCGACGATCAGCGGCACGCCCAGTTCGCGGCCGATCTTGGCGACCTCGGCGATCGGGAACACTTCGAGCTTGGGGTTCGGCAGGGTTTCGGCATAGTAGCAGCGCGTGCGGGCATCGGTGGCGCGCCGGAAATTTTCCGGATCGGCCGGGTCGACGAAGCGGACCGAGATCCCCATCGTCTTCTGCATCGTGTTCAGAAACAGGTTCCACGTGCCCCCGTAGAGATCGGTAGATGCGACGAAATTGTCCCCGGCCTGGCACAAATTGTGGACTGCGAACAGCGAGGCGGATTGACCCGAGGCGACCGCCAGCGCCCCGACCCCGCCTTCGAGCGCGGCGACCCGTTCTTCGAGCACGGCATTGGTCGGGTTCATGATCCGGGTATAGATGTTGCCGAGTTCGGACAGCCCGAACAGATTGGCGGCGTGATTGGTGTCGCGAAACTGGTAGCTCGTCGTCTGATAGATCGGCACCGCGACGGAGGTCGTCGCCGGGTCGCTGCGATACCCGGCATGGAGCACGATCGTTTCCGGATGCTGGCTGTCGCGCGGCATGGTCATCTCCATCGGGAAGAAGGCGGCCGCACTTTGCCATGAGCGGCCTTCCGCAGTAAGCCGTTTTGCGGCCGGCCGGCGCTCCGTCGTGTTGACGAAGGATAAGGACCTGCCGTTCGAGCCGAATGATGACGATATTCCCGCCCGACAGCGCCCGCGACCTGATCCCGCCGGAGCCGACGATCCCCCGGCTGCGCCGGGCGGCCGCCTCGTGCACCGCCTGTCCGCTCTATCGGAACGCCACCCAGACCGTCTTCGGCGAGGGCCCGGAGAAGGCGCGGCTGGTCATGGTCGGCGAAGCGCCGGGCGATGTCGAAGATACCTCCGGGCGCCCCTTTGTCGGCCCGGCGGGCCGGCTTTTCGACCGCTGCCTCGCCGAGGCCGGCATCGACCGCGCGCAGATCTACCTGACCAATACGGTCAAGCACTTCAAATGGGTGGCGCGCGGCAGGCGGCGCATCCATATGAAGCCGGCGGCGGCGGAAATCGCGGCCTGTCTGCCCTGGCTCGAAGCCGAAATCGCAGCGCTCGCTCCGCACGTCCTGGTGGCGCTCGGGGCGACCGCGGCGCAGGCGCTGTTCGGTCCGGAGTTTCGCGTGACCCGCGACCGCGGGCGGGCGATCCCCTCGCGCTGGGCGCCCTGCGCCGTGGCGACCGTGCATCCCTCGGCCTTGCTGCGCATTCCCGACGAGGAGGCGCGGCACCGGGAAACGCAGCGCTTTATCGCCGAATTGCGCGAAATTGCGGCGCTGTTGGAGTGAATGATGCGTTTGCAGGGTTCATCTTTGACCTGGACCGCGATCGCCGTCGCCGTCGCCGTCGTGGTGACGGTAGCGGCGGTCGTCGCCAATTTGTGGGACAGCGTCGGCGACAACGAGATCACCGCCGTCGGCTGGCTCGCCATGGCGTTTGGCATCATCGCGACATTGGGGCTCGGCATTGGCCTGATGTCGCTCGTTTTCATCAGTAGCCGGCGGGGTTATGATGAACTCGACCGAAAAGATCGTTGAACGATCGGCAGAACCGGGCGAGCGCCCCCGCCGGCCGGGCGGCCGACCCCCGCCCGGCGGCCGCTGGCCGTTTCAAGACGGGGGCATGAACAGAAAGACTCAGTATCACGCCTGGTATTGGATCGCGGCGATCGCCATCATCCTGATCATCGAGGCGCTGCTGTCGTCCAATTCGCGCGTCGAGGTCATCCCCTACAGCAAGTTCCAGACCGCGCTGAAGGCCGGCGACATCGCCTCGGTCCGCGTCAGCGGCAACTATATCCAGGGCAAATTCGCCAAACCCGACAAGAAAGGTTATACAGATTTCCGGACCACCCGGGTCGACCCCCAGATGGCCCAGATGCTGGAAAAATATCATGTGCATTTTTCCGGGGAAATTGAGAGTCATTTGTGGAGCGATATATTGTCCTGGGTGATCCCGACGGCATTGTTTTTCGGGATCTGGATATTTTTCTTTCGCCGATTTGCCGGTCAGCAGGGGGTCGGCGGGCTGATGTCGATCGGCAAGAGCAAGGCCAAGGTCTATGTCGAAACCGATACCAGGACGACCTTTGCAGATGTCGCCGGGGCCGATGAGGCCAAGGCAGAGCTGATAGAGATCGTCGATTTCCTGAAGGCGCCGACCCGCTACGGGCGGCTCGGCGGCCGCATCCCCAAGGGCGTATTGCTGGTCGGACCGCCCGGCACCGGCAAGACATTATTGGCGCGTGCGGTTGCCGGCGAAGCCAGCGTCCCGTTCTTTTCGATCAACGGCTCGGAATTCGTCGAGATGTTTGTCGGGGTTGGGGCGGCGCGGGTGCGCGACCTGTTCGAGCAGGCGCACCAGCGCGCCCCCTGCATCGTCTTCATCGACGAACTGGACGCGCTCGGACGCGCCCGCGGCTCCTATCCGATGGGCGGCGGCCACGACGAGAAGGAACAGACCTTAAACCAGTTGCTGGTCGAGATGGACGGCTTCGACACCCGCGCCGGCATGGTCCTGCTCGCCGCCACCAACCGACCGGAGATCCTCGATCCCGCTTTGTTGCGCGCCGGCCGCTTCGACCGCCAGGTTCTGGTCGACCGCCCCGACAAGGCCGGGCGCGTGCAGATCCTCAAAATCCACACCCGCAAGATCCGCATAGCGTCCGATGTCGATCTGGAGACGATCGCGGCGCTGACGCCGGGCTTTACCGGCGCCGATCTGGCCAATCTCGCGAACGAGGCGGCGCTGCTCGCGACCCGGCGCCGCGCCGAGGCCGTGACGATGGACGATTTCAACAATGCGGTCGAGCGCATCATCGCCGGTCTTGAAAAGCGTAACCGCCTCTTGAACCCGCACGAGCGCGAGGTTGTCGCCTATCACGAGATGGGGCACGCGCTCGTCGGCCTGTCTTTGCCCGGCAGCGATGTCGTACACAAGGTCTCGATCATCCCGCGCGGCATCGGGGCGCTCGGCTATACGATCCAGCGCCCGACCGAGGACCGCTTTCTGATGACTCGGCAGGAACTCGACAACAAGATGGCGGTCTTGCTGGGCGGGCGCGCCGCCGAGCAGATCGTCTTCGGCGAGTTGTCGACCGGCGCCGCCGACGATCTGCAGAAGGTCAGCGAGATCGCGCGCAGCATCGTCACCCGCTACGGTATGACCCCCGAACTCGGGCAGGTCGCCTATGAAAAGGAGAACCGCAATTTTCTCGGCGTGCCGGGAGCGCCGCTGACGCCGGAGCACAGCTACAGCGAGGAGACCGCGCGGCAGATCGACGAGGCGGTCAGGGCGATTGTCGACCGCGCCTTCCGCCGCACGGTCGACCTGCTGCGGGCGCAGCGCGACACGCTCGAACGCGGCGCGCGCCTGCTGCTCGAGCACGAAACCCTGGACGCGGCGGATCTCGCCGCCTTGCGTCGGGGCGCGCCGGCCGGAGGAGGGGCCGAGCCGGCGCCCGAGACGGTCGCGCGGTCGCCGTAGGGGTGCGCGGCGCGAATTTTTAAGCAATCGTAACCTTATTCCGTTAAGAAAACGGCGCGGGGAATAGGGCCGGCGCGATCCCCGAGACCCCGATGCCGCGAATGCCGCTTGCGATTCGTCCGGAGCACAGGCAACGTTAACGGTGCGCGCAGCAGGGGAGGGGTCGTGAAAAGGCTGATGAAGCAAGCGGGCGAGAATAAGACCGCAGCCAAATACGGGCGCGGCACCGGCGTGCCGAACCCGATCGACGTGCATGTCGGCGGCCGGATCCGCATGCGCCGGCTGCTGCTCGGCATGAACCAGGAGACATTGGCCAACGCACTCGGCCTGACCTTTCAGCAGGTACAGAAATACGAAGGCGGCGCCAATCGCGTCAGCGCGTCCCGGTTGTCGGCGATGGCCGAGATCCTGGGCGTGCCGATTTCCTATTTCTTTGGCGACCTGCGTCCGGACGACGCCGAGCTGAGCCCCGAAGACAGGCAATGGCGCGAGCAATTGCAGCGGCCGGAGACGATCGAGCTGATCCGCATGTATTATGCGATCTCCGACGCGAAGGTGCGGCGCCAGTTCTTTGACATGGCCAAGACCCTGGCCGAGACCTTCGAGGCCAAGGCGGCGGCAGGCTGACCCTTTTCTTTACCCTCTCCCCTTGCTTGCGGGGGAGAGGGTAGGGTGAGGGGGGTGATGCCGCAATCTGCCCTCATTATACAGCGATGAACCCAGTCAGCCTCGAAGACATCGCGGCCGATCCGGCGGAGGCCGCGCCCGCGTTCCGCCCGCCGCGCCGGAAGACCCGGCTCGGCCGGGCTCTCTGCGACCTCAGGGACGGCACGGCGCAGTGGTGGATCTGGAGCAATATGGCCTGGGAGGACATCCGGCTGCGCTATCGCGGCTCAATCCTCGGGCCGTTCTGGCTGACCTGCAGCATGGCGGTGATGATCGCCACCCTGGGGGTCGTCTATTCGACGATCTTCAAGGCAAAGATCCACACCTATCTGCCTTTTCTGACGCTCGGGCTGTTGTTGTGGACCTTCATTTCCGCAGTCGTCACCGAAGGGTGCAACTGCTTTATCGGCGCCGAATCGATCATTCGGCAGGTGCGGATGCCGTTCACCACTCACGTCCTGCGGACCCTTTACCGCAACCTGATCGTGCTCGGCCATAACGCCGTCGTCTATCTGGTGGTGGTTGTGTGGTTTGCGGTGCCGCTCGATGCGCGGGCGCTTTTTGCCGTGCCCGGCCTCGCGCTGGACATCCTCAACGGGATCTGGGTCTGCCTGTTGCTCGGCATGGTGAGCGCCCGCTTCCGCGACATTGTGCCGATCGTTGCCAGCGTGATCCAGATCGTGTTTTTCGTGACCCCGATCTTCTGGCTTCCCGACTCGCTGAACGGGCATTATCGCTGGATTGTCGATTTCAACCCGATCTATGCGATGGTCGAGATCGTGCGCGCGCCGCTGCTGGGGCAGGGGGCGCCCGCCGGCCTGTGGGGACTGGCGCTCGCCGTCACGTTCCTCGGATGGACGACGACGCTCGCCGCCTTTGCCCGGTTCCGTGCCCGCATCCCGTTCTGGGTTTGAGCAATGGCTTCGATCGCGCTCGACCGCGTCTCGATCCAGTTCCCGCTCTACCAGGGCGGCAGCCGGTCGCTCAAAAAGACATTGTTCGCAATGGCGAGGCCCGGGGCATTGACGCGCCAGCGCAACCGCGTGCTGGTGCAGGCGCTCAACGCCGTCTCATTGGCGGTCGCGCATGGCGAGCGGGTCGGGCTCGTCGGGCATAACGGCGCCGGTAAGACCACATTGCTGCGCGTCCTCGCCGGGGTCTACGAGCCGACCAGCGGAACCGTCGCGGTCGGCGGCCAGGTCAGCGCCCTGCTCGACGTCAATCTCGGTCTCAACCCCGACGCCACGGGCTATGAGAACATCCGCCTGCGCGGCCTCTATCTCGGCCTGCGCCCGCCCGAAATCCGGCGCCTGTTGCCGCAGATCGCCGAGTTCACCGAACTCGGCGAGTTTCTCCATATGCCGGTGCGCACCTATTCGGCCGGTATGGGCGCGCGGCTCGCCTTCGCCGTGGCGACCGCGATCACGCCCGAAATCCTGCTGATGGACGAGTGGCTCCTGGCTGGGGACGCGCAGTTTCTCGACAAGGCGCACCGCCGCATCACCGCCTTTGTCGACCAGTCCTGCATCCTGGTCCTGGCCTCGCACGCGCTCGATATCCTCGCCCGCTGGTGCACAAAGATCGCCTGGCTCGACGGCGGCCGTCTCGTCATGTTCGGGGAGGCGCAGAGGATCCTTTCGCGCTATGCCGAGTCCCGCCCCTCCGGCGCTGCGGGGGACTGAGGCCCGATGTGCGGGATCGGCGGCTTTGTCGGCGGCGGCGCGCCGCTCCCCCGCGCGCTTGCCGAGGCGCGGCTGTCGGCGATGATCGCGAGCCTGCGCCATCGCGGACCGGACGACGAGGGCACCTGGAGCGACGGAAGGGCCGGCCTTGCCCATGCCCGGCTGTCGGTCATCGACCTCTCGCCCGCCGCGCATCAGCCGATGGCGAGCGCCGATGCGAGCATATGGATCACCTATAACGGGGAAATCTACAATTTCGCCGAGATCCGGCGCGACCTCGCCGCGCTCGGCTACCCGTTCCGCAGCCGCAGCGACACCGAAGTCATCGTCAATGGCTGGCATGCCTGGGGCGCGCGGATCTTTACCCGGCTGCGCGGCATGTTCGCGCTCGCGCTGTGGGACCGGCGCAACGGGCGCCTCGTCCTGGCCCGCGACCGGCTCGGCAAGAAGCCGCTCTATTACGCCCGATGCGGCGCCTTCCTGCTGTTCGGATCGGAGGCAAAGGCGCTCCTCTCCTGGCCGCAGATGCGGCGCGAACCCGATCTCGGCGCGATCGACCGCTATCTCTCGCTCGGCTATGTGCCGGCCCCCGACACCGCCTTTGCCGGGATCCGAAAGCTGCCGGCTGCGCATTATCTGGCCGTCGCTTGCGACGCTGACGGGGGGCTCGGCGAGCCCGAACTGGTGCGCTATTGGCACCTGCCCGAGCCGCGCCCCCCGACCCGGGAACGGCCCGTCGCCGATCTTGCGGCCGAACTGGTCGCCCGGCTCGAAGAGGCCGTGCGGCTGCGCCTCGTCTCGGACGTGCCGCTCGGCGCGTTTCTGTCGGGCGGGATCGATTCCTCGGCGGTCGTCGCGATGATGGCGCGGGCCGGCGGCGGCCGCGTCAGGACCTTCACGATCGGCTTTTCGGCACGGAATTACGACGAGACCCGCTACGCCCGGATGATCGCCGAACGCTACGGCACCGATCACGAGGAACTGGTGGTCGAGCCTGATTCGGTCGCGGTCTTGCCGCATCTGGTGTGGCATTACGGCGAGCCCTTTGCCGACCCCTCAGCGATCCCGACCTACTATGTTTCGCAATTGGCGCGGCGCCGGGTGACGGTGGCGATGGGCGGCGACGGCGGCGACGAGTGCTTTCTCGGCTACCGGCGCTACCGCGCAATGCATTACCTGCGGGGGCTCGACCGGATGCCGCGCTGGGGACGCAGCGGGGTTGCGCGCCTGCTCGCGCTGCCGCCGCGGGCTGCGCAGCGCCGCTTCAGGCTGTCGCGGATCCGCAGCGTGCTGGACGAGTCGGAGCGCGAGCCGGGGCGGCGCTACGCGGCGACGCTCGCCTATTTTGCCGATCGCGACAAGGAGGCGGGTTACGGCGAGGCGCTGAGAGACCGGCTCGATCGCTCCGCGCTCGCCCTGTTCGAGCCTTATTTCGCCGCCGCCGACCTCGTCTCCGGCGCCAACCGGGCCGACATCCACACCTACCTGCCGGACGATCTGATGGTCAAGATCGACGTCGCCGGCATGGCGCACGGGCTCGAAGCGCGCTCGCCCCTGCTCGACTATCTATTGGTGGAATGGGCGGCGGCCCTCCCGCCGCAGCTCAGGATGGCGCGGGGAGTGACAAAATCGCTGTTCAAGGCGGCGATGGCGCCCTATCTGCCGCACCCGGTGTTGCACCGGTCGAAAAAGGGTTTCAGCTGTCCGATCGATGCGTGGTTCCGCAGCGAACTGGCCGAACTCGCCTGTGACACATTGCTGTCGCAGCGCGCGCGCGAGCGCGGTCTGTTCCGCGCCGACTACGTGCGGCGGTTGTTGGGCGAGCATCGCGAGCGCATCGCCGATCACCACACGAGGCTGTGGGCGCTGTTGATGCTCGAATTGTGGTACCGCATGTGGATCGACGGCCCGCCCACGGCCGCGGTGCCGCGCCCCGCGGCCTAGGCAAGCGGCGGAATGCGAGGTCTCAACCCTTACCCACCGGCCCCCGCCTTCGCGGGGGCAGGCCCTGCAAGCCGGTCCCCCCTCTCCCGCACTGCGGGAGAGGGTGCTGACCCCCGCGAAAGCGGGGGAGGCGGGTGAGGGTGAACGCGGGGGCTGCGCCATGGTCTGCCACGGAGCCGCGACACATCCTCGTGATCCTGAACCCGGTTGCCGGGCGCGGCCGGCGGGCGTGGCGGCGCTGGCGCCGCGTGCGGGCCGAGCTCGAACGGCGCGGCTGCATGGTCACGCTGCGTTCGACCGCCGGAGCGGGCGATGCCGAACGTCTGGCGCGCGCGGCCGAGCCCGTGTTCGATCTCGTGGTCGCCGCCGGCGGCGACGGAACGGTCAACGAGGTCGCCAACGGCCTCAAGGGTTCGTCGCACGTTTTAGGCATATTGCCCTTCGGGACCGCAAATGTGTTGGCGTGCGAACTCGGCCTGCCGCGGCGTGCGAAGCGGCTCGCCGCGCTGCTCGCGGCGGCGGCGCCGCAGCCGATCTGGCCCGGGCGGATCGGCGATCGCCTGTTTCTGTGCATGAGCGGGATCGGCTTTGACGCCGCGGTGGTGGCTTCCGTCGACCCGGGCCATAAGCGGCGGTTCGGTAAGTTCGCCTTTCTCTGGGCGATTCTGGCGAGCTTTGTGCAGCATCGCCCGGGCGAATTCACGATTCGGATCGACGGCGCCGAATATCGCGCCGGCGCGGTGATCATCGCCAAGAGCCGCTTTTATGCCGGGCGCTTTGTCGTGGCGCCGGCAGCCCGGGCCGCCGACCCGCTCTTTCACGTGGTGCTGTTCCCGCCGGCGTCCCGCCGCGCCGTGCTGCGTTATCTCGCGGCGCTGGGGCTCGGCCTGCTGCATCGCGTCAAAGGGGTGTCGATCGTGCCGGCCCGGGCGGTGTCGCTCGCCGACGGCGGGTCGTGGCCGATGCATGTCGATGGCGAGATCTTGTCGCGCTCGGCGCTCTCGATCGGGCTCGCCGAAGCGCCGCTCCTGATCCTGCGGCCGTGACCGGCATCCCCGTTGTAGATTTTGTGCAACACTACAGAAGCGGCAATTTCCCGGGATCCGTGCGCGCTTTCGGGTTGCGGGGCCGGCGGTGTAGCCTTCCCGCGACGATGTCCGGAGGGCGGGGATGCGGTTGCGGCGGCGCTTTCGGTTCGGCTGTCGGCTCGCGGCGCTGCCGGCCCTGGCCGGTCTCCTGCTGCCGCTCCCGGCCGCAGCGCAGGAACAGCATTATCTCGTCCTCGACGAAGCCAAATTCGCCGTGCTTGCGCATGACGTGGCGTTTGCCGGCGGCAAGGAGGGCGGCGCCGATCTCAACGGGGAGATCCTGTTCGCCTCCCCGGTCAGCGAGGCGGCGGCCGCAGCCGTCCCCTCCTATCTGCGCTGGCTCGTCCGGCCGCGGCTCCATCTCGGCTTTGAGGCCAATACGTCGGGATACACGAGCCAGGGCTATTTCGGACTGACCTGGACTTGGCTGTTGGCGGCGGACCTGCTGCGGCCCGGCGACGGTATCGATTTCGGCATCAGCTTTGGGCCCTCGTTCAACGACGGTCTGATCCGCGCCCAGCGGTCCGACCGCAAGAGCCTCGGCTCTCATGTCCTGTTCCGCGAAAGCTTCGAACTCGGCTATCGCATCACCCCCCGCTACGAGGTGTCGGCGTTCTTCGATCACGTCTCCAATGGCGGCCTTGCCAGGGAGAACCAAAGCATCAACGATGCCGGCTTGCGTTTCGGCATCCGGTTTTGACGGAACCTCCCTTGCGGAACCAATACGCGCATGCCCCTGTTCCCCCCCTATGGGAATGGCCTGCAAGACAGCAATGCAATTGCCATTGACGGCGGGCCGCCTTGAGGAGGGCAATGATGCTTTATTGGGCCTTGGTATTCCTGGTGATCGCGATTATCGCGGGGATACTGGGATTCGGAGTGATTGCGGCGACTGCCGCGGTCATCGCGAAGATCATATTCTTTATCTTCATTGTGATCTTCGTGATTGCTTTGATTGCCGGCCTCGCCGGCAGGCGGCGCGGTCCACTCTAGCCGCCCGGCACAGCGGGATAGCCTTCGGGGCCACGGCTTCGGAGGCTCCGCCCGCGGCCGAGGCAATTTCCGGCCGCGGGCCTCACGGTAGGCCGGGCACCCGCCCCGCGCGATTTCCAATCGCGCGGGGACCCCAGGGAAACGAGCCCGGCCGCCGTCCGGGCCGCCTCAATCGGCGGCCAATGCGCGCGCCAATTGGCTCAACGCCTCTTGATGGCGCTCGTTGGGGATCTGGGCAAAATTGCGGGCCAGTTCGAGACACATGCGTTCGCGCGGGGTGATGCCGCGCCCGCCGTCCTCGGTAAGGCCGTCAAAGAAATAGCTGACCGGCACGCTCAGCACCTGGGCGATCTCAAACAGCCGGCCGGCCGAGACGCGGTTGATGCCGCGCTCATATTTGTGTGCCTGCTGATAAGTCACGCCGATCAAGTCGGCCAGTTGCTGCTGGGTCAGGCCCAGCATGATCCGCCGCTCGCGCACGCGGGCGCCGACATGCCGGTCGACATCCTGGGTCCGGCTGGTCGAGCGGCGCGGCGCTGCGGCGGCCGCGCCGCGGGGCGGCTCGGCGTCGT
>DATFCQ010000025.1:0-18367 GCA_035252905.1 Allostellaceae bacterium | reverse complement strand
AAGGCTTGTGACAATTCCGCCAATGCGTCTGGTTTCGGACCGGACATGACCTTCCCTTTCCCGCAACAGATGGGAAAGAGGATCGGCGCCGGCGACCCGCCGCGCCATCGCCCGGTTGGGGAGGGGCGGCCCGGTATGATGGCCGGGTTGCGGCGCCCGGCCGGCGCGACATCTTAGGCTTATGCCATTCGATATCGACACCCCCATAGAAGACGAAATTCTCGACCCCTATTCGGCGCGGGTCGCCGCGGCGGTCGAGCGGGTCGGCCCGGCGGTCGCGCATATCGCCGCCGCCGGGCAGGACAGCCGGCCGCGCGGCATCGGCTCCGGGGTCGTGTTCACCCCGGACGGATATCTGTTGACCAACCACCACGTCGTCGCCGGCGCCGCGCGCCTGACGGCATCGTTGCCGGACGGCCGCCGGTTCGAGGCGAAGCCGGTCGGCGACGATCCGGCGACCGACCTTGCGGTGCTGCATCTCGGCGCCAGCGGCCTCGCTTACGGCGAATTCGGCAGCTCGGCCCGGCTCAAGGTCGGCCAATTGGTCGTCGCGATCGGCAATCCGCTCGGCTTTCAGGCGACGGTGACCGCCGGCATCGTCAGCGCCCTCGGGCGCAGCTTGCGCGCGCCGTCGGGGCGATTGATCGACAGCGTGATCCAGACCGACGCGCCGCTCAATCCCGGCAATTCCGGCGGGCCGCTGGTCGCCGGCAACGGGCGGGTCGTCGGCATCAACACCGCGATGATCGGCATCGCGCAGGGGATCTGCTTTGCCATCGGCAGCGACACGGCGATCGACGTCGCGACCCGACTGATGCGCGACGGCCGGGTCAGGCGCAGCCGGCTCGGCGTCGCCGCGCAGACCGTGCCGCTGGCGCGCACGCTCGTCTACCGGCTTGCTCTCCCGGCGCCAAGCGCGGCGATGGTCGGGGAGGTCGCCTCCGGCGGTCCGGCCGAGCGCGCCGGCTTCGCCGCCGGCGACGTCGTGCTGCGTTTTGCCGGCAGTCCGGTGACCGGCGTCGACGACCTGCACCGGCTCTTGACCGCAGAACTCGCCGGGCGCGAAGTCCCGGTCGAAATGCTGCGTGCCGGCCGGGTCGAAACCCGGACCGTCGTGCCGGAGCCCGACGGCTGAAATCCTCAGGCGCGGTCGACCCGCGCCGCATAGCAGCCGGGCGCCGCATAATGGATGTGCAGATAGGCGGCGCGCGGCTCGCCGAAGAGCCGGTCGATCGCCCGTTCCAATTGCGGTCCTTCGACCATCTCCCAGCCGACCATGATCCCCTCCGCGTCGAACGCGCGTACCGCGAGCGTGCGCAGGCGCAATTGTTCCGGGACTTTGTCGATCGCGTCGTAGCGCTCCTCGCCCCTGCGCACATAGACGGCGAAACGCATGCGGTAGGGCGAATGAACCGGATGGTGCTCGTAATTGACCAGCAGCAGCTCGTCGCCCGGCTGCGAGTCGGTGAGGCTGATGCGGCAGGGATAGCCGGGCTGGCGTCCGTCGGCAATGCGGCGGACGGCGCCCCGCCGGGCCAGCTCCGCGTCGGACAATGCGAACAACGGAGTGAAATCTTCCGCCGGCAGGCCGGTGATGCGAAAGCTCATCGCAGTTTCTCCTCGGATCAAGCGGTGCCGGCGAATCTAAAGGGCTGCGGGGCGGCGTTCTTCCCGGTTCATGCGGTTTCATTGACAAAGCCGGCGCCGGCCGCGACAACCGGCGGTGATCGGAACATGGAAAGCGGAGCAGGACGATGGGTATGCTCGACGGGCGGGTGGCGATTTGCGCCGGGGCGGGGCGCGGGGTCGGGGCCGAGGTCGCCAAATTGATGGCGGCGAACGGCGCCAGGGTCATCGTCAACGATCCCGGCACCAGCGGCAGCGGCGAAGGCTCCGATCAGACGCCGGCGCAGCAGATCGTCGATGAGATCAAAAAAGCGGGGGGCGAAGCGGCCGCCAATTACGGCTCGGTCGCCAAGTTCGATGATTGCCTGCAGATGGTGCAGCAGGCGCGCGAGACCTTTGGCGGTCTCCACATCGTCTTCAACGCCGCCGGCATCCTGCGGGACAAGATGTTCCACAACATGTTCCCGGAGGACTGGCAGGCGGTCATCGACGTCCATCTGACCGGCCACTTCAACATCAACCGCGCGGCGATCAACCTGTTTCGTGAGCAGAATTACGGCCGCATCATCATGGTGTCGTCGACCTCGGGTCTGCTCGGCAATATCGGCCAGGCGAATTACGGCGCGGCCAAATTCGGCATCGTCGCCTTGGCGCGCATTGTGGCGATGGAGAACGCCAGCAAAGGGATCACCGTCAATGTCATCTGCCCCTCGGCCGACACCCGCATGACCCGCTCGGTGCCGACCCCGAAGGACCCGCAGATGGCGGCCCTGCGCGAGGAGCGGCTGCGCCGCAGCCGGGCCGATGCGATCGCCCCGCTCTGCGTCTTTCTCGCTTCCGAACAGGCGGCCTACGTCAACGGCCAGGTGTTCCACCAGCGCGCCGGCGAGCTCTCGCTCTACGGCCATATGCGGCCCCTGCGCATGGTGCACCGCCAGGGCGGGTGGACGCCGGAGAGCCTCGCCGAGGTCGCGATCCCGGCCCTGGCACCGCAATTCACCCCGCTCGACAGCCGCGGCGTCCACGCCGGCCTGCCGATGGAATGAGCCGGCTCTGATCGCCTCTCTGCCTATAGGACAGAGAGGCGATCAGTATGAAAGGACTGAATCCTATGGAAAAGCTCAACGTTGTCGAAATTTCACCAGAGATCATGCATGGAACGCCTGTGTTCGCAGGCACCCGCGTTCCTATAAAGACCTTATTTGATTATCTCAAAGGTGGGGACACAATAACCGATTTTCTTGAGGACTTTCCGACCGTCAGCCAGGAACAGGCAGTGGAAGTGCTTGAAACGGCAGGAGAGGACTTGGTCGATGCGGTTGTTGCTGGACGAGTCGCTGCCAAGGAGGCTCAAGGCGCGTCTGGCGCCTCATGAAGTGCGGACCGTCCCGGAGATGGGCTGGGCGGGCAAGAGCAATGGTGAGCTTTTGCGGCTTGCTCAGCAGGATTTCGCGGTGTTTCTGACCGCCGATCGGAGATTGCCCAACCAACAAAATCTGCGGACTTTTCGCATAGCGGTGGTGGTATTCGCCGCAGTTGGCAACCGCTTGCAGGATATCGAGCCGCTTGTACCGAAGGCTCTCGAAGTCCTGGCCGAACTCCAGCCTGGAACGGCCACTGTGCTGCGCTGATCGGCTTACAGCATCCCGAGCGCGGTCTTCCCCTTGGGCGGCGGGAAGGCGCGGTCGAGCGCGGCGAGATCCTCGGCATCGAGCGCGATGTCGAGCGCGCCGCGGTTTTCGCGCACATGTTCGAGGCGCGCCGCCTTCGGGATCACGATCGTGCCCTCGCGGCTCAAGAGCCAGGAGAGGGCGATCTGCGCCGGCGTCGCATCATGCCGGCGGGCGACCGCGCCGAGCGTCCGGTCGCGCAGCATGCGGCCCTGGCCGAGCGGCGTATAGGCCATGATCGCAACCCCGTGCGCGCGGCACCACGGGATCAGATCCCATTCGGGTCCGCGGTGCGATAGGTTGTAGAGGACCTGGTCGGCGGCCACGGCCGCGCCGCCCGGCAACCTCGCCCATTCCTCGATCTCGCGGCAATCGAGATTGCTGACGCCGTGGTAGCGGATCTTGCCGGCCCGGCGCAGCTCCTCGAACCCGGCAAGGGTCTCGGCAAAAGGAACCCCGCCGCGCCAGTGCAGCAGATAGAGGTCGATATGGTCGGTTTCGAGCCGCTTCAAGCTCTTCTCGCAGGCGGCCACGACGCCGGCGCGCGAGGCGTTCTGCGGCATGACCTTGCTGACGATGAACAGGCGATCGCGCAGGCCGCGCGCGGCCTCGGCGACGACCTCCTCGGCGCCGCCGGAGCCGTACATCTCGGCGGTGTCGATCAGGGTCATGCCGAGTTCGATGCCGAGCCGCACCGCCGCCGCCTCCTCAGCGGCACGGCGCCGGTCCTCGCCCATATGCCAGGTGCCCTGACCCAGAGCCGGCACCCGCTCGCCGCCGGGAAGGGTCACGGTGGGCAGGTCTTCGGTCATGTCGATCCCTCCTCGTCGGATATTTCCCGGGGCAGGTGGCGCGCGAGGTCCATCGCGTCGTGCAAGAAACGGAGCACCTCGACCACTGACGGCGCTTCGCTGATCCGAAACAGGATTAAATGGCGCGCACGCCGTCCGCCATGCGCCGCGTGAAGAGTATAGAGATTATCTCCGAGTTCGGAGCGTGCCCGAACCCCCGGCGTCCTCGGACCGGCCCTCAGCGCGCGCAGGGCGCTCATCAGCATTGCCGAGTAAATTCGGGCCTGATCTTGTCCAAAGCGGCTCCTGGTCCATCGAATGATCTCGTGAAAATCACGCTCCGCAGCCGCGGCCACTTGAACTTTCCAGGTCCTACTCGTTCGCATTGTCGCGGGCGAGAATCTGCTCGGTCAGTGCTTCGAGGTATTCGCTCGCAGCCTCGGCGCTTGCGAAGCTCCGGTATCTCCCGGCTTCAATGTCCTCGATGCCGACGCGCGCTGCTTGGCGCAATGCCTCGAGGCGAGCTTCATCCTCGGCCTCGCGCTGTTCGATCAGCCTGAGACCCTCGCGCAAGACCTCGCTCGCATTCTGGTAGCGGCCGGAGGCGACCAGCCGCTCGATCATCTGGGCCTGATGGTCCGTCAAGACAACATTGCGCGTGGGCATTTCACAAGCTCTCGGCGGTGCCGTTCTTGGCATAATATGCCATAGATGGGGCAGGTTGCAATCCGCCCTACCGCCCCAATTTCGCCAATTCCGACCTCACAGCGCGCCGCTTGGATCGAAGCCGCATGCGGCGGGAGCATATGCTCTGTAGAGCGGAACGTGGCGGAATGCGCTCCGCTTCGCTGCGCTTTTCCGCCCTACAAAGTTTCCAACAAGCGTAGGGCGGAATAGCGTAGCGTATTCCGCCGACTTTACGGCACGACGGCGACTCAAACAGGCTTTCAGTCACGGCGCAGGAAAATGAGACGGGCGGCGCCGTAGACGCGCTCATCGAGCAAGGTGAAGCCGGCGGGCGGCGGCGTCCGCTCGCGCGTTGCGGTCTCGACGACGGCAAGTGCCTCGGGAGCGAGCCAGCCGGCGGCGGCAAGCGCCGCGAGCGCCGGGCCGCCGAGACCGCTCTTGTAGGGCGGGTCGACAAAAGCGAGCGCACAGGCTTCGCCGGCGCGCGGCGGGCGGGTCGCGTCGCCCGGCAGCACAAGGGCGCGCTCGCTTTCGCCGAGGACCATGATGTTGCGGCGCAGGGTTCTAAGCGCCTCCGCCCCGTTCTCGATGAACACCGCCCGGGCGGCGCCGCGCGACAGGGCTTCGAGACCGAGGGCGCCGGTGCCGGCAAAGGCGTCGAGCACGCTCTCTCCGGCAAACGGGATGCCGGAGGCGGCAAAGCGGCCGTGCGACAGGATGTCGAACAAGGCCTCGCGGGCGCGGTCGCTGGTCGGCCGCACCGCCTCTCCGGGCGGCGCCGCGAGCCGTCGGCCGCGATGCCTACCGCCGACGATGCGCATCGCGGGAACGTCTCGGAGCGGCGGCGCCGAGCTGCTCGGTGAGCACCTTTTTCGGCACCTCCTCGATCGCCCCTCTTGGCAGGTTGCCGAGCTGGAACGGCCCGTAGGACAGGCGAATGAGCCGCGTCACGACGCCGCCGAGATGCTCGACGACCCGCCTGACCTCGCGGTTCCGGCCCTCGCGCAGGGCCATTGTGAGCCAGGCGTTGCTGCCCTGCTGGCGCTCGAACTGCGCACGGATCGGACCGTAGCGAACGCCGGCGATGGTGACGCCGTCGGCGAGCGCGGCAAGCCGCGCCGGGTCGATCGCACCGTGCACGCGCAGTTTGTAGCGGCGCACCCAGCCGGTCGCCGGCAGTTCGAGATGGCGCGCCAATTCGCCGTCATTGGTCAACAGCAGGAGCCCCTCAGAATTGACGTCGAGGCGGCCGACCGAGACCACCCGCGGCAATTCCTTCGGCAGGGACGCGAAGAC
The DNA here is from genome assembly GCA_035252905.1 of Allostellaceae bacterium. Lineage (GTDB taxonomy): Bacteria > Pseudomonadota > Alphaproteobacteria > ATCC43930 > CGMCC-115725 > AP-15. The sequence goes on along the minus strand of DATFCQ010000025.1, from coordinate 12,297 downwards.
GGTCGGCCGGCCCTTCTCGTCGCGATGGGTGGTCACGAGGCCCTTCGGCTTGTGATAGCGCCACAGGCGCGGCGGCGCCGGCGCCGGCAGCGGCGCGCCGTCGACGCGGACCTCGTTCCTGTCAGTGACTGCGACCGCTGGACTCGTCAAGACCGCTCCGTCGAGCGTGACCCGGCCCTCCGCGATCCAGCGCTCGGCCTCGCGGCGCGAGCACAGCCCGGCGCGCGCCAGCAGCTTGGCGACCCGCTCGGCTTTGAGGTCCTCGGGCCGCTCGTCGGAGGCGATGTCGGGGGCTGTCGCGCTCACCCGGCGGCCGCTTCGACAAAGGCGCGGAAGATCCGGCAGTCGCCGTTGGACAGCTCGAACTCCGGGTGCCACTGCACGCCGAGGCAGAAGCGCCGGCGCGGATCCTCGATGCCCTCGACGACGCCGTCCGCGGCGACGGCGTCGACGACGACCCCCGGACCCGCCGTCTTCACCGCCTGATGGTGCGCGCTGTTGACGGCGAGGCTGTCGGCGCCGGTGATGCGGTGCAACAAAGTCCCCGCGACGATATGGACCTCGTGCCCGGGCTCATTGCGCGGGTTCGGCTGGCGGTGCGGCAGGGCGTCTGCGATCTCGTCGGGGATGTGCTGGACGAGGGTGCCGCCGAGCGCGACGGCAAGCAGCTGCTCGCCGCCGCAGATCCCGAGCACCGGCATCTCGCGGGCGAGCGCGCCTCGCGCCGCAGCCAGCTCAAAAGCGGTGCGGCGGTCCTTGGTGGTGACGCTCGGATGCCGGCTTTGGGCACCGAACAGGGACGGGTCGACGTCGAACCCGCCGCCGGTGACGACAAGCCCCTGGATCAGATCGAGATAGCGCTCCGCCATCGCGGGATCGTGCGGCAGCAGCACCGGCAGGCCGCCGGCACGCGCGACCGCGTTGCAATAATTCTCGCGGATCGCATACCACGGGTACTGCGAATAGCCGCCCGGCGGCTCATGATCGAGGGTGAGGCCGATCACCGGCTGTGCCATCCTGGGATCCGATCGGAACGAGAAGCGATGAGGCAATTCTACGAGATCGAGCTGCCGATCCGCACCTACGACATAGACTTTGCCGGGATCGTCAGCAATATCGTGTTCATCCGCTGGCTCGAGGATTTGCGCCTCGGGCTGATGGCGCAATCCTATCCGCTGCTGCGCGCGCTCGCCGAGGACGTGGCGCCGGTATTGCTCGAAACCCGGATCCATTATCGCCGGCCAGTGACGATCCGCGATCCGCTGATCGGCCGCATGCAGGTCGCCGCTCTCGGGCGCGTGCGCTGGCGGCTCGCCGCCGCATTTACGGTCAGCGGCGATGTCCACGCCGAAGCCGAGCAGGAGGGCCTGTTCATACGCCTGTCGACGCGCCGCCCGATCGCGATCCCGGCGCCGATCCGGGAATGGTACCGCGGATGAGCTGGGGCTTGGCCGAGGTACAGTCGCCGATGGCGCGGGCGCTTGCCGAGGCGCGGCGGGCGGCGGCGGCGGGCGAGGTTCCGGTCGGCGCCGTACTGGTCGATGCGCACGGGGAAATCCTGGCCGCCGCCCATAACCGGGTCGAGGCCGAGTGCGACCCGACCGCGCATGCGGAGATGTTGGTCCTGCGCCGGGGCGCCGCCCGGCTCGGTACGCCCCGGCTCGTCGGTTGCGCGCTCTATGTAACCCTCGAACCCTGCGCAATGTGCGCCGCCGCGATCGCGCTCGCCAGGCTGCGCCGGCTCTATTTCGGCGCCTATGACCCCAAGGGCGGGGCGGTCGAACACGGCGCGCGCCTGTTTGCCCAACCGACCGTCCATCATCGCCCCGAAATCTACGGCGGCATCGCCGAGGAAGAGGCCGCCGGGTTATTGCGCGCCTTCTTTCGCCAGCGCCGCGCAATCCTCCGTTAACCACGCGCGGCTATGCTCGGGCCGGTATGTCCACTCCGTTGCCGATCATCCCGCTCCTCGTCCTTTACAGCCTGGCGGCAGGATTGGCCTTTGTCGTCACCAAACCCTCCTCGGGCCTGCGGTCGGTTGTGGTGACATTGCTGATCGGCGCGGCAATGCTGGCGGGCCTCAGTTTTGCGGTCAATGCCCTGGTCGCCGAGATCGCCTTTGAAGCCAGTTGGTACTATGCCGACCAGTAAGGAAGTGGCGGAATGCGCTCCGCTTCGCTGCGCTATTCCGCCCTACATCGAGCCGTAGGGCGGAATAGCGCAGCGTATTCCGCCGACTTCGCGGCCGGCTTTCTTCGCCTTCGCGAGCGAAGCGTGGGGTCTCCCTGCGACCAGTCGGCGCTTGACAGCCGCGCGCAGGTATACCAAGCATGCGATCCATTATGCGCCGCAACAAAGATCGGGCGCGAATCGGGAGGAAGCGATGAACATTCGCCGTCTTGTCGGATTGGCCGCCGCGCTCGCCGCGCTCGTCCCGATGGGGGCCCTGGCTGCGGGACCGATCAAGATCGGCTTTCCGATCCCGATGTCGGGGCCAACCGCGGTTTACGGCATCCCGGTCCTCAAGGGCGCCCAATTGGCGGTGCAGGAGATCAACGCCAAGGGCGGGGTCCTGGGGCGCAAGCTCGAAATTCTGCCGCGCGACAGCAAGGCCAACGCCGACGAGGCGGTGCGTCTGTCGCGCGAATTGATCATCAAGGACAACGTCGATTTCCTGGTCGGCACCTTGACCTCCGCCGAAGCGCCGGCGGTATCGACCGTGGCCAAGGAAAACAAGATTGTCTTTATCGCCCCGACCTCGAAAAGCACGATCCTGACCGACGCGCAACACATCAACCCCTATATTTTCCGCGTCTCCTCCAATACGGATGTCGAAGGGTTGGCAGGGGCGATCTTGATGGCGCGATGGAAAAACGTCAAAACCGTCGCGACGATCGCGCCCGACTACGCCTATGGCCGCGACTCGATCGCCGCCTTTGTCAAGAACCTCAAAAAACTGCGCCCCGACATCAAGATCGTCGACGAGGAATGGCCAAAACTCGGTCAGCCCGACTTTACGCCGTTCATCACCGCGCAGATGAGCAAGAAACCGGACGCGATTTATTGCTCGCTGTTTGCCGGCGATTTTGTCACCTTCACAAAGGAAGCAAAGCCGCTCGGCTACTTCAAGGCGATCGACAACCGGATGATCGACGGCGCCGAGGTCGGCACGACCGACGAGGCGAAGGCGCTCGGCGCCGATTATCCGTTCGGCATCATCTCCGACAGCTACGATCCGGTGATCTTCACCAGCAACGAGCCGCCGGAGCACAAGAAATTCATCGAGGATCTGAAGGCATTCACAAAAGAAAAATACGCGTCGGGCTGGTCGATCGTCGGGTATCAGTCAATCTTTGCTCTGGTCGACGGCATCAAGAAGGCCGGCACCACCGACAGCACCGCCGTTGCCAAGGCATTGCCCGGCATGACGTTTGATACGCCGGTGGGAAAGCGCACCTTCAGCGTGAACTCGCATGAGACCTTTGCTCCGGAATATTGGGGAGTCATGGTCAAGGAAGCTGCTTATCCCTTTGCCGTCATGAAGAACCCCGAATTGCTGCCAAAGTCGTTCCCGGCGAAGAACTCGACAAACTGACGGCGGCATAGGCAGGGCACGGCGCCTGCGGGCGCCGACGCAGGCGACACGAAGTCTTGAGGAGAAGAGCAGCGGTGCCGGCATCGCTTGTGTTCAGCCAGATGATGAGCGGCCTGACGACGGCGATGTTCCTGTTCCTGATCGCGTCGGGACTGTCGCTGGTCTTCGGGGTCATGCGCGTCATCAATTTCGCGCACGGCTCGTTCTACATGGTCGGCGCCTATCTCGCCTGGCAGGTGGTGCACTGGCTGCATCCGATCGGCCCCTCGTTCTGGCTGGCCGCGCTCGCCGCGGGTCTCGGCGTCGCGCTGTTGGGCGGCGTCATCGAGCGGCTGCTATTGCGCCACCTCTACGGCGTCGACGAGCTCTATCAATTGCTGTTTACCTATGCCCTTGTGCTGATCCTGGGCGACGCCGCGAAATTCGTCTGGGGCACCGACCAGCTCTCGGTGTCGGCGCCTCCCGCGCTCGCCGGCGGCATACAGATCTTCGGCACGACGCAGCCGCTCTACAGCCTGTTCATGATCGCGATCGGCCCGCTGATCGCCGTCGTCGGCTGGCTTGTCCTGACCCGGAGCGGCGCCGGCCGGCTGATGCGCGCGGCTGCCCATGACCGCGAGATGCTCGGTGCGCTCGGCGCCAATGTCGGGGTGCTCTACACCGGGATGTTTGTCGTCAGCTCGTTTCTCGCCGGCCTCTCGGGCGCCCTCGTCACGCCGATCCAGAGCATCGTGCCGGGGATGGACGTCCTGATTATCGTCCAGGCCTTCATCGTCGTCGTGATCGGCGGCATGGGCTCGTTCTGGGGCACGTTCTGGGGCTCGGTCATCTATGGCGAGGTGCTGTCGTTCGGCATCCTGGTTTTTCCCAGCTTCTCGTTGTTCTCGGTATACGCGTTGATGGCCGTGATCCTGATCCTGCGACCGTGGGGTCTGTTCGGGCAGCCATTGCGATGAGCGAGCGCCGCGCCATATCCGCGCCGACCGGCGAGGGCGTAATCCCGGGCAAGCCGCCGGCATCCGCGGCTGTGGTCCGTCCGAGGCTTGCCCGCGGCGTCCCGTGGATCTTAATCGTCTTTCTGATCGCGCTGACCTTGCCTTGGGTCGGCTCGCGCTACGACACCTTTCTCGGCACCCAGATCGTCATCGACGCGCTGTTCGCGGTCAGCCTCAACCTGCTGCTCGGCACCACCGGCCTCGTCTCGTTCGGCCATGTCGCCTATTTCGGCGTCGGCGCCTATGTCTGCGGCATCCTGATGAAGACCTACGGGGTGCCGTTTGCTCTCGCCTTTCCAGCAGCGGGGCTCGGCGCCGCGCTGTTCGCGCTGGTGTCCGGCTATTTCTGCGTGCGCCTGACGCGGCTCTATTTTGCGATGCTGACCCTCGCGTTCTCGCAGATCGTCTGGGCTATCGCCTATAAATGGAACTCCGTGACCGGCGGCGATCAGGGCATCCCCGAGATCCCCTATCCTCATCTCGACTGGATGTCGGCGATCCCCGGCCTCGCCGATTTGGGCATCAGCCAGCGCTTTTATCTGCTGACCCTGGTAATCGTGGCGATCTCGTTCGCGGTCATCCGGCGCATCATCCGCTCGCCCTTCGGCCGCATGCTGACGACGGTGCGCGACAATCCCGAGCGCGCCGCCTTTATCGGCGTCAATGTCCGCGCTTACGAACTGGCCGCCTTTGTCATCGCCGGCGGCTTTGCCGGATTGGCCGGCGCGCTCTACGGCATCTTCAGCCGCGGCGTCTTTGCCGATTACGTGTTCTGGTCGAAATCCGCCGAGGTCATCATCATGACGATCCTCGGCGGCATCAATTATTTCTGGGGACCGCCGATCGGCGCGCTGGTCCTGGTCTGGCTCAACCAGCAGATCACCGATTATACGCAGTACTGGCCGTTCGTGCTCGGCGTCCTGCTCTTGGTGCTGCTGTTCCTGTTCCCCGGCGGCATCGCTGGAGGGCTCGCCGCCGGCTGGCGCTATCTGAAAAGCCGCAGGGCGCCGCGCCGTGCTTGAGGTCCGCGGATTGCGCAAGGCGTTTTCCGGCTTTGTCGCCGTCGACGGGGTCAGCCTCAGCGTCGCGACCCGTCAGATCGCCGCCGTGATCGGGCCGAACGGGGCCGGCAAATCGACCTTTTTCAACCTGATCACCGGCCATCTGCGTCCGGACAGCGGCACGGTCCTGTTGGACGGCCGGGACATCACCGGCGTGCCGCCGCACCGGATCTGCGGCATGGGTGTCGGGCGCTCGTTCCAGCGCACCAACATCTTCGCGCGGCTCACCGTGTTCGAGAACATCCAGGCCGCCTTTCTCGCCCATCGCGGGCGCGGCCGGGACTTCTGGTCGCGCTCGGAGAGCTTCTACCGCGACGACACCGCCGCATTGCTGATGGCGATCGGGCTCGGTCACGAGGCCGATACGGTCGCCGGCACCTTGAGCTACGGCAACCAGAAGCAGCTCGAACTCGGCATCGCCTTGGCGAGTGAGCCCTCGGTCCTGTTGCTCGACGAGCCCACCGCCGGGATGTCGGCGAGCGAGACCCATGAGGCGATCCGGCTGATCGACCGCATCGCCGGCGAGCGCGAACTTACGGTGCTGTTCACCGAGCACGACATGGAGGTTGTGTTCGGCATCGCCGAAAAGGTCGCCGTTCTGTATCAGGGCCGGCTGTTGGCCGAGGGCACGCCCGCCGAAGTGCGCGGCGATCCCGAGGTCCGACGCGTTTATCTCGGCGAGCACGCATGAGCGCGCTCCTGGTCCTCGACGACATCCACACCGCCTACGGCTTGAGCCGGGTATTGTTCGGCATCGGGCTCGAGGTCGCGGCGGGCGAATGCGTATCGCTGTTGGGCCGCAACGGGGTCGGCAAGACGACGACGTTGCGCTCAATCATGGGATTGACGCCGCCTTATCGCGGGCGCGTCCTCTGGCGCGGGCGCGACATCACCGGCTGGTCGCCGCACCGGGCGGCGCGCGCCGGCATCGGCTTTGTTCCCGAGGACCGCCGCATCTTCGCCGAACTGACCGTGTGGGAGAACCTCGAAGTCGGCGCCCGCGCGGCGCGGCGCCCGGGCCGCTGGACGATCGAGGCGGTCGGCGAATTGTTTCCGGTCCTGCGCGAGCGGCGCAACCAGCCCGGCGGCTTTCTGTCGGGCGGCGAGCAGCAGATGCTGACGATCGCGCGCACCCTGGTGGGCAACCCCGAACTCTTGTTGCTCGATGAGCCCTCCGAGGGGCTGGCGCCGCTCGTCGTCGACATGCTGCGCGACAAGATCGCCGAATTGAAGGCGCAAGGCCTGACGATCCTCCTCGCCGAACAGGGCATCGATTTCGCGCTGTCCTTGGCCGACCGGGTCTATGCCCTGGAAAAGGGCAGCGTGCGCTTTGCCGGCCCGGCCCGCCAATTGCGCGAGGACACCGGGCTGCGCGACCGCCTGCTGGCGCTATAACGGCCGCTTCCCGCGGACGGCGCTCGGAAGCGCTTGATTGGGCTGCCTTTCCGCCGCCCTTAACCTGTAACAATCTGCAACAAAGAGTGATTTGTTAAGGCTCTGCAGCCTCCCTATTTTCCCCCGTTACGGGGGATGCTTCTTGAGAAATCTATCGGATGTTGGGGGAAGTCGCGACGGCAGCGCAGCAAACGCTGAAAACCGCGATAAGCTGCCGAGGGGTCGGCCTGCATTCGGGCCGAAAGGTGACGATGACGCTCTCTCCGGCGCCGCCGGAGAGCGGGATCGTGTTCCGGCGCAGCGATGCCGGCGTCGAGATCAAGGCCAGTTGGGCGAACACCATTGCCTCGCCGCTGTCCACGGTATTGTCAAACGGTGAGGGGACCGCGATCGGCACGGTCGAGCACCTGATGGCGGCGCTGGCCGGGGCCGAGATCGACAACGCGCTCGTCGAATTGGACGGGCCCGAGGTGCCGATCATGGACGGCAGCGCCGCGCCCTTTCTGTTCCTGATCGAGTGCGCCGGCATCCGCGCGCAGGATGCGGCGCGGCGCGCCGTCAAGGTGCTGAAGCCGGTGCGCGTCGCCGAAGACGGCGCCGTCGTAGAGCTCTCTCCCGATCACGGCTTTGCGATGAGCTTCGCGATCGATTTCGACAACCCGCTGATCCGGCGGCAGGACATGTGCATCGCCTGCGACGCCGGGACGTTCAAAGCCGAGCTGAGCCGAGCCCGGACCTTCGGCCTGCTCGACGATGTCGCGCGCCTGCGGGCGGCGGGGCTGTTGCGCGGCGGTTCGCTCGACAACGCCATCGTGGTCAGCGGCGAGGAGGTGCTGAACCGCGGCGGGCTGCGCTATGCCGACGAGTTCGTGCGCCACAAATTGCTTGACGCCTTTGGCGACCTCTACCTCGCCGGTGGTCCGATCATCGGGCATTTTCGCGGCGTGCGCTCGGGCCACGCCCACACAAGGCGGCTGCTCGCGGCGCTGTTCGCCGATCCCGAGGCGTGGTGCCATACGACGATCGCCCGCTATACGCCGTTTGGCGGTCTCGATCTCGCCGCCGCGCGGCCCGCGGTGGAGAATCGCGGATTTGCTGCGGCCGGCGCGCAACCCGTGTTATAAAGACCTTCTTGGGGGATTGCCGTTCGGGATTGCCGATGCGTCGCTTGTCCGCGTCTTGGCGGTTTGCCGCCGTCGCCCTGCTGTTGTCGCTGGCTGCGTGCGGCGGCGGCACCAAGGGCGCCTATATCGAAAAGCCGGTCGACGATCTTTACAACAAGGCCATGGACGACTTGGCCGCCGACAACTACAAACAGGCGGCCAGTACCTTCGAAGAGGTCGAGAGCCAGCACCCTTATTCGGTCTGGGCGACCAAAAGCCAGATCATGGCGGCCTACGCCCTGTACCAGGGCGGCGATTACGACAAGGCCATCATTGCTGCCGATCGCTTCATCCGCCTCCATCCAGGGAACCGTGACGTTGCCTATGCCTATTACCTGAAAGCGATCTGTTATTACATCCAGATCGTCGATGTCGGCCGTGACCAGAAGATTACCGAACAGGCTCTCGCCGCGCTTCAAGACGTCATAAACCGCTTTCCCGACAGCAAATATGCACGTGATGCCAAGCTCAAGCTTGATTTCACGCGCGATCATCTGGCCGGCAAGGAAATGTCTATCGGCCGCTATTATTTGGATCGTGGTCAATACCTGGCGGCAATGAACCGCTTCAAGCGGGTCATCTCCGATTACCAGACGACCACGGATGTGCCGGAAGCGCTCGAACGGCTCGTCGAGTGCGATCTGGCGCTCGGCCTTGTCGGCGAGGCCAAGCGCAATGCGGCGGTCCTCGGCTACAATTATCCCGGCAGCCGCTGGTACAAGGACGCTTACGCCCTGGTGACCGGCAGCGGCAATCCGGGTCTGGCCGGCAACAGGGGCTGGTTCTCGCGCACAATCGGCAGCCTGCTCTAAAAACCGCTTGAGTGGAGAGGGCGGCGGAATGCGCTCCGCTTCGCTGTTCCCCCTGCGGTTCGGTGCAGGGCGAAAGAGCGCAGCGTATTCCGCCGGCTACGCGGCACGACCGCTCAAGCAGGCCCTCAGCGCCTCCTCGTGCCGTCATCCTTTCGATGGTTCGGCTCGCGCGCTGTCGGGGAGGGTTCGGGTTCGCCGGCGACCGGAAGGTGCCAGCCGCGGCGAATGGCCATGAACCGGAGCGCGAAGCAGAGGATCGCGCCGGCAATCGTTACCGCGGTCGGCGGAAGCTGCAACACGCGGCCGATCACGACCACGGCCGCACCGGCCAGGGCGGCGACGGCGTAAAGATCGGCGCGCAATACGGTGGGGATCTCGGCCAAGAGCACGTCGCGGGTCATGCCGCCGCCGATCCCGGTCAGCATGCCGAGGAGCGCCGCCATGACCGGATTAAGCCCGAAGGCGAGCGCCTTTTGCGTGCCGGAAACTGCAAAGAGCGCCAGCCCGGCGGCGTCGAACAGCAGCACCGGGCTGCGCAGCCGGTCGATCACGGAAGGTCGCCAGAAGGTGAAGATCCCGGCCAGCAGCGACACCGCAAGATAGCGCCAATCGCTGATCGCCGCCGGCGGTACCGCGCCGATCAACAGGTCGCGGGTAATGCCCCCGGCATTGCCCGCCGCAAACGACAGGACCAGAACCCCGAACAGATCGACCCGGTGCTTGACCCCCGCCGTTGCGCCGCTCAGCGCAAAGACAAAAGTCCCGATCAGGTCGAGCACCAAGAGGAGCGTTTCCATCCCGGGCTCTCCCATCTCAAGCCGAGCGACTCGCCGCTCTGCGTCCCAGACCGCCCGATCGGCTGCTCTATGGCGCGAGCCAGGCGCGCGCCGCGACGATCAAGGCTTCGACGCCGGTCTCTAAGGTCGGATGGATGACCGGCGCAAAGCGCGGATTGTGGTTGGTCGGGATCTCGTTGAGTCGGCCCGCCTCTTTGGCTTTGGCGTAGCGGTCGGGGTCGGTGCCGCCAACGAACCAGAACACGGAGGGCGCGTGCCACTCCGCGCCGAACGACCCGAAATCCTCGCTCGCCGGCGCCGGTCCGGTCTCGCGCACCCGCTCAGTGGAAAAGTGCCGGCGAAACGCGTCGGCGACGCGTCGGCTCGCCGCGGGGTCGTTGACCACCAGGGGATAGCGATCCAGCGGCGTGATCTCCGGCGGCCGGGGAGCGCCCGAGGCCGCGGCCTCGGCCTTGACGATCCGCTCGATCGCGGCGAGCACGCGCCTGCGCACCCCCTCGTCGAAGCTGCGCACGTTGAGCTTGATGACGGCCTCATCGGGGATGACGTTCTCCTTGGTGCCGGCCTGCAATGAGCCGATCGTGACCACAGCCGCCTCCGCAGCGGCGAGTTCTCGGGAGACGATGGTCTGCAGGCGCATGACCGTCGCCGCCGCCATCACCACGGGATCGATGCTGGCCTGCGGCATCGATCCATGCGCGCCGCGCCCGAACAGGCGGATCTGCAGGCTGTCACCCGCAGAGGTGATGACCCCGGCGCGCCCGCCGAGGGTCCCGGCCGGTCCGACCATGACATGCTGACCAAGCACGACGTCGGGCTTGGGGAAGCGGTCGAAGAGTCCGTCATCGATCATCGCCTGGGCGCCTTCCGCGGTTTCCTCCGCCGGCTGGAACACCGCCATTACGGTCCCGCGCCAGGTGTCGCGGGCTTGCGCGAAGAGCGTCGTCGCGCCGACGAGCCAGGCGACGTGCATGTCGTGGCCGCAGGCATGCATGACCGGAACCGTCTTGCCGTCGCGGTCCGTGGCCCTGACTTTGCTGGCATAGGAGAGGCCGGTCGCCTCCTCGACCGGCAACGCATCCATGTCGGCGCGCAGCATGACCGTCGGCCCTTCGCCGTTGCGCAAGAGCCCGACGACGCCGGTCTTGCCGATCGCCGTCGTCACCTCGTAACCGTTGGCGCGCAGCCGTTCCGCTGCCAGTCCGGCTGTCCGGGTCTCCTGCATCGACAATTCGGGGTGGGCGTGCACGTCGGTGTAAAGCGCCTCCAATTCCGGGAGCAGGCCGGGAAGAGGCTCAAGCGCAGGATCGGAAGAGCGTGTCTCTTTCGCGTCCATGTCTTTCGCGTCCATGAATGTGGCCTTTCGCGCCCCGTATCGATAGCGTCGCTGATAAGGACCGGATCTTCGTCGCCGTCCTGTTCCAGGGGCGCTGCGGAACTGCCAAGGCGGCGCACGGCAAACAGCGGCAGAACCCTCGCGATCCTTTATCATTCGTTGCGGGCCGAGCGAACCCGCGACGGCTCTCCCAACCCTGCATCGAGCGTGCGAATCGCCGGCCTCGCCGTTTGCCTCCTCGCCGCAGCCTGCATCGCAATCGGAGGCGGTCCTTGCGGCCTTTGCCGGGAACTGGCCTAGCGACGGGCGCGGCGATATCTTCTTTCGGCATGCTGCTCGGCCTCACCATCCGCGACGTCGTCCTGATCGATCGGCTAGCCTTGGTGTTTCGTCCGGGGCTGTGCGTCCTGACCGGCGAGACCGGGGCCGGCAAGTCGATCCTGCTCGATGCGCTGGGGCTGGCGCTCGGCCGGCGCGGCGATGCAGGTCTGGTCCGCGCCGGAACGAAGGAGGCGGCGGTCACGGCCGAATTCGTGCTCGGCCGCGATCATCCGGCATGGTCGGTTATGAGCGCGGCCGGGTTCGACGAGAGCGGCGAATCGATCGTCTTGCGCCGATTGCTCGGCGCTGACGGCAAGAGCCGCGCCTTTGTCAATGACGGGCCGACCAGCATCGGATTATTGCGCGAACTGGGCGCCAATCTGGTCGAGATCCAGGGCCAGTTCGAGCAGCGCGGTCTCCTCGACCCGGCCAATCACCGCGCAATTCTCGACGCCTATGCCGGTTCCGATTCCGGAGCGGGGATTGACGCCTCGGCTCTGGCCGCCGCCTGGCATCAGTGGCGCGAGGCCTCGCGGCGCGAAGAGAATGCGGCGCGGCTCCTCGCCGAGAGCCGCGAGGAAGAAAGCCTGCTGCGCCACCAGCTCGCCGAATTGGACGAATTGGCGCCGCAGCCGGGCGAGGAGGACCGCCTTGCCGCCCGCCGGGCCCTGTTGCAGAACGCCGAGCGCCTCAACGAGACCCTGGCCGCGGCGATCGGCGAAATCGACGGCGAGGGCGGGGTGCAGGCCGGCTTGGCGCGCGCTCTGCGGCGGCTCGAACGAGCGCGCGAGCGCGCCCAGGGCCTGTTCGACCCGGCCGTTG
>DATFCQ010000024.1:0-14013 GCA_035252905.1 Allostellaceae bacterium | reverse complement strand
ATTCCGCCGCCGCTTTCCTCACTCAAACAGGCTGTCAGGCCGCCGCTTCGGCAACGCTCGTATCCGCTCCGAGCGTGTTGAGCGCCTTCTGGAAACGGCCGGCATGGGAGCGCTCGGCTTTGGCGAGGGTCTCGAACCACTCCGCGATCTCTTCGAAGCCTTCCTCGCGAGCGGTGCGCGCCATGCCGGGATACATGTCGGTGTATTCGTGGGTTTCGCCGGCGATCGCCGCCAGCAGATTGTTGTGGGTGTTGCCGATCGGCTTGCCGGTCGCCGGGTCTCCGACCTCTTCGAGGAATTCGAGATGGCCGTGCGCATGTCCGGTCTCGCCCTCGGCGGTCGAGCGGAACACTGCCGACACGTCGTTGTAGCCTTCGATGTCGGCCTTTTGCGCGAAATACAGGTAGCGGCGATTGGCCTGGCTCTCGCCGGCAAAGGCGGCCTTCAGGTTCTCTTCGGTCCTGGACCCTTTCAAGGAGGACATGCTCTTTCTCCGTACGCGTCGCCGTGGGAGGGGGTCGGAACGCCGCCGGACCCCGTGCACGCCATATAGAAAGGGCAATGGGTTAGGTCAATAGTTTGTAGCTGTTCTAAAATGCCGCAGCGGGGAAAAAGCCGCTTCCGCGTGCGCGCAGAACGCGGGAAATCGCCGCAACGGGAAGGGCAAAAATAAAACCTTCCCGTCTCGGGAGAGACGGGAAGGCGGGGGAGGCTGCCGGACCGGGTGCGGGCCTCTTGCCCGCACCCGGCGATGCGCGTTACAGATTGGCCTGGAAATCGGTGTAGTTGCGCACCTTCTTGTAGACCTGCAGGCGTTGCCGTTGGCTGTCGGCGACGATGATGTTGTCGGTTTCCGGATCAAACTCGACCGAGGTCGGGAAGCAGAACCGCCACTGCGGTTCGAGGCTCCTGACCCGGCGGCGCGCCTTCGCCATGTCGGGATTGGCGTCGACGGTCTGCTGACCCCATTTCGACAAGACCTGGGCATCGCCGATGAGATGGGCGATCGGGCCGCCTTCGGAATCGAAGGTGCACACCCGGTGATTGCCCCAGTCCGTGACGTAGATGTCGCCGTCGGTGTCGATCGCGACGTCGGTCGGATGATTGAGCAGATGCGGCTTGGGATAGCCGACCGACTCCCCGGCGGTCGAGACATAGGGCCCAAACGTCGTCACCGCATAGGCTCCCGGCGGCGGCGTGATCGCCCCGTATTCGCCGATCTGCATCAGGAAGCGGCCATTGCCGTCGAGTTTCTGGACGCGATGGTTCTTCCAGTCGGCGACGTAGATGTTGCCGTCCTTGTCGACGGTGACGCCCCAGGGTTGGTTGAACTCGGCCGGGCCGCTGCCGGCCTTGCCGCATTTGCCGACGAATCTGCCCTCCGGGGTGAAGACCTGAAGGCGATTATTGCCACTGTCGGCGACGATGACGTTGCCGTTCTTCTCGACCGCCAGACCCGCGGGGCGCAGCAATTCGCCGTCGCCGCTGCCGGTGGTGCCCCATTTGCGGACGAACTTGCCGCTGCTGTCGAACACCGAGATCGTGTTGGTCCACTCGTCCGAGCAGTACACGTGGTCGCGGTCATTGTCGACGGCCACCCCGAACGGCCAGGTACACTTGCCGTCGCCCTCGCCGTATTCGTAGAACTCGGCGAGCAGATCCTCTTCGCCCGGACCGCCGACATACACCTTATTGACGTGCATGCCGAAATTGTTTTCGTTGCCGCGATTGGTAGCGTAGACGGCGCTGCCTTTACCGAGAGCTAACATCTGCGGGTAGTTGTAGCCGGGGCCCCGCGCGGCGGTTCGCCCGACCGCATGGCTCCAGTCATAAACCCGTCCGCGCGCAACCGTAGTGAGCGGCATCGCTCCCTCCTATTCACTTACATGTCCCTTCCGGCATCCGGAGGGCTGTTGGTCTCCTCTGCGTCGGGTGATCCCGGTCTGCCGCAGCTTGCGCCGCCGCAGGCCGGGATCCGCCCATTCTCCCCGTCAGTTCAGAAAGGCCGGTTGCTCAAAGGTGCCGTTGACGATCGGCGCCGGGTTCAGCTTCAGCCACTTGTCGAGGATCGTCGAGTAGACGCTGCGGAAGTCCATGTTCGGGTTCAAGTCGCCCTGAACCAGGTGCTCCGCCTTCAGGGACGGCATCTCGCCATAGTGGCCGCCCTTGACCTTCTCGCCGATGACAAAGGCGACCCCGCCGGCGCCGTGATCGGTGCCCGAGCCGTTGTCGCGGACGCGGCGGCCGAACTCGGAGAACAGCAGCATGATGACGTTGTCAGCATGGTTGTGCTCGCGCAGATCGCGCCAGAACGCGTCGACGCCCTCCGACACCGCCTTCCACAGCGCCGGGTGCCCGGACGCTTGGCCGGCATGCGTATCGAAGGTGCTGTGATCGCAGTACAGGATCCGGGTGCCGAGGTCGGCGCAGTGCACCTGGGCGATGTTCCTCAGCTTCATGGCGATCGAGGTGTTCGGGTACTCCACCGACGAGGTGTACTTCTGCGGCGCCGTTTTGATGATGTCTTCGCCCTTCAGCGAATCGGTCGCGGTTTCGCTCAGGTAGTCCATGACCGGGCCGCTACCGATCGCCGGGCTGTACATCCTGGCGAAGCGGTCGAGCACCTGCGTGCGCTGATCGCCCTGAATGGTCGGCAGGAAGCCGTATTTATCAAGCAGACCGGCGACGCAGGCCACCGGCACGCCGGGGCATACAAGCGAGCGGGGCAGGCTCGGCCCCATGCTGACGGTGGTGACGACGTTCTCCTTCTTCGGGTCGAATTCGCGCGCCACACGGCCGAGCCAGCCCTCGGTGCCGACCTTGATCGGCTCGCAGGTGTGCCAGATGTCCATGGCGCGGAAGTGCGAGCGCGGCGACTCCTTCCAGCCGACGCCGTGGCAGATGGCGAGCTTGCCATCGTCCCAGAACTGCTTCATCGGCGCCATGTAGTCGGGGATGCCGTAGTTCTGGTCGAGGTGGATGATGTTGTTGTCGGGGATCCCGAGCACCGGCCGATTTTCGCGGTACAGCGGGTTGTTATAGGGGATCACCGAATTCAGGTAGTCGTTGCCGCCGGTCAGCTGCAATACGACTATTACAGGGTCTTGATTTGCCATAGCGTTGTCCTCGTTCAAGTCTGATTGGTCTGAGAGCCTCGGGTCAGGCGAACTGGTACTCTCGGGTGGCGACGATCAATTGCAGCATCTCGCCGACATGCTGATCGGCGGCCTGCGATCCCCCGTTGCTCCACGAGATCTGGCCCCATTCATTGGCCTGGGAGACAAGCTGCTGCTTGGTGTCGGCGCCGACTTCGAGCGGCCCCATCAGGTCGAGACAGCTGTCGACCAGCTGCTCGGGGCTGAGCGATCCCCTCTGTTTCAGCCGATCGACGATACGGCGCACGCCCGGCAATGAGGTATCGCCGATCCGCTCGGCCATGAAGTTGATGCGGGCCATCAACGAGCCGCTGTTGATCCACTCCCTGCCGGTATGCCAGCCCTCGACCGAGGGCGGGTTCAAGAGATCCTGGCCCATATAGGCGGTGTTCATCGACAACTCGCCATAGCCGGGCATCGGGGTCTCGTGACCGCCGACCAGCCGCAACGTGCCCGCGACCACCTCGGCCGGGGATTTGACGTGCTGGAAGCGCGCGTTCTTGAAGAAGTCCGAGGTGAACATGAACCGCAGAACCGAGCGGATGTCATAGTTCGAATCCCGGAAGACCCCGGCCATCGCGTCGACCGCCTTCGGATCGCGCGGCGGTTCGATCGGCCAAGCCGGCACCTGCGGTTCGTCGGCGACGAAGAAGTTGTACATGTGCCGGCAGATGAAGCGGGCGCAAGCCGGCTGTTGGAGGATAATCTTGATGATATCCTCGCCGTTGAGATTTCCTTTATGGCCAAGGAATTCTTTCTCGCCGTCGTCATGATCTTCGGGACGATACTCGAATTTCCAGGGGAAACGGCCGTAAGGCGCGCGCGGGATCTTGGTCTCGAAGGTCCAGCCGGTGAAAGCGCGCGAGGCTTCCCGGACGTCCTTTTCGGTGTAATTGCCGACGCCCAGGCTGAACAGCTCCAAAAGTTCGCGACCCCAGTTCTCGTTGACCGCAGTCCCGTGGTTCTGGTTGTTGTCCAACCAGAAGATCATCGTCGGGTTTTTCGCGACTTCCAGCAGCAGCTCGCCGTAATTCCCCATGCCGTGCTCGCGGAACAGGTGGATCTGTTCCAAGAGCTGATCGTAATTGTCGACCTTGGAATTGCCGGTGGCGAACACATGATGCCAGAAGAGCGCCATCTTCTCTTCCAATGGCCGCTTGGTGTTCACCAGATAGTAGAGCCAATGGACGTTGCCCATCGGCGGCTGGCCGCCGGGCAGCAATGAAGCCGGCTGATAGCGCAGGAGCGTGTAAGGATCGACCGCGGGCTGCAGCTCGGGGTGCAGTAATTCCTCTACGGTTGCGTCATATCCTTTCCATACCCGTGCTTCGAGTTCATCGCGGCTCGCTCCGAAACCGGCACGTCTCATCAGATGTGCCATCAAAGCGATGTCGTCCTGGTGTGCCATGCTGGGGCCTCCTCCCTTAGCGATGAGCCAGTGTCGAGTCGATGCGGGCCTCTGCACCCGCTTTGGGCGGGAGCGGAAGCGGGCGCATAAGGGTGGTGTAATGCGGCATGCCGCCTATGACAGTCTTTTCAAGAGTGCGACGACCCATCGTCCCTCGAACCTCCAGGAACGGGCAGGTCGCAAAATGCGGCCGAACCGATGTGATGGCGGAAGACTAGATCGCCCCAGAGATCGAGTCAACGGATGAGAAAAGTTCCAAACTAGCGGTCGCGCGCGCCGGAGACGCGGCCGCCCGTGAGTGAGGCCTGCAGGCCATGATAAATTGCATACAATCCTGTGGATCATAGGACGGGTTGCGCAGCGCGAAACCCGTCATTCAGGCGGAAGCAATGGGCTGCCCCCGGCTTTCGAGGGTGCAATCCAATTGATTGGAATGGGTCGTCCCGGCGAAAAAGACCAGGATTTCCAGTATTTTACCAGTCGTCCCCGCGAAAGCGGGAACCCAGGGGCCAGTGACGGAAAGTCCGATATTTGGCCCCTGGATGCCCGCTTTCGCGGTCATGACGGGTAGGTACAGATACCCTAGCGCTTGTGCGGGGACGGCGAAATTGGCGGGGTGGCGGAGTTTTCACACGGCCTGTTTCGCCGGGATGGCGGGGAGGGTTCACAGCGGCCGTCCCGACGCGAGTCGCCTTGCGGGCAGCCCTTCGATGGCCTCGGGAGCCGGCGCTCCTATTGCTGAGGGCGCACGCGGATGATGATGTCGATGCGGCGGATCTCGGTGCCCGAGGGGGGACAGGGCAGGCCGCTGACCGAAAGATGCTCGCCCGGGATATCCTGCAGCCGGCCGGTGGCGTCGCAGAAGAAGTGGTGGTGATCGGTCGTGTTGGTGTCGAAATAGGAGCGTCCCGGCTCGACCACGACCTCACGCAACAGTCCGGCCTCGGTAAACTGGTGCAACGTGTTGTAGACGGTTGCGAGCGACACCGGGATCGCCGCGGCGAGCGCTTCGGCGTGAAGCTGCTCGGCCGTGATGTGGCGGTCGTCGCCTTCGAGCAGGAGGCGAGCCAGTGCGAGGCGCTGACGCGTCGGCCGCAGACCTGCTGAACGCAGGCGCGCCAGCAGCTTGAGAGAGGGGGGGAGGCGCTCCATGCCTTCTATATAGGCGATATTAATTGGCAACTGCGAGAAAAGATGGAGGGAATCGGGCGTTTCGTCAATCCCCGGTCTGCAGCCGCTCGACCAGTTCCCGCACGGTCGGCACATAGCCGTTGGCATAGAACGGGTCGGTGGCGAAGCGATAGGCGTTGTGCCCGGCGAACATCAGCTGAAATTCGACGTCGTCCGAATGGCGGATCGCCTGCAAGGTCTTCTGGATGCAGAAGCTGCGCGGGTCGACCTTCTTGCCGGTCGTGCCCGTTTCGTTCTGCGCCCAGTTTGAGAACAGACAGGCGCTGAGGCAGCCCATGCAATTGATCTGATCATTGCGGATCTCCGCCGCCCTTTGCGGGGTCACAAAGATCAATGTCGCATCGGGCGTACGCAAGGCCTCGGTGAACCCCCGGGCGACCCAGCGCTCGGCCGCCTCGCGGTCGTGCGGGGTCAGATAGACGAGACGGCCGCGGGCTCCGACCCGGAACGGCGCGACATGCTCGCCGAGCGGTTCGACGCTGTAGGCCACCTGGCGCTGCGAGCGCCCTTCGATCTCGCGCAGAAAGCCGTTGCGCACCGCCGAGGAATAAAACCCGGTAGGGCTGAAGCGGTTCAGCGAGATCTCCCCCTCCCGCAAGGTCGGCAATTTGCGCTTCCACGCTTCGGGGATCGGGCTTTCCTGGGTAAGGAGCGGCCGCGTGCCGAACTGGAAGGCGATCGGACCCAATTCGGGATTGTCGATCCAGTCGCTCCACTCGCGCAGATACCACAGCCCGCCCGCCATAAAGATCGGCGTCGTCGCCAGCCCGAACTCGGCCATCAGATGGCGCAGGTCGCGCACCCGCGGATAGGACGGCTCGGGACGGTTCGGGTCCTCGTTGTTGGTGATGCCGTTATGGCCGCCGGCCAGCCACGGGTCCTCGTAGACGACGCCGCCGAGCCATTCGCGGAACTTGTGATAGGCGCGCTTCCACAAGGCGCGGAAAGCGCGCCCCGAGGACACGATCGGATAATAATAGACGCCGTAGCGGGCGCAGATCTCGGCGATGCGGTAGGGCATGCCGGCGCCGCAGGTGACGCCGTGGATGAGCCCCCGGGCGCCTTCGAGAACGCCGTGCAGGACGCGTTCGGCCGCCGCCATCTCCCACAATACGTTCATGTGGATGCGGCCGCTGCCGCCCGAGCGTTCATAGGCGACGCGGGCCTGATGGATGCCGCCGGCGATCGCATAGGCGATCAGTTCCTCATGCCGCTCGCGCCGGGTGCGGCCGTGATAGACCTGCGGGACCAGTTCGCCGGTTTCGCCGTAGCTGTCGGCGTTGACGCCGGAGAACGTGCCGACGCCGCCGGCGGCGGCCCAGGCGCCGGAACTTTCCCCGTTCGACACCGAGATGCCCTTGCCGCCCTCGACCAGCGGCAAAACCTCGCGCCCGGAAATGACCAGCGGGTTGAGCGGCTTCAACAGACTGCTCCCTGTCGCACCCCGGCGGCGGCAAGAACGGCGTCGGGAAGGTCCGAGAACACGGCGGTGACCCCCCAATCGAACAAAGAGCGCGCCCGCACGGGGTCGTTGACCGTGTAGGCGAGCAAAGAATAGCCCAATCGGCGGATCTCGGCTACTATGGCCGGATTGAGAAAGCGCTGATCGGCATGAATGGTGGCGCAGTCGAACTTCATGGCGACGACCAGCCAATTCTTCGGGATTGTGCGGAACAGGAGGCCGCGGGCGAGTTCCGGCGCCTCGGCGCGGGCCCCCGACAAGGCGGGCAGCAGAAAGCTTGACAGGATTGGCGGCGGCAGGGCGGGCGGCCACGCCCGGGCGACCATGGCGGCGACCCGTTCGCCGGTCCGCCGCGCGCGGCCGCGCTCCGCCTTCACTTCGATATTGGCGCCGAGGCCGAGTTCGCCGAGCCGCGACAGCGCTTCCGCAAGGGTCGGCACGCGCTCGCCGGCGAAGGCCGGCGCAAACCAGCTTCCGGCATCATAGCGGCGGATCGTCGCAAGCGGCAGCGCCGCCGCCTTGCCGTTCCCGTCGGTGGTGCGTTCGAGCCTTGCGTCATGCAACAGGATCAGTTCGTCGTCGGCGGTCAGGCGGACGTCGAATTCGACCCAGCGGCAGCCAAGGGCGCGCGCCTGAGAAAGCGCCGCAAGCGTGTTTTCGGGAGCATGCGCGGCGGCGCCGCGATGCCCGATCACCGGCGGCAGCGGAGCGGGGGAGGGGGCATCGCGCTCCGACATCAATTCCCCGGAGCACCGCGCGCCGTCAGGGGACGGCCTTGGCCGGCTCCGCCCGTTCGGCTGCCCGTTTTGCCCCGAGATCCTCGCCGGTTTCCTGATCGACCTGGCGCATGCTGAGCTTGATCTTGCCGCGGTCGTCAAAGCCGAGCACCTTGACCTTGACCGTGTCGCCCTGCTTGACCACGTCGGAGACCCGGGCGACGCGCGTTGGCGCCAGCTCGCTGATGTGCACCAATCCGTCGCGCGCGCCGAGGAAATTCACAAAGGCGCCGAAATCGACGATCTTGACCACTTTGCCGGTGTAGATATGGCCGACCTCCGGTTCGGCGACGATGCCGCGGATCCAGTCGATCGCGGCCTGCGCGGCGCTGGCGTCGACGGCGGCGACCTTGACCGTGCCGTCATCGTCGATGTCGATCTTGGCGCCGGTCGTCTCGGTGATCTCGCGGATGACCTTGCCGCCGGAGCCGATGACCTCGCGGATCTTGTCCCGGGGAATGGCGATCGTCGTGATCCGCGGCGCGTTTTCGCTGACCTCGGCGCGCGCGCCGGTCAACGCCTTGGCCATTTCGCCGAGGATATGGACGCGGCCCTCGCGCGCCTGGTCGAGCGCGATCCGCATGATCTCCTCGGTGATCGAGGTGATCTTGATGTCCATCTGCAGCGCGGTGATGCCGCGTTCGGTCCCGGCGACCTTGAAATCCATGTCGCCCAGATGGTCCTCGTCGCCGAGGATGTCGGACAGGACGACAAAGCCCTCGCTCTCCTTGATCAGCCCCATCGCGATCCCGGCGCAGGGGCGCAACAGCGGCACCCCGGCGTCCATCAAGGCGAGCGAGCCGCCGCATACGCTCGCCATCGACGAGGAGCCGTTCGATTCGGTGATCTCGGAGACGACGCGGATCGTATAGGGAAAGCTCTCTTTTCCCGGCAGCAGCGGGTGAAGCGCGCGCCAGGCGAGCTTGCCGTGCCCGATCTCGCGCCGCCCGGGGGAGCCGAGGCGTCCCGCCTCGCCCGTCGAATAGGGCGGGAAGTTATAATGGAGCATGAAGTTTTCGCGGTATTCGCCTTCGAGCGCGTCGACGATCTGCTCGTCCTGCCCGGTGCCGAGCGTGGCAACGGCCAAGGCCTGCGTCTCGCCGCGCGTGAACAGGGCCGAACCGTGCGGACGCGGCAGGATCCCGACCTCGCACCAGATCGGGCGGACGCTCTTCGTGTCGCGGCCGTCGATGCGGCGCCCGTCGCGCAGGATTGCGCCGCGGACGATCTCCTTTTCGAGATCCTTGAACAATTTCAGCGCGCTCGCCCGCTGCTCGTCGTCGCCGAACAATTCGACGATCTTCTGCTTGGCCGCGTCGAGCCGGTCGCTGCGGTCCTGCTTGCCCCCTTCGCGGTAGGCCGCGGCGATCAACGGTCCCGCCTCCTCGCGCAGCCGCGCCTCGATGGCGGGGAGTTCGGGCGGCTCCTCCGGCATCGGCCAGGGGTCGCGGGCGCAGGTCTCGGCCAGTTCGATGATCGCCTGGATGACCGGCTGAAAGGCGCGATGCCCGAAGGTGACGGCGCCGAGCATGGTCTCTTCGGACAGTTCGCGCGCCTCCGATTCGACCATCAGAACGCCTTCTCCGGTGCCGGCGACGACGAGGTCGAGCTGCGAGCGCGGGATCTGCGCAAGGGTCGGGTTGAGAACGTATTCGCCGTTTATATAGCCGACCCGCGCGCCGGCGACGGGGCCGAGAAACGGGATGCCCGAGATCGTCAGCGCCGCCGCGGCCCCGATCATCGCCACGATGTCGGGATCGTTCTCCAAATCGTGCGACAGGACCGTGCAGACGATCTGCGTCTCGTTGCGGAAGCCGGGCACGAAGAGCGGCCGCAGAGGCCGGTCGATCAGTCGCGAGACCAGGGTTTCCTTTTCCGAGGGTCGGCCCTCGCGCTTGAAATAGCCGCCGGGTATCTTGCCGGCGGCGAAAGTCTTCTCCTGGTAATTGACGGTCAGCGGGAAAAAGTCCTGGCCGGGCTTGGCCGCCTTCATCGCCACCGCCGTGCACAACACCATCGTCTCGCCATAGCTGGCGAGCACCGCCCCGTCGGCCTGGCGGGCCAGTTTGCCGGTTTCCAGAACGAGCCGACGCCCGCCCCAGTCCAGCTCCTTACGATAAATCTGGAACATTCGATTTCTTCCTTCGCGAAAAGCAGGCGGCGGACCCGTGGCGGCCGCTACAGCGAGCGGCACGGCGGGACGGGCCGAGCGGTCCCCTCAACGCCGCAATCCGAGGCGAGCGATCAATGCCTCGTAGCGCCGGACATCCGACCGCTTCAGATAGTCCAACAACCGGCGGCGCTGTCCGACCATGACGAGAAGACCGCGCCGGGAGTGAAAATCCTTCTTATGGGTCGCCAGATGATCGGTCAAGTTGCGGATCCGTTCGCTCAGGATGGCGACCTGCACCTCGGGCGACCCGGTATCGCTCTCCCTGGTTGCGTAATCGTGGATGAGCGCCTGTTTGCGCTCGGCGGTGATCGACATCGATCCGGCCCTCTCACTGTCTGATGATGCGCATTGGCCGCAGGTCGCCGCCCTCGATCCTGGCCAGGGCGACGACGGCATTGTCGCAGCGGGCGCTGACCACTGTGCCCGGGTCGAGCCGGGGGAGGTTGTCCGGATCGGAGAGCCTGACGCGCTGTCCCTGGCGCAGACGCGCGGCTTCGGCCGCCGTCAGGGCCAGGGCCGGGATGTCGTCCAGCGCGGTCTCGATCGGCAGCAGATGTCCGCAGGCCGCGAGACTATGCCGGTGCCGGTCCACGAATTCCAGCGAAATCGCCTGCGCTTCGGCGAAACGTCCGACCGACAGCCGGCGCAGTTCGACGACGTGAGCGAGCGTGCCGAGGGCAAGCGCGAGATCCTGGGCGAGGGCCCGGATATAGACGCCCTTGCCGACGATCGCCTCAAAACGGGCGTAGTCGCGACCCTCGGTTGCGATCAGGGAGAGGCTGGCGACGTCGACGGACCGTGCGGCGAGGGCGGGCGGCGCTCCGGAGCGGGCCAAGGCATAGGCTCGGCGGCCGCCGATCTTGATCGCCGAATAGGCCGGCGGCGTCTGCGCGATCCGGCCGACAAAGCGCGGCAGCGCCGCCTCGATCTCGGCCGGTTCCGGCCGGTGCGGCGTTTCGGCGACGATCGCGCCGTCGCTGTCGAGGGTGTCGCGGGCGACGCCCCAGCGCACCCGGAAACGGTAATGCTTGCGGCCGCTCATCGCAAAAGACGCGGTCTTTGTCGCCTCGCCGAGAGCGAGCGGCAATACCCCGCTCGCCAACGGGTCGAGGGTCCCGGCATGTCCGACCTTGACCGCAAGCCGGCTGCGGACAAACCCGACCACGTGGTTCGAGGTCATGCCCGGCGGCTTGTCGATGACGAGCCAGCCGTGCGGCCCTTGCTCAGCCATCGTCTTCGTCCTGCCCCGCGCCGGCCGTTCGGCCGAGATCGCGTTTGACGTCCGGTTGCGCCAGCAGCGCGGCAATGCGCTCGGCATGCTCGAAGGAACGGTCGAGCGCGAAGGCGATTTCGGGGATGCGGCGCAGCGACACCTCCCGGGCGAGCCGGCCGCGCAGATACGGCGTGCTGCGCTTCAACCCCGCCATGATCTCGCTCTCCTTGGCGCCGCCGAGCGGAATGACGAACGCGGTGGCCTTGCGCAGATCGGGGGAGAGCGTCACCTCGCTGACGGTAATATTGGCGTCGTAAAGCGCCGGATCGCGGCATTCGCCCGGCCGCAGCAGGTGCGACAGGGCATGGCGCAATTCCTCGCCGAGGCGCAGCCGACGCGGACCGGTTCCCCGCTCGGGCCGGGCCTCGGGAACGAGCGGCTGGCGCCGGTCGCGTCGCGTCTGCATGATCGAACCCTGCGGCGGCCACGCGCTACAAGGCCCGCGCGACCTCTTCCACCTCAAAGCATTCGACGACGTCGCCGACCTGGACGTCATGGTAGTTTTCGAAGGCCATGCCGCACTCGTAGCCTTCCCTGACCTCGCGCACCTCGTCCTTGAAGCGCTTCAGCGTCTTCAATGTGCCTTCGTGGATGACGACGTTGTCGCGCAGGAGGCGCACCCGGGCGCCGCGCCGCACCGTGCCTTCGGTGACCATGCAGCCGGCGACCTTGCCGACCTTGGTGATCGTGAACACGTCGCGGATCGCGGCATTGCCGAGGAAGCGTTCGCGCAGGGCCGGGGCCAAGAGGCCCGACAGCGCATTGCGCAAGTCATCGATCAGGTCGTAGATGATCGAGTAATAGCGGATCTCGACGCCGTCGCGCCGCGCCAGATCGCGGGCCTGCGGGTTGGCCCGCACGTTGAAGCCGATGATGAACGCATCCGAGGCCTTGGCGAGGATTACGTCGCTCTCGTTGATGCCGCCGACCGCCGAGTGCAGGACCCGCACCGACACCTCGTTCGTCGACAATTTTTCGAGCGAGCCGACGATCGCCTCCAGCGAACCCTGGACGTCCGATTTGACGACCACCGGCAATTCCTTGGCGGCGCCAGCGGCGATCTGCGAGAACATCTGTTCGAGCGTGCCGCGCGCCCCGGCCGCCGCCTGCGCGGTGCGCCGGCGGCGCTGGCGGAAATCGGCGATGTCGCGCGCCCGGCTCTCGTTCTCGGCGACGACGAAATCGTCGCCGGCAAGCGGCGTGCCGTTCAGCCCGAGGACTTCGATCGGCACCGAGGGACCCGCCTCCTCCTGGTTGCGGCCGCGGTCGTCGACGAGCGCGCGCACGCGCCCCCATTCGCTGCCGGCGACAAAAATGTCGCCGACCCGCAAGGTGCCGCGCTGGATCAGCACGGTGGCGACCGCCCCGCGTCCGCGTTCGAGCTTGGCTTCGAGCACGACCCCTTCCGCCGGGCGGTCCGGATTGGCTCTCAGATCGAGCAGTTCGGCCTGCAACAGGATCGCTTCTTCAAGCCGGTCGAGATTGGTTTTCTTGAGCGCCGAGACCTCGACGTCGAGCACCTCGCCGCCGAGCTTTTCGACGACGATCTCGTGCTGCAGCAGTTCCTGGCGGACGCGATCGGGGTTGGCGTCCGGCCGGTCCATCTTGTTGATGGCGACGATCAGCGGCACCTGGGCCGCCTTGGCGTGGCGGATCGCTTCGACGGTCTGCTCCATGATGCCGTCATCGGCGGCGACCACCAGGACCACGATGTCGGTAATATTGGCGCCGCGCGCGCGCATCGCGGTAAAGGCCTGATGCCCGGGCGTATCGATAAAGGTGATCTGCCTGCCGCCGCCCAGGGTGACCTGATAGGCGCCGATGTGCTGGGTGATGCCGCCGGCTTCGCCGCCCGCCACATCGGTGTGGCGCAATGCGTCGAGCAATGAGGTCTTGCCGTGGTCGACATGGCCCATCACGGTGATGACCGGGGCGCGCGGCTGCAGCGCCTCGGGCGAATCGTCCTCGCCACGCAGGCCGATCTCGACATCGGCCTCGGACACCCGGCGCAGGCGGTGGCCGAACTCGGTGACGAGGAGTTCGGCCGTGTCGGCATCGATAACCTGGTTGATCGTCGCCATGACCCCCATGCGCATCAGCGCCTTGATCACGTCGGCGCCGCGCTCGGCCATGCGGTTGGCGAGTTCCTGCACGGTGATGGTCTCGGGGACGACGACGTCGCGCACGACTTTGGCCTGCTCCTGCTGACCCTGATGCAGCCGCTGGCGCTCGCGCTCGCGGGCGCGGCGCACCGAGGCGAGGCTGCGCATGCGCTCGTCTTCCTCCGAGAGAGCGCGGGTGACGGTCAGTTTGCCGGTGCGGCGGCGCGAATCCTCGCGGCGAACCGGCGCCGCCGGCTTTTTGGCCTCGACGCGGATACCGCGCCGCACCGCCGGCTTTTCTTCCGCCTCCTCCTCGGCCGGGGCGGCGACCTTGCCGGCCGCGGCGAGGGCGGCGACCTTGGCCGCCGCCGCCTTGCCGGCGCGCTCGGCCACTTCGCGACGTGATTCTTCTTCCTTGCGGCGCTGCGCGTCCTCGGCCGCTTTCTTCTGCGCCTCTTCCTCGGCGCGGCGCC